>JANWLS010000125.1 GCA_025450765.1 Vicinamibacterales bacterium | reverse complement strand
GCGGAATCTTGACGCTGATGACGGCAGTGAGCCCTTCGCGGATGTCGTCGCCGGTGATGCTCTCCTTGAGGTCCTTCGCCAGGTTGTTCCGCGTGGCGTAGGCGTTGATCGACCGCGTGAGCGCCGCGCGGAAGCCGGAGAGATGCGTGCCGCCTTCGTGCGTGTTGATGTTGTTGGCGAACGAATACACCATCTCGGTGTAGCCGTCGTTCCACTGCAGGGCCATCTCGGCGTCGATGCCGTCCTTCTCGCCCCGCATGTAGATCGTCGTGTCGTTCACCGCCGCCTTGTTGCGATTGAGGTGGGTGACGAACGAGACGATGCCGCCGTCGTACTGGAAGCGGTGATTCTTGCCGTCGCGCTCGTCCTCGAGCGTGATGAGGATGCCGCCGTTCAGGAACGCGAGCTCGCGCAGGCGCTGCGCCAGCGTGTCGAAGCTGAACTCGGTGGTCTCGAAGACTTCGTGATCCGGCTTGAAGGTGACCTTCGTGCCGCGCTTCTTCGTCGTCCCGGTGACGGTGAGATCGGCGAGCGGCTTGCCGCGCTCGTAACTCTGCTGGAACACCTGATCGTTCCGCCAGATCTCGAGATCGAGCGTTTCCGAAAGCGCGTTCACCACCGACACGCCGACGCCGTGCAGGCCGCCCGACACCTTGTAGCTGTCGTTGTCGAACTTGCCGCCGGCGTGCAGCACGGTGAGGACGACCTCGGCCGCCGACTTGCCGCTCGTGTGCTGATCGGTCGGAATGCCGCGCCCGTTGTCGACCACCGTGACCGAGTTGTCGATGTGGATGGTCACGTTGACCTGGTCGCAGAACCCGGCCAGCGCCTCGTCTATCGAGTTGTCGACGACTTCGTAGACCAGGTGGTGCAAGCCCGCGGCGCCGGTGGACCCGATGTACATCGCCGGCCGCTTGCGCACGGCCTCCAGACCTTCGAGCACACGGATCTTGTCGGCGCCGTAGTCGTCGGCGCCGTCGGTGCCGCCCAGGTGGCCGTTGCCGCCCGCATCTGCGGATGGCGCGGCCCCATCGGCCGAACCCGCCGCTGGCCGCGTGAGCTCGTCGTCGGACTGGTTGTGATCGAGTTGGGACACGTTCAGGGGGTTCCTTGCTAGAGGCGCATCGGCATGATCACGTAGGTGTAGTCATACCCTTCGGCGCCGATCGGCTTCACCAGCGCCTGGCTGACCTCGTCTTTCAATTCCAGCGAGACGATGTCGGTCGACACGGCACCGAGAAAATCGAGGATGTACTGCGCGTTGAAACAGATTTCGAGCGCCGGACCCGGATAGTCGACGGCGATGGTCTCGTGCGCCTCGCCGAGCTCCGGGCTGTTCGACGAGACGTCGACGGTTCCCTGATCGAGCTTGATGCGCACCGCGCGCGACCGCTCGTTCGAGAGCAGCGCGACACGCCGCACCGCGCTCGTGAGCCGATCCCGCTCGAACTCGATGTGCTTGTCGTTCCCCTTCGGGATGACGCGTTCGTACGCGGGAAACTGGCCGTCGATCATCCGCGAGATGAGGCGCCGGCCGCCGACATCGAAGAACAGGTGATTCTCGCCGCGCTCGTAGCGCACGTCGCCCTCGCCTTCGGCGAGGAGACGCCCGAGCTCGCCGAGCGTCTTCTTCGGCAGAATCGCCTTCACGTCTTCCTCGCCCGCCTTCCCTTCCCGCTTGACGCTCACGAGCGCGAGGCGGTGGCCATCGGTGGCCACGAGCGCCATCGAATCGGGCCGCAGCACGAGCAGCGCCCCGTTCAGGAAGTAGCGCGTGTCCTCGCCGGTGATCGCAAACTGCGTCTTGGCGACCATCTCGCGCAGGCCGGCGCGCGGCAGCATGGCGACGGGCGCCCCCCCCGACTGCGGCACGGTCGGAAAATCCTCGCGCGGCAGCGTCTGCATCCGCGACTCGAACCGGTCGGCCGCCAGCTTCACGCCGGCCTTGTCCTCGTCGATCCGGACGTCGGTCTCGGGGAGCGCCTTGATGATCTCGTACAGCTTCTTGGCGGGCGCCGTCAGCGCACCTGGCTTGGTGACCGACGCGGCGCAGCGGCTCTGCAGCGCCACCTCGAGGTCGGTCGCCACGAGGCGCACTTCTTCGCCCTGGGCTTCCATCAGCACGATGGCCAGGATCGGGATCGTGTTCTTGCGCTCCACGATGCCCTGGAAAAATTGCAGTTCTCGCAGAAGGTCGTTCTTCCGGACGACGAGTTCCATAGCTGTGCTGACCTCGAGTTGCCGGCGCTCCGGGGTCCCGTGATCCCGGGACTGAGGGAAGTACGAGAGACTCTAAATTATATAAGAAAAGAAGGCGTGTTGAAAAGTCGCGTCGCCCCGTTAGTCCTTGATTTTCAGCAGGTTAAACTGTGCGTTTTTCTTCCCCTTTCCTACCACGCTTTTGAGCGGCTCCTGTGGACGCCAGCGATCCACAGCCGCGTCCACAGGCGATCCACAGCTCGTCTGTGGACAGCGGCGGATTTCAGCGAAAAGACGCCAGAAGTGTGGTCATGAGGCTGTTGAAATCTCCGTCGGTCTTCCGCCGCTCCTCCACCTTCCGGATCGAATGGATGACCGTGGAGTGGTGCTTGCCGCCGAAGCTCCGGCCGATCTCCGGCAGCGACGCGCGCGTGAGCGTCTTGCACAGATACATCGCGATCTGCCGCGGCATCGCGACCGACTTGGAGTTGTTGCGCGACTTCAGCTCGGTGAGCTTCAGCTGATAGTAGTCGGCGACGAACTTCTGAATCACCTCAATCGTGACCGCACGCTCGTCGTGGTCCAGGATCTCCTTGAGGACGTCCTGCGCCAGCGCCAGCGAGATGTCGCGCCCGGTGAGCGAGGCATAGGCCACCAGGCGGATGAGCGATCCTTCGAGCTCGCGGATGTTCGACTTGATCTTGCCGGCGATGTAGAGCGCCACGTTGTCGGGCAGCGGCACCGCTTCGGCTTCCGCCTTCTTCTTCAGGATCGCGACCTTCGTCTCGAGATCCGGCGGCTGGATGTCCGCGATCAGGCCCCATTCGAACCGCGATCGCAGCCGCTCTTCGAGCGACGTGATCTCGTGCGGCGGGCAGTCGCTGCTGATCACGATCTGCTTCTGCGCCTCGTGCAGGGCGTTGAAGGTGTGGAAGAACTCGGTCTGCGTCCCCTCTTTTCCCGAGAGAAACTGCACATCGTCGACGAGCAGGATATCGACGGAGCGATATTGCTCGCGGAACTGCATGATGTGCTCGTAGCGCATCGCGTTGATCATCTCGTTCATGAACCGCTCGGACGAGACATAGGTGAGCTTCAACTTGCGATCGCGCTCGAGGACGTAGTGCCCGATGGCGTGCATCAGGTGCGTCTTCCCCAGGCCCACGCCGCCGTAGATGAACAGCGGGTTGTACGAGCGCGACGGGGCTTCGGCGACCGCGCGACACGCCGCGTGCGCGAACTGGTTCGACGACCCGACGATGAAGGTGTCGAAGGTGTAGCGGGGATTGAGGCCCGAAAGGCTCGAGATCTGCGTCGGCGGCTCGGTCGCATCGACCGGCGCTTCCTTCGCCGCGGCTGCGGCAGCCGCAGGTGACGCCGGATGTGGCGCGGTGGCAGGCAACACCGGGTGCCGCGCATCGCCATCGATCGATTCGGACACGAACGCGATCGCGGCGCCGTTTCGCCGCACTTCGCCGAGCGCCTCGTTGATCACCGCCGAGTAATGCTTGGTGAGCCAGTCCTTGAAGAGCGGATTGGGAACCCGCACCGAGACCGTGCGACCGTCATCGTCGAGATAACTGGTCGGCTTGAACCAGGTGTAGAAGCTATGCCGGTTGATCTTGCTTTCGATCCGCGCCAGCACGTCGTCCCAGATGTTGGGCATAAATCCGATCGAAAAACCCGTGAAAATGCGCGAAAAACTCGACCGCGCCCGACTTTCGCCTCAGTCGGTCCAGCCGATCCGGTCATCGAGCGCGGCCAGGACGCCGGAAACCGCCCCTGGACCGGGTTTCTGCCTTTCGCCTCCAGCGAACACCGCCGTTTTTCTGGGCTCCAGCGACTGATGTGTCTGGATTTCCGCTTTTTCCACAATTTTTTCCACAGTTGTGGAAAACTCTGGGACCAGACCCAAGCGCGCCCGGTTCCATTCCGGTGATGCAGCCACGCTAACCTCAGCATTGACAGGGGGCTGAAGGCGGAAGGGGGCGAATGTACCACAACCCGCCGCAATTGACACCCCTTGAGCCGGTCCGCTACCATTAATGGTTCTGAACTGCAGTTCGCCAGCCAGCCTTCGCGAAGGCTCCGGCTGACGCGCCGGAGCGCTGTGCGCGGAGGCGGGGGTTCGGGGCAGAGTCCCGAGAGGAAAAGATGAAGGGCAAGAGAACCTATCAGCCAAACAACCGCCGCCGCCGCAAGGCGCATGGCTTCCGCGTCCGGATGGCGACGAAGAACGGGCGGCTGGTCCTCAAGCGCCGGCGGGCCACCGGCCGCAAGCGCCTGACCGTCAGCGACGAGCGCTAAGCGGGTGAATGGCCCGGGACGCCTGCGCCGCCGCACCGAGTTTCAGCGGGTGTACGAGCACGGCGTCCGCAGTTCGGGCCGGTACAGCACCATCTTTTTTCTCCCCAACTCGCTCGAGATCACGCGGCTGGGGATCGCGGCCACGCGGAAACTGGGCGACGCGGTGGTGCGAAACCGCGCAAAACGGCTGGTTCGGGAACTGTTCCGGCGGAATCCCGCGACGCCAGGCTTCGATATCGTCGTCATCCCCAAAGCCGACCTGCTGAAGGCGAGTTTTGCCAGCCTTGAAGCTGATTACCGCTCCCATCTCGCGCGCCGAACACGGCCCGTCCGACCCCCACGCGGAGCCGCCGACGGGGTTCGCCGCGAGGATGCTGCTGCGGGCGATTCGAGGCTATAAGATCTTTATTTCACCGTTGTTTGCAGGGTCGTGCCGATACTGGCGGTCGTGCGCCGACTACACGGCGGAAGCGGTCCGCCGCTATGGCGCGCTGAAGGGCAGCTGGCTGGGCGTGCGGCGCCTGGGCCGCTGCCATCCGCTCGGTTCCTCCGGGTACGACCCGGTCCCCGATCATTCGCATGCGCGCCCGGCCTTCGATGGCCGGCGCCGAGTCTGAACCGGCTTCATGGAGAAGAGAGTCCTCATCGCGATCTTCTTGTCGTTCCTGGTGTTGTACGCCTTCCAGGGACTCTTCGAACCGCCCAAGCCGAAGAAGACCGCGACGGCGGCGGCGTCAACCACCGCGGGGTCGAAGGGCCGTGCGGCGGGGAAGACGCCCGCCGCGTCCGACGCCAAGGCTTCTCCAGAAGCTCCTGATAACAAAGCGGTTGAGCCGGTCCTGCCACCGGCCACCGCGCTGGTGTCCGCCCGCACGGCCCAGGACATCCGAGTCGACACCCCGAACGTCGACGCGGTCTTCAGCAACCAGGGGGCGACGCTCAAGAGCTGGAAGCTGAAGAACTACAAGGACGCCAAGGGGAACCCGCTCGAGCTCGTCGTGACGGAACTGCTCGGCCAGTATCCGTCGCCGTTCTCGCTGAAGGTGGATGACGCGGCGGTGACGCAGCGACTCAACTCGGCGCTGTACGCCGTGAAGGGTCCCGAGCCGGCGACCGACGCCAGCGGCGCGCCGATTCACCTGTCGTTCGAATACCAGGACGCCTCGGGCCTGCGGGCCGAGAAGACGTTCACGATCGATCCCAGGAAGTACACGATCGATTTCCAGACGTCCGTCGTCGACCACGGGAAGACGCTCAATCCGGCGATCGAGTGGGGACCGGGTCTTGGCGACGTGTGGAACAGCGAAACCAACCGCTACCTGCAGAAGCCGCAGGGCCTCTACTTCGATGCGAAGGCCGGCAAGGTTGAGCGGCTGTCGGCGAAGACCCTCGGCAAGCAGTCGACCTATGAGACCGCGTTCGGCTATGTGGGCGTCGACGACAACTACTTCATGTCGACGCTGCTGTTTCCAACCGAGCCGGTGAAGGTGGACTACGAGCCGCTGGCGGTGCCGCAATCGTCGGCCCCGAAAGCGCCGACGGAGAATCTCGTCGCCTACACGCTGCAGCCGTCGAAGGCGGGGCAGGCGATGCGGTTCTTCTTCGGGCCGAAGGATTTCGACCTGCTCGCGTCGATCAACCGCGACCTGGTGCGCGCGATCGACTTCGGCTGGTTCTCGTTTCTCGTGGTCCCGCTGCTCAAGGCCTTGAAGTGGATCAACGGGTTCGTCGGCAACTACGGCTGGTCGATCATCATCCTCACGGTCCTGATCAACATGGCCATCTTCCCGCTGCGGCACAAGAGCGTCGTGTCGATGCGGAGGATGCAGGAGATCCAGCCGCAGATGAAGGCGATTCAGGCGCGGTACTCCGGCCTGAAAGCGACCGATCCGGCCAAGCAGAAGATGAACACCGAGATGATGGCCCTCTACAAGGAGAAGGGCGTCAACCCGGCGAGCGGCTGCCTGCCGATGATCCTCACGCTGCCCGTGCTGTACGCGATCTACGCGCTGCTCGAGACGGCGATCGAAATCCGCGGCGCGCCCTGGTTCGGATGGATCACCGACCTGTCGCTGCGCGATCCGCTCTACATCACGCCGATCCTGATGGGGATCTCGATGGTGTGGCAGCAGAAGATGACGCCGAGCACGGCGGATCCCAGCCAGCAGAAGATGATGATGTTCATGCCCATCGTCTTCACGGTGATGTTCCTCTGGGCGCCGAGCGGCCTGGTGCTGTACTGGTTCGTGAGCAACCTGTGGGGCATCGGCCAGCAGTACGTGACGAACTACCTGATCGGCCCGCCGGTCATCAAGGCCGTGCGGCCGCCGGCCGAGCGGCGGTTGAAGCGGGTCGGGGAGAGCAAGACGCAGGCGGCGGCGAAGCATTGAGCGCTCTCAGTGATGAGTTGTGAGTTATCCGTTGTGAGTTGAAGATTCCGACTATGCCGACCGACGCGATCGACGACATCACCGGGTTCATCCAGCAGGTCACCGGAGCCATGGGCCTGTCCGTCACGACCACCGTGACGCAGGCCGACTCCGGTCCGCGCATCGACATCGATGGGGAAGGCGCCGACGTGCTGCTCTGGCACCGCGCCGAACCGCTCAAGGCGCTGCAGCACCTGGTCGACATGGTGTTCGGCCGCCGCCTGAGCGACGAGGAGCGCGTGTTCCTCGACTGCTGCGGCTATCGGAAGGGCAAGGACCAGGAGCTGCGGCAGATGGCGCGGTTCCTGGCCGGCAAGGTGCGGCAGACCGGGCTCGACCAGGAGCTCGGTCCGCTCAATCCCTACGAGCGGCGCATCGTCCACATGGCGGTCGCCGAGGAGCCGGGCGTCGCGACCGAGAGCATCGGCGACGCGCACCTGAAGACGGTGATCATTTCCGTGAAGCGTTGAGAGCGCCTGCGGCCTGCGCGAGGCGCCGGAGGGAAGCGACGCGATGCCCTCCACCTTCTTTTCTTCGAGCGATACGATCGTGGCGATCGCCACGCCGCCAGGCCGTGGCGCTCTCGGCGTCATCCGGCTGAGCGGCCCGGACGCGCACCGGATCGCGGGCACGCTGCTCGGACGCTCGACGCCGCTCGAACCCCGCCGCGCCACCTTCGCGCGCATCCGACGCTCGCGCTCGATCGATCAGGTCGTCGCGACCTTCTTTCCGGGTCCGGCTTCCTACACTGGCCAGGATCTCGTCGAGCTCGGCGCGCACGGCAGCCCCATCGTGCTGCGGCAGATCATCGACGCTGCCGTGGCGGCGGGCGCACGCCTCGCGGAGCCCGGCGAGTTCACGCTTCGCGCGTTCCTCAACGGCAAGATCGATCTCGTGCAGGCGGAGGCGGTCGCCGACCTGATTGATTCCGTGACGCCGCTCCAGGCGCGCGCCGCCTTCGATCAACTCGAGGGGACGCTCACCGACGCGATCTCCGCGATCGACGCGCGGCTCTTCGATGTCATCGCGCGGCTCGAGGCGTCGCTCGATTTTCCAGACGAGGGCTATCACTTCGTCGATCCCGGCGATCTCGTGCGCGAGCTCGATCGGATCCTCGCCGACACGCGCGCGTTGCTGCGGCGCGCCGAGACCGGCCGATTGATCCGCGAGGGATTGCAGGTCGTGATCGTCGGCAAGCCGAACGTGGGGAAGTCCACGCTCTTCAACACGCTCGCCGGCGCGGCGCGTGCGATCGTGACGGCGCAGCCCGGAACGACACGAGATCTGCTGACGGAGACGATAGATCTCGACGGATTGAAGATGACGCTGGTCGACACCGCGGGCATCCGCGAGACGCACAACGAGGTGGAGCGGGAAGGCGTGTTGCGGGCGCGGCGGGCGCAGGATGTCGCCGACGCCCGGATTCTCGTGCTGGACGGCTCGGAGCCCCTCGACGCAGAAGACGTCGCGATTTTGTTGAACGACCAAAACAGCCGGGACCTCTGCGTCGTCAACAAAGTTGATGTCGGTTCAGCCTGGCGCGCCGCTGATGTTCCGGCGCTGCTCGGCCGGCCGGTCGTGATGATGTCGCTGCGGACCGGCGAGGGCGTTGACGCGCTGAAACCAGCGCTGCTGCAAGCACTTGGCGTCGAGGCTCCTGAGCGGGATCCGGTGCGGGTGACAAACGCCCGTCATATAGGTCTATTGACCGATTGCATAGAGTCTCTTGCCCGTGCCAGGGCGGCAGTGGACATGTCCGGTGGCGCCATCCCTGAAGAATTTGTCCTGGATGATCTGCACGACGCTCGTGAGAAGCTGGAGCAGGTTCGCGGCCGCCGCGCGCCGGACGCCGTGCTCCAGGAGATCTTTTCGAGATTCTGCATCGGGAAGTAAGCTCATTGCGCTCGTCGTCTCGCGCTCGGCGCAGACAAGGTTATGTCCGACGACTTCGACGTCATCGTGATCGGCGCGGGACACGCCGGCTGTGAGGCGGCCTGGGCGGCCGCTCGCCTCGGCTCCCGGGTCGCGCTCTGCTCGCTGTCACGTGACACCGTTGCGCACATGCCGTGCAATCCGGCCGTCGGCGGGACCGCGAAGGGGCACCTGGTTCGCGAGATCGATGCGCTCGGCGGCCTGATGGGCGAGGCGATCGACGCGACGGGTATTCAGTTCAAGCTGCTCAATCGAAGCCGCGGGCCGGCGGTCTGGTCGCCGCGCGCCCAGGCCGACAAGCGCGAGTACGGCCGGTGGGTGAGGGCGAGGCTCGAAACCGAGCCGAATATCACCTGGATCTGCGGCAAGGCGGGCCGAATCGTCATCGAATCCGACCGGATTCGCGGCATCGAGCTCGAAGAGGGCGGCGGATTCATTCCGGGACGCGCGCTCGTCATCACAACCGGAACGTTCCTCAACGGCCTGATTCACATTGGACCAGAGACACAACCGGCGGGGAGGGCGGGGGAGCCGCCTTCGCGCGATCTGGCCGAATCGCTCAAGTCGTTTGGCTTCCGGTGGGGGAGGCTCAAGACTGGGACGCCGCCGCGGCTGCTGCGCGAGAGCATCGACTTCGACGGGGGTGTTTCACGTGGAACATTCGTCGAGGAGCGCGGCGACGCCGAACCCGTTCCCTTCTCCTTCCTCACGGACGCCATCGCCCGCGAGCCAACTTCCTGCTATCTCCTGTATACGAACGAGGCTGTCCGCGACCTGGTGCGCGCCCACGTGGGGGAGTCGCCGCTCTTCAACGGGCAGATCAAGGGGATCGGTCCGCGCTATTGCCCCTCGCTCGAGGACAAGATCGTTCGATTCCCGGACCGCGAGCGGCACCAGGTGTATTTGGAGCCGGAAGGCGTGGAGAGCCGGGAAATCTACGTGAACGGCTGTTCGATGAGCCTCCCGCGGGCGGTCCAGGAGTCGATCATCCGCGCACTGCCGGGTCTAGCCGATGCGGTGGTGCTCCGGCCCGGGTACGCCGTTGAGTACGACTTCATCCAGCCGACCGAGTTGCGGCGCAGCCTGGAGACCAAACGGATCGCCGGGCTTTTCCTGGCCGGCCAGATCAATGGCACGTCCGGCTACGAAGAGGCCGCCGGGCAGGGGTTGATGGCCGGGATCAATGCGGCCCGCCTTGTCCGCGGCGAGCCGGCCCTCGGTCTGGGCCGGGATCAGGCGTATCTCGGCATCCTTATCGACGAGTTGATTACGAAGGGCTGCCTCGAGCCATATCGGATGTTCACGTCTCGCGCCGAGCACCGGCTGCTGCTTCGGATCGACAACGCCGATTTGCGGCTCACGCCGATCGGCCGCTCGATCGGCCTGGTGGACGACACCCGCTGGAGCCGGTTCGAGGCTCGCCAGGCCAGGTTTGCACGCAATCGCGAAGCGTTGCAGAGCACTGCCCTGCGCACGCCCTGCGGGAACCGTGCCTCGGCCTTGGAATGGCTCAGGCGTCCTGAGGTGAAGCTGGCCGATCTGTACCGCGACGGCCAGATTGCGCTCGAGGTGCAGGCGGGACAGGAAGGCCTCGATCTCGCCAGCCTCGAAACCACCATCAAGTACGAAGGGTATTTGCGCCGGCAGGTGGCCACCGTCGAGCGGCTTCGACGCGAAGAGGGTCGACGGATCCCGGAGGCATTCGCGTTCGCGACGGTTCCGGGCCTCTCGCGCGAGGTGATCCAGCGGCTGTCAGAAGTCCGGCCGGACACCCTTGGCCAGGCGCTGAGGATTCCCGGAGTCACCCCCGCAGCAGTCGCCGTGATCGGCGCCTATCTCGGACGACCGATGCGCCCCGCTGCCTCATGAGCGCCCGTGAGCTGAGGGGGCGCCTCGTACGACGGGCGAAGCGGGCGGAGCTGGACCTGACTCCGGAGCTCGCCGACGCGCTTCAGGCGTACTACGAGCTGCTCGCCCGCTGGAATCAGAAGATCAACCTCACCTCCTTCAAGCTGGAGGAGATGTCAGACGAGGCGCTCGATCGGCTGCTCGTCGAGCCGCTGATCGCCGCACGCCACATCCCGGTCGGCAACCGCACCGCCATCGACTTCGGGTCGGGTGGGGGCTCGCCCGCAATTCCGATCAAGCTCGCCCGCCCGGAGCTTCGGCTCGTGATGGTGGAGGCCAAGGTTCGGAAATGCGCCTTCCTGCGCGAGGCGATTCGCGCCCTGAACCTGCCAGACACCAGCGTGGAAACCGCGCGGTTCGAAGACCTGCTGCCGAGGCCGGAGCTGCACGAATCCTTCGATTTGGGAATCATGCGAGCGGTCAGGGTGGAAGGGCAGGTGCTCCGAACCGTGCAGGCGTTTCTGCGCTTCGGGGGGGAGCTCTTCCTGTTCCGCGGGCCGTCGGGGCAGCTGCCGGATCCGCTGGCGCCGCTGCAGTGGCGTCACACGGTCCCGCTCACCGAGCCAGGCCGAGGGCGGCTGATCATCCTGGAGAAAACGGCGGTCCCGGCGTGAGACTGCGTGTCTCAGCACTGTTTTGCCGCCGAGACAATCTCTCAATGTTCCACGTGGAACGGCAGGATGCTCACTAGACGAGCTTCCTGCTAGAATACCTGCGGCTCGCTGAGCGATCACTATTACAAAATAGGCTAATTGACCAAATGGGCCGCATCATCGCCGTCGCCAATCAGAAAGGTGGCGTCGGCAAGACCACGACCACGATCAACCTGCCGGCCGCCCTGGCGCTCGCCGGGCAGCGTGTGCTCGTCGTCGACATGGACCCGCAGGCGAACCTCACGAGCGGCCTCGGCCTGAAGGGCCGCGCGACGGAAGCGGGGACGATCTATCGCGCGCTCACCGTGCCCGAGCCGCTCACCGACATCACGCCGTTCCTGCTGCAGACCAGCGTCGAGCGCCTCACGATCGTGCCGGCGGATGCGCACCTCACCGGCGCCGAGATTGAGCTTGTCACCCTGCCGCGTCGCGAAGAGCGGCTCCGTGAGCTGCTGGCCCCGCAGCGCGAGCACTTCGATCTGATCTTCATCGACTGCCCGCCCTCGCTCGGGCTGCTCACGTTGAACAGCCTCGTCGCCGCGGATACCGTGCTCATCCCGCTCCCGTGCGAGTACTTCGCGCTCGAAGGCCTCGCGGACCTGGTGGGGACGATGAGGCGCGTGCGCGCGGCGTTGAACCCGGACCTCGACATCGAAGGCGTGCTGCTCACGATGTACGACGAGCGGACCAACCTTGGTCAACAGGTCGGCCGCGACGTGCGCGAGTTCTTCAAGGAGAAAGTCTTCGAGACGATCATCCCGCGCAACGTGCGGCTCGGCGAGGCGCCGAGCCACGGCCTGCCGATCGTGCTCTACGACATCCGCTCGCGCGGAGCCGCGGCGTACCTCGCGCTCGCCCGCGAGCTGCTCGCGCGCAGCGGGCACGCGGAGATGGTGACGTAGCACGCAGAGGACGCGAAGGCTGAGCAAGTCACGCGCGGATGCGCAGATCGCGAAAGACGTCTCACGCGGAGACGCGGAGGGTAACTCATTTAGTTGATTTCTCAGCGTCCTCCGCGGCTCCGCGTGAACGAGAAGAGTTGAATCTCTCCGCGGCTCCGCGTGATCGGTTCGCCGCGTGTGAGAGCTCCATATGGAAAAACGCCCCGCCCTCGGTAAAGGCCTCAGCGCCCTCATTCCCGATGCGCCGGAAGTGCGCCCCGCGCCGGTCGAAGTCGATATCGATCTGCTCGCGCCGAACCGCTACCAGCCGCGTGGCGTGATGGACGAAGCCGCCCTCGCGGAGCTCGCCGACTCGATCCGGGCGAACGGCATCATCCAGCCGATCGTCGTGCGCACGGTGGACGGTGGCCGCTACGAGATCATCGCGGGCGAGCGCCGCTGGCGCGCCGCGCAGCGCGCCGGCCTGCATCGTGTGCCGGTGGCGGTGAAGCAGGTCGAGACCGGACACGAGAAGGCGCTGCTCGAAATGGCGCTCGTCGAGAACGTCCAGCGCGCCGATCTGAATCCGGTCGAGGAGGCGCTCGCGTATCGCCGCCTGGCGAACGATTTCAACCGCACGCAGGACGAGATCGCGGTCGCCGTCGGCAAGGACCGCGCGACGGTCGCCAACTATATGCGGCTGCTGAAGCTTCCCGAGGAGCTGCGCGCGGAACTTGCGGCCGGCCGCCTGTCGATGGGCCACGCGCGCGCGCTCCTTGCGCTCGGTGAAGAAGCGCAGCAGCGCAACCTCTCGCGCGAGATCATCGCGCGGAGTCTCTCGGTGCGCGAAACCGAGGCGCTCGTACGGAAGCTCACGGGCGACGGCGACAAGAAGCCCGAGGCACGCGAGACGAAGCCGAAGGCCGACGTCCACACGCGCGCCGCCGAAGAGCAGCTCCGCCTCTCGCTCGGCACCAGCGTCCGCATCGTTCGCCGCGGCTCCCGCGGACGCATCGAGATCGACTTCGTGTCCGAGGACGAATTGATTCGGATCTACGATCACCTGACGGATGGAAAGCATGCTTAAGCGTCTGACCCAGATGGTCTCCTGCGCGGGTTGAGCGAGCAAACTCGCCGCAGGCGAGCTCGCTCAGGTCCTGAGCGGCATACCCGTGGAACGCGACGAGCGGGTCCTGATCGACTTCAGGACCGCTGACGATGCGGGTGTGTACAGGTGGGAGGGTGGTCCGGCGCTGGTGCAGACCGTCGACTTCTTCACGCCGATCGTCGACGATCCTTATCAGTACGGTCAGATCGCGGCGGCCAACTCGCTGAGCGACGTGTATGCGATGGGTGGGCGGCCGGTCACGGCGCTCGCCATTGCCGGCTTCCCGAAAGACGAGGTTGACGCCCAGACGATCCGGGAGGTGTTCCGCGGCGGGTTCGACAAGCTGCGCGAGGCCAGCGTGGCGCTCCTCGGCGGACACACCGTCCAGGATCGTGAAATCAAGTTCGGGTATGCCGTCACGGGTGCGGTCGACCCGTCTCGCATCCTTTCTAATGCGGGCGCCCGTCCGGGCGATGCGCTCCTTCTGACCAAGCCCATCGGGACAGGGATCATTGGGACCGCCATCAAGTTCGACCGGCTCCCGGCCGGGATGCTGAAGCCGGCGGTCGAGCAGATGGCGACGCTCAACCGTGCGGCGGCGGAGGCCCTGGCCCCATTGATTGGAAGCGGCGTTCACGGCTGCACGGATATCACGGGATTCGGGCTGCTCGGTCACCTCAGCGAGATGGCAGCGGCGAGCTTCGTCACGGCCCGGCTGGATTCCGCCGCTGTTCCGATGATCGCAGGTGTTCGCGCACTGGTTTCCGAGAATCGCTCCGGCGGCCTGGCCTCGAACCGCACCTACTTCAGTCGCGGCCTCCGGATGGAGGGGACCGTCGACCCGGACCTGCTCGACCTGCTCTACGACCCGCAAACCTCGGGTGGACTGCTCGTGGCGGTTGCGGCGGCCAGCGTCGACGATTTGACGGCTCGCCTCACCGACGCCGGCGTCACCGTCGCCCGCATCGGCGACGTGCTCCCCAGAAACAGCACGACCCTGGTCGAGGTCCATTGAGACGGGCCTTTGGGCCCGCCGCACGGTTGCTCGTCTGCCTGAGCAAATGGTATAAATTGTTGTTTTGTCTGGTTGCCGATCCACGTGTTCTGATGGAGTCGCCTGAGTGATCCCGGATCTCTCGCTGCTCTGGATTGTCTTCTTCGTCCTGCTGCTCGCCGTCATCTTCGATCGACTGCTGCTCAAGCCGATCAACCAGGTGATCGCGGCGCGGCGCGAGGCGATCACCGGCGCGCGTCATCTCGCTTCCGAATCGGCGAGCCGCGCGCAGGCGGCCGTGGACGAATTCGAATCGCGCACCCACGCGGCGCGCGCGGAGATCTACACGCAGATGGACGAACGGCGGCGCCAGGCGCTGGATCGCCGGTCGGAGATCCTCGCCAGGACACGCCAGAGCGTGGAGCAGGAGCTGGCCAGGGCGAGCGCCACGCTCAAGTCACAGGCCGACGCGGCGCGCGCGCAGATTCAGCGCGACGCCGACGCGCTGGCCGATTCCATCGTCGAGCGCGTGCTCGGCCGAAAAGCCTCGTAATCGAGTCGTGAGTGCCGTGAGCGCAGAAGGAACGCGGGTGCCGGTCGAGGTTTGTGAAAATCGGCGCAAGGGCAGCTCGCGGAGACGCGGGGGGCGCGGAGCTATCCTCTCTTTCTCGGTGGCGCTGCTGATGGGTGCGGGCGCGCTCGTCGCGCGCGAGGCGCCTGCGGCGCGCGCGTTGCCGTTCGCGCCGGTCGTGCGCGTCGCCGCGCAGGTGACGCAGCCGCCGTCGGAAGCGACCCCCGGCCGTCAGGCGACGCAGGCCATGGGCGAGCCGAACGCCGCCGAGGCGAGCGAGCAGAGCGAGAGCCCGTGGGCGATCATCTTCCGCCTGATCAACTTCGCGATCCTCGCGTATGCGCTGGTCTACCTCCTGCGCTCGCCCTTCGCGAAATACCTCGACAACCGCCGCACGCAGATCCGCGCCGCGCTGGTCGATGCTGCCGAGACGCGGCGCGTGTCCACCGAGCGGCTCGCCGAGATCGACGCGCGGATGAAGACCCTGCCGGCGGAGCTCGACGAGCTGCGCACGCGCGGCGCGCAGGAGATTGCCGCCGAGGAGGCGCGCATCGATCGCGCGGCGGACATCGAGCGCGAGCGGCTGCTGGCGCAGACGCGCCGCGAAATCGAGATGCAGCTTCGCGCGGCGCAGCGCGAGCTGGTCACCGAGGCCGCGAACCTGGCGGTTGATCTGGCGGCCGCGCGGGTGAAGCAGACGATCACCGACGCCGATCAGCTGCGGCTCGTCGATCGGTATCTCGAGCAGCTGGGCGCCCCGCGATGACGAATCACGCTGCTGCCGCCCGTTACGCCCGCGCGCTCCTCGACGTGTCGCTCGCCGAAAGCGATCCGCAGCTGGTCGAGCAGCAGCTCGGCGAGCTCGTCGACCTCTTCGAGCAGTCGAAGCCGCTGCGCGAGGTGCTGACCAATCCGGTGATCGCCGCGCCCAAGAAGCAAGGCGTCGTCCGCGAGCTGCTCCTGCGTGCGCCGGTCGCACCGGTGCTGCAGAAGCTGCTGCTGCTGCTGGCCGGCCGCGATCGGCTGTCGATGCTGCCGGACCTGCGCCGTGCCTTTCACGAGCGCGTGCTCGAGTACCGGCAGGTCGTGCAGGTGGAGGTGACCACGGCGATTCCGTTGCCTGCCGACCGTGCGCGCGCGCTCACCGAGCGGCTGCGCGCTGTCGCCGGCCGCGACGTGCTCCTCTCGGCGCACACCGATCCGTCGATCATCGGCGGCGTCGTCGCGCGCATCGGCAGCACGGTGTACGACGGCAGCGTGGCGAGGCAGTTGCAGAAAATGAAGGAAACCCTGGGCGCTGGGCTCTAGGCCCTGGGCAGCCTGACGTCTACAGCGAAGCATCCAGTATGGACATCAAAGCCGAAGATATTTCCAAGATCATCCGCGAGCAGATCGGCAGCTATGCCGTTGACGTGGACGTCGCCGAGGTCGGAACGGTGATCTCGATCGGGGATGGCATCGCGCGCGTGCACGGCGAGGAGCGCGCGATGGCGGGCGAGATGCTCGAGTTCCCGCACGGCCTGT
>JANWLS010000124.1 GCA_025450765.1 Vicinamibacterales bacterium | reverse complement strand
GGCGAAGCGCCGTTCTACACGCTCGGTCCGCTCACCACCGACAGCGCGCCCGGCTACGACCACATCACGGCCGCAATCGGGGCGGCGCTGATCGGATGGTACGGGACGGCGATGCTCTGCTACGTCACGCCCAAGGAGCATCTCGGGCTGCCCAATCGCGACGATGTGAAGGCCGGCGTCATCGCGTACAAGATCGCCGCGCATGCCGCCGACCTGGCAAAGGGGCACCCGCACGCGCGGGCCTGGGACGACGCGCTGTCGAAGGCGCGGTTCGAGTTCCGCTGGGACGATCAGTTCAACCTGTCGCTCGATCCGGTGACGGCTCGCGCCTATCACGACGCCACGCTCCCCGCCGAGGGGGCGAAGGTCGCGCACTTCTGCTCGATGTGCGGACCGAAGTTCTGCAGCATGGAGCTGACGCAGCAGGTGCGGGATTACGCCGCCACGCACGGCCTCGAGGCGAAGGACGCGATCGATGCCGGCTTGAGCGAGAAGTCCGCGGAGTTCCGCCGCCGCGGCGAAGTGTACGTCCCCGAAAGTCGCTAGGGTCAGATCTTGTTTCTTGCATGATCGTCCACGATTGATGACAAGCCCGCGTGGGCGTCTCCGTTGTGTCGCGCCGCTGCGCGACGAACCCACCGACACACCGTTGAGGGATCGCGACTGACGGCGCGGCCCAGTTCCGCCAGCGTGTAGCCGTGATGGAAGAACGCGGTGCGTGCCGCTTCTTCGAGGCTGCACTGATCCGGGCAGGCTTCCAGCAAGGTCCCGATGCTCGGGCGCGCCGCGAATCGGTGAGCGTAGACAAAGTCCACATTTGACGCGTGAGGCTTGAGCGCCGACGCAAGTCGGCCGGAAAGGTCGTCCGAACCGTGTAGCAGGCTCGAGTCCGGAGGCTCGAGGAGTCCCGCGGCGACAAAGGTCGCAAATCGTCCGCGACCGATCCCTTCATCCGACGTCCCGAACGCGCGCCAGAGATGATTCATGACGAGAAAATCCTCGGCCGGCGTTGTTCCCAGAGCGGCGCCATAACTGCTCCATCTCCAGGCCTCCGGCTTTTGCACGAGGCCGGCCGCCACAGGATTCAAGGCCACGTAGCGAAAAACGGCCCGCGCATACGCACCGTCCTGCACGATGCGACAACCAAAGCGGCCTTGCAACACGTGTCCGACACGGCTGTGGCGGTGATTAAACCGCTGGCTGTACACCGAGTTCAGCTGCTGCATCAGCCGAGAGAGCTTGTGCTGATGCGGCACGAGCACCAGGTGATAGTGGTTACGGAGCAGGCAATAGGCCGCGCAGTGCACGTTGAAGCGCGCCGTGGCGATTGCCAGCAGATCGAGAAACGTGGCGTAGTCCTCATCGTCTTCGAAGATGCCGCCCTTGTTGTTGCCCCGCGCGAATAGATGGTGCAGGAGTTCAGGTGCGTGGAGGCGGAGGGGGCGACTCATACCGCGAGTGGGGCAAGGGCGGTACCGCTCGCGTGCCGGTCAATTCCGCCGCGTTCGCGGGGATGTCTCTTCGATATGGCAGAAACTGCGCAGGAAGGCGAGAGGCTGCGGTCAGCTTTTGCGAACGTTGAAGTGTCTCAACTGCTGGACACTCGTGCAAGAATCAAGATCTGACCCCCTAGCCCCACCAGAAGGAGGCGGCGATCACGGTGTAGATCGCGATCAACGCGGCGCCTTCCATCCAGTTCGATTCGCCGTCGACGGTGATGAACGCCACGAGAATCACCGCCAGGGCGACGGACACCACCAGCATCGGCGAGAAGACCAGCGTCAGCACGGTGAAGCCAAACAGCTCCGACAGGATCACCAGCGCCGGCGCGAGCACCAGCGCGATCTGCAGGGGAGAATTCACGATCACTGAAAATGCGTACTCCGATTGATTGCGGAGGGCGAGCTGGATGCCGACCACGTTCTCGATCGCGTTGCTCGCCAGCGCCACGACCACGAGCCCGGCGAACGCCTCGGAAATGTGCAGCACGTGCATCGCCGGTTCGAGGGCCGCGATAAACCAGTCGGACACGAGCGCGGCGAGGGCTGCGGTGATCGCGAGCAGCGCAATCGCCACGGCCGCCGGCCAGCGGGGCTCCTCGTGCGCGACGCTCTCGGACGACAGCGGCGTGGCGTTCCGCTTGAGCGACGCCGGCAGCGTGAGCGCGAACAGCACGAGCAGGACGATCGCGGCGATCGTCGAGAGCACGTCTTCGTGCGGGGCGGCCGGCGAATGGACGTACGAAGCGGCTGAGGGGACGACCATCGCCGCCACCGACAGGATCATCAGCACCGTGACGCTGCGGGCGCGCTCGGAGTCGAGGTTCTGCGGGCCGTGCTTCAGCCCGCCGACGATGAACGAGAGGCCCATGACGAGAAGCAGGTTGCCGAGGATGGAGCCGATCAGGGCCGCACGGACGACCTCGACCAGCCCGGCCTTCAGGGCAAACAGCGAGATGAACAGCTCGGGGAGGTTGCCGAGACCCGACTGCAACACGCCAGTCGCCCCGGGACCGAACCGGTTGCCGAGCTGCTCGACGGACCGGCCAACGAGCGTGGCCAGGAGCGCGACGGAGAGCGCGGCGCACGCGAGGGCAGCGACCGCGCCGCCGCCGTCATGAGTGAGGCCGGCCAGCGTGATCGTGAGCGCGCTGCCCCCGAAGAGCAGCCAGTCGGCTCGAGAGAACATCGGACGATCAGTGTAGGCGATCGGGACTCAGGCGGGCGACGTCATCGTTTTTCGAACGCCGTCCGCGTCGTGGCTGGCTCCATCGTGAGCGCCGCGAGGCCAAACCCCATGCCGAGCGCCATCGTGAGCGCCGCGGCGAGTGGATGCCTGGCCGCGACGTAGAGCGCGCCCGCGAGGGCCAGCCCGGCAATCGAGAAGTCCTTTCGCATGCTGGTCCATCCTCCGATAAACATTCGGAGCAAAACCGGCGCCCTCTGCCGTTCGTCCGGTATCGAAGAGCCTGGCCGGACTGCAGCCGGACAATCGTCGAGCTGTCGCCAAAATTTCGCAATCCTGACAGCACCGTCCATTGTGGCGGTCCTGGCAGGAGCGCAGAATTCATGGGGAAGCTGGTCGCCGATATGGGCGGCGCGGCCATGCTCGCCAGCATCATCGTCGGCGAGGAGCTCGGTCTCTATCGCGCGATGGCGGATGGCACACCGATCGCCGCCGACGATTTGGCCAGCCGGACACACACATCCACGCCTCACGCGCGAGTGACTGCACGCGCAGGCGGCGTCGGGCTACATCGAGCACATGGATGGCACGTTCCGGCTGCCGCCGGAGCAGGCCATGGCCCTCGCCGGCGCCTCGACGATCGTGATGGCGCAGGCGTTTCCGAAATCGACGTTCTTTGGCTTCGATTCACACGCAGCATCGGTGAAGACGGCCGCCGAGCGCCCCGCCGAAGCCGGACTCGGCCGCCAGGCGAACTTGCCTTCGAAGCGCGCCACTAAGGGTGCACGCGGCTGGCCGGCTGCTGGTCCTCAGCGGCCGGCCGGGGGCGCCGGGGCGGGGGCGGGTGCCGTCACGATCTGAATCACGCTCGGGAAGACAGCCGGCTGACCGCCCGGCTTGGGATTGGGATATCCGCCGGTCGGTTCCGACTGGAAGTCCTTGATCGTGACCCCAGGCGGAAACGCCATCGTATCCTCATCGAACTTGCCCACCTCGAACGAATAGGTGGCCGGCGCGTCGAACACCATGTGCCCGCCCTGCTTCAGCACCGATTTGTAGTACGCCACCAGATCGTTGAACGCCGCCGTCGAACCAAACAGATAGAACGTCTGCCCCCGTCCCGCGTCATACGACCCCAGCAATTGCGCCGACGGATAGACGGGAACACCCAGCTTCGCCGCGAGATCCGCGTTCTGATCCGGTTGACCGTTCGGTGCCGTCGTCGCCGGCGGCTGCGCCTGGCTCCGCGCGGGCGACGCGGATGCGGGCGGCGGCGGTTGCTGCCGCGACGGCGGTGCGGTCGACGGTCCGTTCGTCGTCGGGAATGGCTGCGGCGCCGGCGGTTGGGCGGATGCGCCGATGGTGACGAACACGAGGGCAGCGGCCACTGCGAAAGCTGGCTTGCGCATACGATTGATTATACGCTTGGGCTGCTGTGATGCTGCCGCTCCTTTCCTTCTGTACCGCCGAGCAGCCGTGGCTGCTCGACACCATCGAGGCGCTGGCCCGCCTCGAATCGCCGACCACCGAGAAGACCGCCGTTGATCGCTGTGGAGCGGAGCTGGCTGCGCGACTCCGCGCGATCGGCGCGGCCGTCACGCTACTCCCGCGGGAGCGCGCGGGCGACCTCGTGCGCGCGGAAATCACTCCGCAGGCGCCGTCGGCGGCGCCAATCCTCATCCTCGGCCACTTCGATACGGTCTGGCCCGTCGGCCAGCTCGCCCGGATGCCGTGCGAGGTGCACGACGGCCGGCTGTCCGGCCCGGGCGTCTTCGACATGAAGGCCGGCATCGCGCTCGCGATGCTCGCCGTGCGCGCGCTGCAGATGCTCGTGCCCGACCGCCGGCGCCCGATCGTGATGCTCTGGACCACTGACGAAGAGGTGGGGAGCGCATCGTCGCGCGAGGTGCTCGAGGATGAAGCGCGCCAAAGTGCGGCGGTCCTGGTGCTCGAGCCGTCGCTCCCCGGTGGCGCGGTGAAGACGGCGCGCAAGGGCTGCGGTCACTTCGAGGTCGCGGTCACCGGTGTCGCTGCCCACGCGGGACTCGAGCCGCTGCGGGGCGCCAGCGCGGTCGCCGAGCTGGCGCACCAGATCCTTCGGATCAACGCGTTTCAGGATCTCGAGCGCGGCGTGCACGTCAACGTCGTGCGCGCGAACGGCGGGCTGCAGTCGAACGTCATTCCTGAACACGCGCATGCGCTGGTGGACGTCCGCGTCCCCACGAGCCAGGCCTGGGGCGAGCTCGCCGCCAGCTTCGCAGAACTGAAGCCGATTGATTTCCGCACGTCTCTCGACTGTCGGGGCGTCCTGAATCGCCCACCGCTCGAGCGGACGCCGGCCGTGGTCGAGCTCTTCGAGACAGCGCGCGCGGTGGCGGGCGATCTCGGCCTCACGCTCGGCGAAGGCGAGACGGGCGGCGGGTCCGACGGGAATTTCACCGCCGCGCTCGGGGTTCCAACATTAGATGGTCTTGGCGCCGTCGGCGCGGGGGCGCACGCGCTGGATGAGCATGTGCTCGTCGACGCGCTGGCGCCGCGCGCGGCGCTCATCGCCGGCCTGCTCGCGCGGCTCGACGCGCTGGCCCTCCAGCGCCAGGATTGATCAACGCACCATGCACAATGTGCTGAAGACGACGCTGCTGCTCGGGGTGATGAGCGGACTGCTGCTCGCCATTGGCGGCGCCTTCGGCGGCAGCGCAGGGCTCGTCGTCGCCTTCATCGTGGCGGCGGCGATGAATTTCGCGTCGTACTGGTTCTCGGACAAGATTGTCCTGAAGATGTATCGGGCCCAGGAAGTCGGCCCCGATCATCGCCTCTATCAGGTGGTCGCGGGCCTGGCGCGGCGCGCCGGCCTGCCGCAGCCGCGCGTGTACATCATTCCGGATCCGTCGCCGAACGCGTTCGCGACGGGCCGTAATCCGGCGCACGCGGCCGTCGCCGCCACCGAAGGCATCCTGCGCCTCCTCGACGATCGCGAGCTGGAAGGGGTGATTGCGCACGAGCTCGGGCACGTGCGTCATCGCGACATCCTCACCAGCTCGGTCGCCGCCACGCTCGCGGCCGCCGTGATGCTGCTCGCGCGCACCGCGCAGTTCGCCGCCATCTTCGGCGGATTCGGCGGGCGCGATGACCGCAGCGGCCAGAATCCATTCGCGCTCCTGGCGACCATCATCCTCGCGCCGATCGCGGCCATGCTGATCCAGGCGGCGATCTCCCGCTCGCGCGAATATGCCGCCGATGCGGCCGGTGCGGCGCTGGTCGGCAGTCCCGACGGGCTCGTCGAGGCTCTGCGGAAGATCGAGGCCGTGTCGCAGCGGATCCCGATGGCCGCCAACCCGGCTACGGCGCACCTGTTCATCATCAAGCCGTTCTCGGCGGCTGGGCTGCTCTCGCTTTTCAGCACGCACCCGCCGACGCCCGATCGCATTGCCGCACTGCTCGGCTCTCGCGGCTCCTCGCACGCGCCTGTCCGGTCCTGAGACGCCGCGGACGTTCCTTCCTGCCCCTCGCCGACATGCGGCTCGTCGGGAAAGCCCGACCGCCTTCTTCCGAGAGCGCTGCGCATCATGCGCGCGCCGATGCACGCGCGGGGACGCGCGCGACACCGATCGTGCTGGCCTGATTCTTGCTGCCGCACCCTGTGGAGGGAGGGCACCGTGCACGTCGACGAATTCGACATCTCCCCGAGCAAGATCGGAGAAACCGCACAGCGGGTCGTGGATCGCGCGTTCGATGAAGCGCGCCGGCACGAACATCCGCTGCTCACGAACGAACATATCTTCCTGGCCTTCGCACAGGTCGAATGGGATTTGTTCGCCGAAGTCATGCACGACCTGCAGCTCAACCCGGGTGCGGTGCTGCGGGAAATCGAACAGCACCTGCAGGCGGCCTCGGCGTACGTGCGTCAGGAACCGCACGTCTCGCCGGCGACGAAGCTGCTCTTCAAGCTGGCGTTCCATCACGCGAGCCGCGCCGGGCGGCAGACGATCGAGGCCTACGATCTCTTCTCGGCGATCTTCGAGGAAACGCAGGGCGTCTCGGTGGCGATCCTGCACCGGTACGGCGTCGAGCCGCATCAGCTGATCTCCCGCGTGGCCGGTCGTGTGCACGATCTGGAGCTGCGCGACGAGCGGCTGCGCAAGCGCTTCGAGCTGCCATCGTTCCTCCGGCACTTCGCCGTCAATCTCAATCTGCTGGCCCACCAGGACAAGGTGCCGCCCGTCTTCGGCCGCGAGCGGGAAATCCAGCAGGTGCTCGAGATTCTCTGTCATCGCGAGCGCGCCAACTCGGTCATGCTGATCGGCGAACCGGGCGTCGGCAAGACGGCCATCGTCGAAGGGCTGGCGCGTCGCATCGAGTTCGAACCGGAATCGATCCCCGTCCGCCTGCGCGACTGCCAGGTGATCAACCTGCAGATGAACAGCATGGTGGCCGGGACGATGCTCCGCGGGATGTTCGAGGATCGGATCCAGAACGTCCTGCGCGAGCTGCGCGAGCGTCCACATTTCATCCTCTTCGTGGACGAAGCGCACACCATCGTCGGCGCGGGATCGGCCCTCGGGGCGCCGTCCGACGCGGCGAACGTGCTCAAGTCGGTGCTGGCGCGCGGCGAAATCCGGATGATCGCGGCGACCACGCTGAGCGAGTACAAGGAATACATCCAGGAAGACGAGGCGCTGGCCCGCCGCTTCCGGACCGTCCACGTCGCCGAGCCGTCGATCGACGAGACGCGGCACATTCTCGACGAGCTGCGTCCGCGGCTTGAGCGGAATTACTCGGTGCGGATTCATCAGGAGGCCGTCGATACGGCGCTCGAGCTCTCGCCGCGCTATATGCGGCATCTGCACCTGCCGGACAAGGTGATCGGCTGGCTCGATACGGCGGCCGTGAAGGCCGAGATGGATCGACGGGCCGACGTGACCGCCGGCGACGTCGTCTCGGTCGTCTCGGGCGTCGCGCAGATTCCCGAGGACATGGTGTTCCGGGACGTCACCGATCGGTTCCGCGATATCGAGACGCGGCTGCAGCGCCGCGTGATCGGTCAGCACGAAGCGATCGATGCGGTCGCCCGCCGTCTGGTGCTGAACAAGGGGCCGCTGAAGGGCCGGTTCGATCGGCCGGACGGCGTGCTGCTCTTCCTCGGGCCGACCGGCGTCGGCAAGACCGAGCTCGCCAAGGCCGTCGCCGAATTTCTCTTCGGCGACGAGAAGAAGATGATCCGGATCGACATGTCGGAGTACCAGGACGGTACTGTGGCGGTCGACAAGCTGATCGGCATGCCGCGAGGCATCGTCGGCGCCGAGCGCGGCGGGGTCCTCACCAATCAACTGCGGGACAATCCGTGCACCGTGCTCCTGCTCGACGAGGTGGAGAAGGCGAGCCCGCCGCTCCTGAACCTGTTCCTGCAGGCGTTCGACGAGGGCTGGCTCACCGACGGTCGTGGGAAGCGCGTCTACCTGAGCGACGCGATCATCATCATGACGTCGAACGCCGGCTCGGAGCACTTCCGCAAGCTCACCAATCCGCTCGGCTTCCTCTCGAAAGAGGTGACGATCGACCAGGTGCACACCGATGTGTCGCGCGAGCTCGAACGGCGGTTCCCGCCCGAGTTCCGCAACCGCATCGACCAGATCGTGCTCTTCGCGCCGCTCACCCGCGACGAGGTGCGGCAGATCGCACGGCTCGAGATCGAGCGGATCACGGACTTGCTGGCTCACTCGGGCCGCAGCCTCACGGTCGATGAGGATGCGCTCGAGCAGCTGGTCAAGGAGGGCTACAGTCCTGCCTACGGCGCTCGTTTCCTGAAGCGGATCATCGACGACCGCATCAAGCTGCCGATCAGCGAGCAGTGGCGCGCCGGCGGCGCCTACCGCGTCATGCTGCGCGACGGCGAGATCGTCATCGAGCCGACGCCGATACGCGGGACGCCCGAGCACGCGAGCCTCCTCTGCGGGACGTAGCGCGACGGAGACGTCAGTTTCAAGGCCGGCCCGGTGCCGGCCTTTTTTTATGCATCCTGGAAGGCGAAGACGTTCTGGTGCGGATCCTCCACGTCGCTGGCGTCTTCGTTGGGTGGAGGATCGGGCCGCTCCCGGCGGATCACTCCATATCGCTCCCGGAGCAGCGACGTGAGCGCGTGAAGCTCTGTGGTGTAGCGCTTCGAGGCGTACTTGCCACGATACAGCCGGCCGTATCGATCCGCGAGGTTCGGATACACGCTCTGGAGAAATCGGAGGAAATGCTCCCGCGTGCCGCCCTCGAGGTACAGCACGCTGGTGCCGACGAATCGCGCCCCATGGTCCGCGGCCGCTTTCACCGTCGCTTCCAGCTTTGCGCGGGATGATGTCATGCCGGGCACGATCGGCGCCATCAGGACGCCGGCGTGGACTCCCGCTTCGACGAGCGCCCGCATGGCGCGCAACCTCTGGAGCGGCGGTGCCGTGCCGGGCTCGAGCAGGCGCCAACCCTCGTCATCCACGGTCGGCACGCTGAAACAGACGGTGCACCGCGCCCGACGCCCCAACTCCACGAAGAGGTCGCGATCGCGAAGGGCCATCGGCCCTTTCGTGACGACGCTCACCGGTGTGCGGCTCTCAGCCAGCAACTGGAGCGCCTGACGCGTGAGCTTGTAGTGACCTTCGATGGGCTGATACGGATCGGTGGCTGTCCCAAGTGCCACGAGCTCGCGTTTCCAGGCCGGACGATCGAGCTCTCGACGGAGGACGTCGGGCAGGTTGGCCTTCACCAGGATGACCGAAGCGAATTCGTCGCCTCCGTCCATCTCGAATTGCGTGTGGTAGCGCCGGGCGAAGCAGTAGTGGCAGCCGTGCGTGCACCCGCGATACGGATTCAGCGTCCAGCCGAACGGCATCCCCTTCACGGGATTCAACGCCGACCGGCAATGGATTTCCTGGTAGCGTGCCTCATCCGCGCGCAGCCTGGCTTCGGTGAGCGCGGCCACGCCGCCATCCTTCACACGCCGCGCAATCTCGCGCGTGGTGATCGGCGCCGCGAGCGGAAACAATGATGACTGGGCGGCTGAGGCCATGTTTCGCTCTTTATTCGCCCATCATGTCTCGTCCCGAGAGCACGTGTCAAGGCATTGAGCGCGCAGCGCCCGGCGAACGGTGGAGCCGCCCGTCTTGCAACCGAGCGGCCGCTGGCCGACTCTTATAGCCATGCAGATGCTTGCGAGGGATCTGGCGCTCAACTCCGCCCTGTCCGATCTCGACATCGTCAGGCGTGTGAAATCGGGGGAGAGCGCGCTCTTCGAGATCCTGATGCGCCGTCACAATCAGCGGCTCTATCGCGTGGCGCGCGCGGTGGTGAAGGACGAGTCGGACGTGGAAGACGTGATGCAGCAGGCCTACATCAACGCCTTCACACACCTGGCACAATTCCAGGAGCGGGCTCAGTTCTCGACCTGGCTCACGCAGATCGCCCTGCGCGAGGCGTTCAGCCGGCGGCGGAAGCTGCGGCGGGTCGAGGCCCACACGCAGGCCCCGTGGGGCGAACAGGATCGTGTTGAAGCCATGGATGCATTCGCGTCACCACAGGCCGGCCCCGAACGCCAGGCCTACGCGCGGGAATTGAGCGGCGTCCTCGAGTCGGCCGTCGATGCCTTGCCGGAGATGTACCGGACGGTGTTCATGCTCCGGGATATCGAGGGCTTGACGACGGGCGAGACGGCGGAGAGCCTGGAGCTGGGCGAGGAAGCCGTGAAGACTCGCCTGCACCGCGCGCGAGCGATGATCCGCCGCGCGGTTACCGCGCGCCTCGGCACCGTGTTGCCCGGCACGTTCCAGTTCCACGCGCCACGCTGCGACCGCGTGGTGGCCGCCGTCTTCGCACAGCTTTCGGTCGATCCCAGGAGCTAACGGCCCGCAAAGCGGGCCCGCGAACGGACGGAGCGAGCTGGCGAAGCGCGAGCGAGTGAAGTGAGCCGGCCGGTCTTCGCCAAGGCTACGGCTGGCCCGCCGAAGCGCTTCGCGCGGAGGCGGGGGTTCGGGGCAGAGCCCCGATTAAAGAAGATAAGCCAGCGCAAAGCCGATCTGCGCGACGAACATCATCCGGTACATGTGCGCCCAGGAGACGTGGTTCGCTTCAACCGCCAGATCTTCCGGGCGCCGCAGCATCAGGTAGCAGACATACACGCCGTAGATCGTCATCACCGCGCCAAGCGCCTGCAGCAGCCAGAAGTGACCGGTGAGAATTCCGGTCCACGCGCCGATCGGGATCAGCAGGAACGGCACCACGAACGACGGCGAGATGATCCAGGCTGCCCGGCGCACGCCGTAGATGAGCGGCAGCGTGCGGCAGCCGCCCTGCCGGTCGCCTTCCATATCCGCGAAATCCTTCGTCGTCGAGGCACCCAACAGAAACAGCCCGAAGATCAGGCCGATGTACCACGGCTCGAGCCCGGTGATCGGCTTCACCGCCGACCAGCCCGCCACCTTCAGCAGCGTGCCGCGCGGGATCGCGATGGTGATGTTCGCCCACAGGCCGCGCGCCTTCGTGCGGAGCGGCGGCGCGGAATAGATGAACGTCGCCACCACGGCGCCGAGCACCAGCCAGAAGCAGCCGTGGCGCCCGCCGGGCATCACCAGCCAGGCCAGCACCAGGGCCGCCACGTACGTGATGACGGTGAAGACCCAGGCATCGCGCACCGTCAGGCGCCCGCTCGGGAGCGGACGCTTCGGCTTGTTCACCCGATCGATGTCGAGATCGTAAATCTGGTTGAGGGCGTTGTTGCCGGCGTTGAGCACGGCGGCCATCAGCGCGCCGATGGCCGGATAGACCACGAGCATCCACAGCCACGGCTCTGGTGGATGCGCGCCAACCGCGGTCGCGGCACCGGACGCCATGCCGAGCGCCGGGGCGATGAGGGTGAAGGGACGACCGAGCGCGATGTACGCGCGCCACCGCGATGCGCGATCGCCCGGCGTCACTGCAGCTCCCTGACTCAAGTGTCCTTCCTCAGGCGATGACGGCCAGCACCAGGCCGACGGCCACCGCGGCGGCCGTGTTCAGGAAATTCAACGCGTCGTTGTTCAGGGTCCCGGACGCTTCGAGCGTCGCGCCGAGCACGCTCTCGACGAACGATCCCGCCGTGGCGGCGACAACCACGACCCACACGTGCGCCCATGGTACCAGCACCGCGGCCACACCGATCGCCGCGAGACCGAATGCCGCCAGCAGGCCGGCCGCCGTGCCTTCGAGCGACATCGCGCCCGAGGTCCCGGCGGGCACGAACGTACCGCGCGTGAAGAGAAACGGATGGCGTCCCCACGCCTTGCCGATCTCGCTCGCCGCCGTGTCGCTGCCGGCGGCGGCGAAGGCGATGACCAGGGCGAGGCGCGCCCGCTCGGTGTGACCCGAGCAGGCGACGAGGAGCGCCGCGCCGGCCGCGACGCCGCAGTTGGCGATGGCGTTGCCCGGCCCACGCCGGCCACCGCGCTCCTGCGCGATCCCGAGCAGGCGTTTGCGCCGCACACCGAGGCGCGAGCAGACGGCCGCGCAGATGAACGTCGCCATCAGCAATCCCCACGCGCCAGGGCCTGCGCCGGCGTACACGATCGTCCCGATGGCCACACCCGCGATCGCGCCCGGGACCGAGACGGTGCGCAGGCGCCAGCCAATCCATCCCGCGGCCAGGTTCGCCAGGAGCCCGATGCCGGCCAGTCGGAGGATCACGGCAGCGTGAGCCGTGCTGATGTCGATGGAGGCCAGGCTGATGCTCCACAGGATCAGCGCGGCGATCGCCGGAACCGAGATGTTGTCGTCGAGCCGGATCGGGATGCTCTCGGCGAAACCGGCCGCGATGGCGGCGAACGCCGGGGCTGCGCCCGCGAAGAGCAGCGACGGAACCGGCGAGACGCCAGGCCGCACCCAGAGCGCGAGGAGCGTCCCTCCGATGGCGCCGCTGATGATGAAGGCCAGCAGGCCCCCGACCGTCTTGTCGCCGTTCCACGGCAGCCGACGCGTGTTGAACCGTCGGCCGACGATCGTCGCCATCCCGTCGCCGAGCGCCATGATGCCCCACGCGGCAGCGGCGATATCGAGGCGGGTGGGAAAGAGCACGATGAGCAGCGACACCGACAGCGGGTACAGCACGATCCCGGCCGGATAACCCCGGGCGATGTCGGCGTCTCGAAAGAGGCGGCGACCGCCGACGCGCGGAAGAACGAAGAGGTTGAACAGCAGCGCGGCGAGGGCGCAGGCCAACGCTTCTTCCCACGTGAGCACGCGCAGGAGCAGCGCAAAGGCCGCCATCGACATGTGCAGCACCTGTCGACGATCTTCGGCGTGCGTCACGAGCGTGGTGCTACGGGTGGCCTGCATGACTCAGGTGTGTCGTGGGGCTCCACCCGCACGACCTGTCCTCGCGCTCAGGACGCGCTCGGATTCTTGCAGATCGGCGAGCGTTCGTGACAATCCCTCGCGAAGCGGCGTGATGGCGTAGTCGAGATCTCGCACGGCCGCGCTCGAGTCGACAGGCCAGTCGTGCCGGAAGATATCCACCGTCCGCGGCGTCAGCCGAGGCGCGCCGCCCAGCCAGCGCCCGCGAGCCACTTCCACCCGGCCGATCAGATCGGCCGCGGCGTAGGGAATGCGGCGGGGTAGCGGCGTGCCGATCCGCTCCCGCATGAATTCGAAGGGTGTGATCTGGGGCACGTTCTCTCCACCAAGGCCATACTGCGCTCCGAGGCGCGCACGCTCGAGCGCCGCGACATGGCCGGCGGCGACATCATCGACGAACGCCAACGACCAGACGCGCTCGGGGCCGATGAGGCCGGGCAGCCGCCGGGCGAGATGATCCTTCATCATCCGGCCGACGAGGTTCCCTTCCCTCGTCTCCCCTGGCCCATACACCACACCCGGATACAGACGGATGATCGGCGCGCCGCGGCTGGCCGCCTCGGCCGCGACCTGCTCGGCCGCGATCTTCGTCCGCTGGTAATCGTTGCCGTGCGGGAGCCGGCCGCACGCAGGAGGCCGCGCCAGAAACGACGAGGTGTAGAGCACGCGCGCGATCCGGTGCGTACCGGCGACGGCCAGCGCGTGTCGAAGCCCGCCGACGTTGACCTCGTCGAAATCTTCGCGCCGCCGGCGCCACACGCTGACGAGCGCCGCCATGTGGCAGATGGCATCGCAGCGGGCGGCCGCCGATTCGAAGGCCGCGCGATCACGCACGTCGCCAGCGATGAGCACGCCCGGCAGGCCACTTGCGGCCGCCGAACGCGCGAACACGACGGGCACGTGGCCCCGGGCGACGAGAGCACGGACCACGGCTCGTCCGAGGTAGCCGGTGCCGCCCGTCACCAACACTCTCACACGCTCACCCTCACCCGCGTTCGCCAGTAGGTCAGCAGATCCTCCAGCGTCTGGTCGAGGGGAATCCGAGGTTCCCAACCGAGCTCGCGCCGGATGCGCGCGTGATCGCCGACGAGCCGCGGCTGATCGTGCGGGCGCTGCCGTGCGGGATCCCGTTCGATCCGGATCGCCACCGTACTGCGGGCGAGCATCCGATCGAGCAACTCGCCGACGGCGATGGCGCGTCCGCTGCAGACGTTGTAGGTGGAGCCCGGCTGCCCCTGTTCCACCATGGCTCGGTAGGCGAGCACGGTATCGCGCACGTCGGTGAAGTCGCGCTCGGCTTCCAGGTTGCCGACCTTCAGGACCGGCGCGGTCAGGCCGGCTTCGATGGAGGCGATCTGCCTGGCGAAGCTCGACCCGGCAAACGTCGCGTCCTGGCGTGGACCGAGGTGATTGAACGATCGCGCGATGGACGCGGGCGGCATGCCGGGCTCGAGGCCGTGGCGGCTCACCATCTCCTGTGCGAGCTTGCTGAGCGCGTAGGGGCTGCGCGGCCGCAGGGGCGCCTGCTCCGAAATCGGTGCATCCGCAATCGCATACACCATCGCGGAGCTCGGAATCAGCAGTTTCGGCTGGAGGCGGGCGAGCCGGATTGCGTCGAGCAGGTGATGCGTGCCGAGCACGTTGACGCGCAGGGTCGCATCGGCGTGCTGCCAGGAATGGCCGACGTGCGCGGCGCCCGCGCAGTGATAGACCATCGACGGCCGGGTGTCGGCGACGGCCGCGCGCACGGCGGCGGCATCCAGCAGATCGACGCCCCGCCACTGCACGCCGGGAGCACTCGGCGGCGAGCCGCCCGGCCGATGCCAGGCCGTCAGGCGAAAGCCGTGGCCGGCCAGCGCCTCGAGCAGCGCCTGGCCCGCGAACCCGGCGCCGCCGGTCACCAGAACCGTGTCGCGCATGTCGTCAGCGCGGCCGGGCGTAGTGCGCGTCGTAGTACGCCCGGAACGAGGCGTCACCATCCTTGATCGGGCGCCACCACCACTCGTTCTCGCGATACCACGTCACCGTATCCTCCAGGCCGCGCTCGAAGGGCATGTCGGGTCGCCAGCCAAGCGCCTGGATCTTCGTCGAGTCGAGGCAGTACCGCCGATCGTGCCCGGGCCGGTCCGGCGTCGGCGCGATGAGCGACTCGGGTCGATCGAGCAGCGCGAGAATGCGCCGCGTGAGATCGATGTTGCGGACATCATTGCCGCCGCCCACGTTGTACACCTCGCCGATATCGCCCCTGGCGATCAGGAGATCCAGCGCGCGGCAGTGATCGCTCACGTGCAGCCAGTCGCGGACGTTCTGGCCGTCGCCGTAGAGCGGCAGCGCCTTCTCGTCGATCGCGTTGGTGACGAACAGCGGAATCACCTTCTCGGGATACTGGTACGGGCCGTAGTTGTTCGAGGGCCGCACGATGATCACCGGCACGCCGTAGGTGGCGAAATAGCTGTACGCCAGGCGGTCGGCGGCCGTCTTGCTGGCCGAATACGGGTTGCGCGGCTTGAGCTCGTCGGTCTCGCGGCTCGCGCCGGTCGCGACGGATCCGTAGACCTCGTCGGTCGAGATCTGGATGAAGCGCTGCAGGCGCCGGGCGTTCCGGGCGGCTTCGAGCAGCACCGCCGTGCCGATGACGTCGGTCTGCACGAACTGCAGCGCCCCGGAAATGGAGCGGTCGACGTGCGTTTCCGCCGCGAAATGCACGACGATCTGCGAGCGGGCGAGGAGCGGCTCGACGAGCGACTGGTCCCCCACGTCCCCGCGGATGAACGTGTGGCGCGGGTCGTCGAGGACGTCGTGGAGCGTGTCGGCGCGGCCGGCGTAGGTCAGCTTGTCGAGCGTCGTGACGCGCCAGTCGGCGTGGGCCGCGAGCGCGTGGCGGACGAAGTTGCTGCCGATGAACCCGGCTCCGCCGGTGACGAGCACCTCGATCATGGTGATCCCCCTGACCGCGCTCAGCGCGGCGCCATCGTCGTGGCCGGCGTGCCGCTCAGCGCGCCGAAGAAATTGCCGAAGGTGCCAATCCCGGCCAGCGTGAACGAGATGTTGAACCGGTGGTCCTGCGCGATCGGCAGCAGCGTGTTGATCCCCGTCAGATTGTACGTCTGGTAGTCGACGACGATCCCGCAGCACTGCGCGGTGTAATACCCGCTCAAGCGCAGCTGGAGCATCGTCCCCCGGAGGATATCGTAATTGGACGTGTAGCTGCCGCCGAATCGGTTGCTGTGCGTGTGCGCGGTGATCGATCCGTTCACGTAATTGTCAAGCTGAGTCGGGTCGTTGAAGCCGCTGAGCTCGGGAATATAGCCCCGATGACTCCAGCCGATGGTCGTCTGGATCAGCCTCCCGAAGGCCGCGCTCCCGTTCACGGAAATCGTCCGAAGGGCGTGGTACTGGCTGTCGAGCTCGGCGCGGACGGTCGCGGAATAATTGGTCGTCGGGACGGCGCGGAGCGAGAAGGCCATCGGCGAAAAGTGACTGGGCGGCGCGCCCGTGAAGCTCGTTTCGTACTGCTGGTCGTACTGGGCGGTCAACGCGTTCGTGTAGTACGACTGCGCGAAGCCGAGATCGAGGATGTCGCGCGCCTGACTGACGGCGCCGCCGCCCTTCACCTTCGCGAACAGCAGGCTGTTCACGCCGTAGGAGACGTTCGTCGCCGGGCCGACGACCGCGTCGACGCCATCGAGCTGCACGATCTGGTTGAAGTTGTCGATCGACGAGACGCGCTCGACGTTGAGGTAGGGTTGAATCGAGTGCTTGAACTTGTCCGCGAAGCCGTTGTCCGGCGTGTCCCAGATCCGCTCGAGCACCGGGCCGACCATCTGTGCCTGGAAATCCCAGTAGCGGCGCGAGAGCCCGCTGTCGGTAATCTGCCTCGTGATCGGATCGAGGCTGCGGGTGTACTGGGTGTCGCGCCACGACACGGTGGAGTTCACCGTGAAGAACTGCCACTTCGTGAACGGGACACGCACGGTCGGCAGGAGATCGAATCGATCGAGCCCGGTATTCTGAACCGGCGTCCCCGTCGCCTGCGCTTCCCGCAGCAGGTTCGCCCACTCGCTGGCGACCGAGACGTAGACCGGCGTGGACCCGATGCGCTGGGGTGATCGCGTGAAGTCGATCGTCGGCATCCCGCCCGTCACCGACGAACTCTGGCTCCCGTAGAAGTACTCCGCGCGGTTCATCGTCGCGTTGAGGTTGTAGGCTCCCCACGCGCCCGAGATGTTCCCGCCGTAGTTCCGCTGGTTCAGCGAGGAGTTGTAGATGTTCGTGTTGTACGTCTGGAGCGCCGTGAGGCTCGAGAAGTAATCGACGTTGGCGCGGGCACGCAGCCCGGCGAAGAGCGCCTGGTTGAGTGTGCCGTGCATCTCGTAGCTGCGCTGGCCGGGGATGGTCGTCACCCCGGACGACGACTGGTACTCCGCCTCGTGCTGGTTGAGCAGATAGGCGCGGAAGCTGCCGTTGGAGTTCTGGCCGTAGTTGTAGCGGTATTCCGAGCCGACGCCCGTGCCGGTCTTCGAATACCAGTCGTTGTACACCGTGGCATCCTGGCTTCGGTTGATCGCCCAGAAGAACGCGTTGCTGATCGACTGGCCCTTGATGCTCGACATCCCGTATTGCGGAATCAGGAACCCGGTGGCCCGGTCGTCCTTCTTCGTCGGGTAGTACATCACCGGCAGGTACAGGAGTGGCACGCCTTTCACTTCGAGGACGGCATTGCGCAAGATCGTGTAGTGGCCGATATTGACGATGGCCGTACCGGCGATGATTTGCCAGCGCGGCTCCGGCTGCACGCACGTCGTGAAGCCGCCATGCGTGATCTTGTATTTCTTGGGGCCGATTTTGTCGATGACGTCGCCATAAAAGTACACGTCCGGGTCGCGCGTCCCGAACATGTTGACGGCGCTTGTCCCGGAGAGCGTGGAGATGCCGGTCGCGTGGTAGAAGGTTCCCAGGTGCGTCGTCGTGTCCATGACGGCACGGTCCGCGGAGATGCGGTCGCCGCCCTGGGTCACCAGGACGTTGCCGACGGCGTCGGCCTTGTGCGTGTCGGTATAGATGTCGACCTGGGCCGCGAAGATCCGCATGTCGAGCCGATCGAGCTCCACGGCGCCGGTCAGCCGCCAATGGTTCTCGCCGATCCGTTCACGCGTGTTGCTCGCGGAGCGATCGAACCCGGGAGGGCCCTGCTGCGCCGACGCGCGCGCCGGGGCCATCGGGCCGAGCAGGCCCGCACAGAGGATCAACAGCAGCAGACGCTTCATCAAGGAAGCCGGGCAACACTCGAAAGAGGCAGGCGCGCGAAGCTTTCGAAGAATAGCATTATTCGAGCGCGCTGATCACATCGCCCAGGAGGAAAATGGAGCCTGCGACGCAGGCCTCGCCGGCGCCGGAGAAGGCTTCGCGGACGGCAGCTGCCGGCTCCGGCACCACGCTGACGGGTACTGCGGGGCGGATGCGCCGCGCGAGGGCCGCGACGTCGGCCGGGTCCGCCGCGCGCCGATTCGTCGGCTGTGTCGCGATGAGCCTGGTGGCGCAGGGCAGGAGCGCGTCGAGCATCGGGGCGATCGCCTTGTCCTTCATCGCGCCGAACACCAGCGGCAGCCCGGCCGGCCGTGCCTGCCGCAGATAGCCGGCCAGCGCGACGGCACCTGCGGGGTTGTGCGCCGCATCCAGCAGCACCCGCCCCTCCGGCAGGCGGCGCCATTCGAGGCGACCTGGCCACCGCGCCTCCTCCAGCCCTGTCACGATCGCCGCGCGCGGGATGTCCAGGCCCTGCTCCCGAAGTGCCTCCAGCAGCCGCACGGCGACGATGGCGTTATCGACTTGGTGCGCACCGAGCAGCCCCAGTGTGATCGTGCCGTACTCGTCCGCAGGTGTCCGGAGCGTCAGGCGCGTGCGTTCGCCACCGGAACCCGTCGATGCGCGCACGCCATCGGCCGCGGCCACAAACGTCGCGCTGCGCTCGCGGCACGCGCGCGCGATCACGTCGACGGGTTCCGGCTTCCGTTCGCCGACGATCACCGTCATGCCCGGCTTGATGACGCCGGCCTTTTCGAAGGCGATGGCGGCCAGCGTTGATCCGAGGTAGCGCTCGTGATCGAAATCGATCGTGGTGATGGCCCCGGCGATCGGCTCCGCGACGTTGGTGGCGTCGAGCCGCCCGCCCATCCCGACCTCGAGCACGGCGACGTCGACCGCCGCGTGCCGGAACAGCTCGAACGCCACGGCCGTGGTCGCTTCGAAGAATGTCGGCTGCACGTCCAGGACGCCGGTCGCGCGCAGCGAGGCGACATGCCGGAGCACGATGGCCACGGCCTCCCGCATCCGGGCCGTCGCGACCGGCCGTCCGTCGATCCCGAAGCGTTCTTCGAGTGAGACGAGATGCGGCGACGTGTAGCGGCCGGTGCGGAAACCGGCCGCACGGAGCGCGGTCTCGACAAAGGCCGCAACCGAGCCCTTGCCATTCGTGCCGGCGATGATCACGCTGCGCCAGGCGCGCTCGGGATGTCCGAGGCTTGCGCAGATCGCGCGCATGTTCTCGAGACCGAACTTGATCCCGAATTGTTCGAGTGAAAAAAGCTCCTCGAGCGGATCCATGCGGGTGATTGCGGCGCCTGGCCGCCTCAGGAATTCGAAACGGCGGGAGCCGGTTCGGCGGCGGGCACCGGCGGCGCGGCGGCGGCGACCGGCTTCGGGACGGCACCCATGAAGCGCAGCGCGCGCGATAGCGTCGGCTTCATGTCGCGCCGGTCGGTGACCAGATCGACGAAGCCATGCTCGAGCAGGAACTCGCTGCGCTGAAAGCCGTCGGGCAGCTTCTGGCGGATGGTCTGCTCGATCACGCGCGGACCGGCAAAGCCGATGAGCGCCTTCGGCTCGGCGATGTTCAGGTCGCCGAGCATCGCGAAGCTCGCCGTCACGCCGCCGGTCGTCGGGTCGGTGAGTACCGCGATGTACGGCAGGCGCGCGCGGTCGAGCCGCGCGAGCGCCGCGCTGATCTTCGCCATCTGCATCAGCGACAGCGTGCCTTCCATCATCCGCGCGCCGCCCGAGCAGCAGACGATGACCACCGGCAGGCGATCGACGATCGCCCGCTCGATGGCCCGCGTGATCTTCTCGCCCACCACCACGCCCATGCTGCCGCCGATGAAGGCGTACTCCATCGCGGCGACGACGGTCTCGATCCCATCGATGCGGCCGCGCGCCGTGCGGACGGCGTCCTTCAGGCCGCTGCCGGCCATCGTCTTTTCGAGGCGCTCGCGGTAGGGCTTGGTGTCGGTGAAGTGGAGCGGGTCCGTGGAGACCAGGTCCCCATCCAGCTCGTCCCAGTTCTCATCGTCGAAGAGGCTCTTGAGCCGCTCGGCTGCCGAAAGGCGGAAGTGATGGCGGCACTTCGGACAGACGTTCGCGCCGGCGGCGAGATCCTTGTTATAGATGGCCTGCGAGCAGCCGGGGCACTTCACCCACAGCCCTTCCGGGACGCGACTCGACTTGTCGCTCGGGGCAAACGGTGTCCGGGTCTTCTTGAACCAGGCCATAAGCCGGACTTTACCACAGAGCCTGGTCAGGAATGTCTTGGCACGTAGTAGCGCGTCCCGGCGCCCATCGACTGGATTTGGCGGACGAGATCATCGAGGGCCTGGTCGTCGGCAGCCGGCGAGAACTGGGAGGTTTCGACGACGAGCAGCGGTGTGGCGGAGTAGTGAAAGAAGAAGTGCTGATACGCCTCGTTCAGCTCGCGCAGGTATTCCGGGCTCGGGCGCACGGCGTCGAGCTCGGGATCGTTTGATCGCCCTTTGAGCCTGCGCAGCAGGACTTCTTTCGGCGCCTGCAAATAGACGACGAGATCGGGCGCCGGCACGTCGGGCGACAGGAGATCGTACAGCCGTTGATAGATGAAGAGCTCGTTGTCGTCCAGGTTCAAGTACGCGTAAATCCGATCCTTCTCGAAGACGTAATCGCAGACCGTCGACTGGCTGAAGAGATCGGTCTGTCGCAGCGCGGTGAGCTGGCGATGGCGATTGAGCAGATAAAAGAGCTGGGCCTGGAGCGCGGCGCCGGGCCGCGCGCCGTAGAAATCGGTCAGGAAGGGGTTGTCGGCGTCCTCGCGCACGAGTGCGGCGTCGAGGCGCGACGCCAGGCGTTCGGCGAGCGCCGACTTGCCAACGCCGATCGGACCTTCGATCGCGAGGTGCCTGAGCTCCACAATCCGCGCAGTATACCTTGAGCTCGGCCGTTCGGCGGCAAGCCGGCATGCTATCATCGCGAGCGCCGTGAAAATCGAGCGGGTGGAGCTGCGGCTCCTTCGTCTGCCCCTGGTGCGGTTCTTCGAAACGAGCTTCGGCCGGTCCTACGATCGCACGTTCGTGCTCGTCCGGGCCGAGGCCGGCGGGGTCGTCGGATACGGCGAATGCGTCGCCGATCAGACGCCGTTCTACAGTCCCGAGACCACCGAAACTTCCTGGCACATCCTCAGCCGTTTCCTGGTGCCCCGCGTGCTCGGCCTGGAGATCGCACATCCACGCGAAATCTATCCGGCGCTGAGCGATGTCCGCGGTCACAACATGGCCAAGGCCGGGCTCGAGATGGCGGCCTGGGATCTCTACGCCAGGCTGCGGGGCGAGCCGCTGTGGCGCGTGCTCGGCGGAAACGGACAGCCGATCGCCTCGGGTGTCTCGATCGGCATCCAGGACTCACTCGACGATCTCGCCGAGCGTGTCGAGAAGGAGCTCGCGGCGGGCTATCGCCGCATCAAGATCAAGGTGAAGCCGGGCTGGGACCGGGAAGCCGTGGAGATGATCCGGCGCCGCTTCGGCCCGGTGCCCCTGATGGTGGACGCCAATGCGGCGTACGTGCCGGGCGATGCCCCGCGCCTGAAGGCGCTGGACGGCTTCGACCTGATGATGATCGAGCAGCCGCTCGACGAAGATGACGTGCGCGATCACGCGGCGCTGCAGGCGCAGCTGCGCACCCCCATCTGCCTCGACGAATCGATCAAGAGCGTCCACATCGCCGAAGAGGCGATCGCGATGCGCGCCTGCCGCATCATCAACGTCAAGCCCGGACGGATGGGCGGCTTCCGCGAGTCGATCGCGCTGCACGACCTGTGCGCGGCCCACGGCATTCCGGTGTGGCACGGCGGCATGCTCGAGTCCGGCATCGGGCGCGCCCACAACATTCACCTTTCGACCCTGCCCAACTTCACGCTGCCCGGCGACGTGGCGGCGAGCCGTCGGTATTACGTGCCGGATCTGATCGAGCCCCCGATCGAGGTACGGAGCGACGGCACGATCGCCGTTCCCGGCGAAGGCCCGGGGATTGGTGTCACGATTGTGCCCGAGCGGGTGGAGCAGGCGACCGAACGATTGCTCGTGTGCGATACGGCAGCCGGTGCGGTCGTTTCCTCGCGGGCAACCGAGCCGGCGCCATGACTGCACCACGTCCACGTCGCGCGACACGCGCGTTCCCAACCTTCGTGGCGACCATCGTCGGCCTGCTGGCAGGCGCGGTGATCGTCGCGTGCAAGCCGCCACGGCCGGCGGTCGCGCCGGCGCCGCCCGTCACCGATGCGCAGAAAGTGGGCTGGATTCTCCAGCTCGAAGACCAGCGGATGCTGCGCCAGCCGTCGGGCCCCGATCTGGTCGCCCTCCTGCACGATCCGGCCGCCCACATCCGGCGGCGGGCGGCGCTCGCGATCGGGCGCGTCCGCCTGGGCGACGGCGTGGCCCCGCTCGAACGCGCCTTGTCCGATCCTGAGCCCGAGGTGCGGCAGATGGCCGCCTTTGCACTCGGGCTGGTTGGCGACAGGTCGGCCGTGGGGTCGCTCGTGCAGGCGCTGAAAGACTCATCGCGGCTCGTCCAGGGGAGCGCGGCGGAAGCGCTCGGGCTCATCGGGGACCAGCAGGGCGCCGCGCCGATCGGCGCGCTGGTGTCCGGCATCGTGCAGAGCGGTGCGCTGGCGAGCACGCCCATCGACGACATGGGGGAGGATCGAGGCACGGCCGCGGGCGTCTTCCGCCTCGGCATCTCCGCGTTGGCGCGCCTGCACGCGTGGGACGCGATGGCATCGGCGGTGCTCGATCAAGGCGGGCAGCCGCGCGTCAGCTGGTGGCCCGTCGCCTACGCGCTCCAGTGGTTGAACGATCGACGCGCGGCGCCGGCGCTGCTGACACTGGCGCAGGCCCGGGGCACGTGGACGCCGGCGTTCAGCGCGCGCGGGCTCGGTGCGCTTCGCGACAAGCAGGCGGTCGATGTGCTGATCGCGATGGTGAAAGCGGCGGATCGCAGCCTGCCGCCCGCGCTGGAAGCCGTCCGATCGCTCGGCGAGATCGGCGACGCGCGTGCGGTTCCGGTGCTGCTGCCGCTGCTCGCGCCCCACACGCCGCACGGCCTCCGGATCGAAGCCGTGGAGGCGCTCGGCGCATTGCATGCACCGGGGACGGCGGATCGCCTGCTCGACCTCGTGTCCGATCCGTCGCCGGCCATCCGCGCAGCCGCCATCGAGGCGGTGGCTCAGGTGAACCCGCAGGATTTCCTGCTGATCCTCTCCGGACTCGATCCCGACCCGCATTGGAGCGTGCGCGCCGCGCTCGCCGGGACGCTGACGCGGTTCCCGCTCGATCAGGTCGGGACGCGGCTCCACCAGATGCTCGACGATCCGGACAGCCGCGTCGTGCCGGCGGTGCTCGCCGCGCTGACGAAGCTGCGCGCACCGGACATCGAGCCGCTCCTGCTGGAGAAGCTGAAGAGCTCCGATCCGTTCATCCGCAAGGCGGCGGCACAGGACCTGGGGGATGTGAAGCCGGCCGACGCCGCTCCGGCGCTCGAAGAGGCCTACGCGCGGGGGCTCAAGGATTCAACCTACGTCGCGCGCGCCGCGGCGCTCCAGGCGCTCTCCGGATACGGCGGCTCGGCGGCGCAGCCGACGCTCACGAAGGCGCTCGCCGATCCGGATTGGGCGGTGCGCGTGAAAGCGGCCGACCTGCTCAAGGCGATCGATCCGGCCACGCACGCGGGGCAGACGATTCGTCCGGCGCCGACCACCCATCCCGATTCCTATTACCAGGAGCCCTCGCTCGTCGCGCCGACCGTCTCGCCCGAGCTCTTCATCGATACCGCGAAAGGGACCATCGTCGTCGAGCTGGCGGTGATTGATGCGCCGATCACCAGCGAGACGCTGATGCAGCTCGCCCGGCGCGGGTTCTTCGATCACGTGCCCGTTCATCGGGTGGTGCCGGATTTCGTCGTGCAGGATGGCGACCCGCGCGGCGACGGCGACGGCGGTCCGGGGTTCACGATTCGTGATGAGCTGAACGAGCGGATGTACGCACCGGGCACCGTGGGCATCGCGCTCGACTGGCGCGATACGGGCGGCAGTCAGTTCTTCATCACGACGTCGCCGCAGCCGCGCCTCGACGCCGGCTATACCGTGGTCGGCCGCGTCGTCTCCGGTCTGGACGTGGTCTCGAAGATCGAACCGTGGGATGTGATTACGCGGATCCGCGTCTGGGACGGAAAAGAAATGTCGGGCGAGTGATCGACACGAGGTCGGTACAGTAAAAAGGGGGCGACCGCCGCCCCCTTTATCTTGGCGGTGAAGGCTTACCGCTTCTTGGCGCCAGCCTTCTTCTTGCCGCCCTTGGCTTTCTTGGCCATTCGCTGAATACCCCCCTTCATTGGCTTGGTTGAACGAGTGCGAGAGTCTGGCTCGCTACCTCGGGCCGCTGCCGCCTGGCACGCCGACCCGTCGGTGTCGAGACTCTGCGCATCGGGCATCCTCAAAACTCCGCTGCGAGGATGCAGCACACACAATAGGGGTGTCGGCCTGACCACCCCCGGAACCGGTTGGTGGCCGGCTTAGCGCTTCTTGGCGCCCTTTTTCTTACCGGCGGCTTTCTTCGCCATTCTTCCTCCTGTTGGGTAGGATGCCCAGGGTTTACAACCGGAACCGAGGCGTCACTACGGGTGGCCTGAGCACACCACCCTCATACAAGATGTAGATTATCGATGAGAAAAAGAAGATGTCAAGCACAAAGTGCAGTAAATGTCAAAAATCGCCGCACTCGATTGGCCGTCGCGCGCGATGATCGCGTGCGAGCGGCGCGCGTGCACGACATCGACTGATCGCATCACCGATCTTTTCGGCACGGATGCGCGATCACTTCAGTTCTTGCTTCTCGGCGTGACGTTCGAGTGCGAGCTCGATGAGGCGATCGAGCAGCTCGCTGTAGCAGAGGCCGCTCGCCTCCCACAGTTTCGGGAACATGCTGATCGTGGTGAAGCCGGGGATCGTGTTCACCTCGTTGAGGTAAAGATCGCCCGTCTGCCTGTTGAGGAGAAAGTCGACGCGTGCGAAGCCGGCCGCATCGATCGCGCGAAAGGCGGCGACGGCCAGGCGCTGAACCTCGACCACCTGCGCCGGTGAGAGCGGCGCGGGAATGATCGTCTCCGATGCCTCGTCCAGGTACTTCGCCTCGTAGTCGTAGAACTCGCGCGTGGCCGGCGGACGGATCTCGCCCGGGATGGAGGCGTTGGGGCGATCGTTGCCGAGCACGCCGCATTCGATCTCGCGCGCGTTCGGCACGGCCGCTTCGATCACGATCTTGCGATCGAAGCCGGCCGCCAGGTCCATCGCGGGCGCGAGCTGGTCCTCGGTTTTCACCTTCGAGATGCCGACGCTCGAGCCGAGGTTCGCCGGCTTCACGAACACCGGCAGCCCGAGCGAGGCGATCAGCCCTTTCACCAGCCCGCGCGTATCGGTCAGCCAGTCGCGGCGCAGCACGGTCTCGTGTTTGACGATGGGGAGGCCGCTTGCGGCGAAGACGAGCTTCATCGCCGCCTTGTCCATGCCGACGGCCGATCCGAGCACGCCGGCGCCGACATACGGCACGTCGGCGAGCTCGAGCAGCCCCTGCACGGTGCCGTCCTCGCCGTATGGACCGTGGAGCACGGGAAACATCACGTCGAGGTGGAACGTCGTGTCTCCCGGACAGGGCGCGAGGTAGGCTTCGCGCTCGGCGATCTCCGTGCGAGCCGTCGCGCCGCGCGAGGCCTCGATCACCTCGCTCGCCTTGATCGATTCAGGCGGCCGCGCGGCGACTCGCCATCGTCCGTCCTTCTCGATCCGGATCGGGACCGTTTCGTATCGCGCGGGATCGAGGTGAGCGATGACCGCCGCCGCCGAGGCGAGCGAGATCTCGTGCTCGCCCGATCGGCCACCGTACAACACGCCGACCCTCATCTTTTTCATCGTCGATCGTCTCTCCACGCGTGCGTGCCTTCGTAACTTAACATAGAGACGTGAGCTCTTCGCCCTTCGCGTTCAGGATCGAGGCGACCGACGGTGCCGCGCGCCGCGGCGTGATGACGACGGCGCATGGCGACGTGCAGACGCCGGCGTTCATGCCGGTCGGCACGCAAGGCGCGGTCAAGGCCATCCTGCACCGCGATCTCGAAGCGATGGGAGCCGGGATCATCCTCGGCAACACCTATCACCTGTTCCTGCGTCCGGGCGACGATCTGATCGCGCGCCGCGGCGGCCTCCATCGCTTCATCGGGTGGACCCGATCCATCCTCACCGACAGCGGCGGCTATCAGGTGTTCAGCCTGGCGGAGCGTCGACGCGTTGATGAGGAGGGGGTGACGTTCCGCTCGCACCTCGACGGACGTGCGCACCTGCTCACGCCGGAGCGCGCGGTTGAGATCCAGGCGCAGCTCGGTTCGGACATCGCCATGGTGCTCGACGAGTGCATCGCGAACCCGGCAGACGAAGCGGCGGCGGAAGCGGCGGTCGAGCGGACGCGGCGCTGGGCGGCCCGGGCGCGCGGCCGCTTCGAGGCGATTCAGCGCGGCGCGGCGGATCTCATCGTCACGAACCCGGGCCAGGCGCAGTTCGGGATCGTGCAGGGCGGCATTTATCCGCGGCTTCGCCAGGCGAGCGCGCGGGCCACGGTGGACCTTGGCTTCGAGGCGTATGCGATCGGCGGCCTGAGCGTGGGCGAGTCCCCGACGGTGATGTACGAGATGGTCGAGCAGACGGTTCCGGCGCTTCCGGCCGACCGCCCTCATTACTTAATGGGCGTCGGCACGCCGGTGGACCTGGTGGAGGCCGTTGCCCGCGGAATCGACCTGTTTGACTGCGTATTACCGACCAGAAATGCACGAAACGGACAGCTGTTTACGCGGCAAGGTCCTATCAATATTAAGAACGCGCAGTGGGCCGAGGACGACCGGCCGGTGGACGAGGCTTGTGGATGCTACACTTGTCAGCACGCCTCCCGAGCCTATCTGCGCCACCTGTTTCTCGCCGGCGAGATCACGGCGGCCAGTCTTAACACGTTGCATAATTTGGCCTTCTACCTTGACATGATGAGCCAGATAAGGGAGGCTATAGTGTTCCGCCGGTTCGATTCTTTCCGGGCAGCCTTTCTCGACGCCTACGGCGCCCGGCGGTGCGTCTGAATACGCGAAGGTTGAATGGATATTCGTACGCTGACCGACCTGACGGCCTTCGCGATGGGCTTGTCGGCGGATGGCGGCTCTTCGAGCGCGCTCATCCAGCTGCTTCCCTTCGTCCTTGTCCTGGCCATCTTCTATTTCATCATCCTGCTCCCGATGAAGCGGAAGCAGAAGAAGGTGCAGGAGTTTCTCGACGCCCTGAAAGTGGGCGACAAAGTGGTCACCACCAGCGGCTTCTACGGCAATATCGTGAAGTTGAGCGATCGGACCATCCAGCTGCAGCTCGCTGACAAGGTCCGGGTGGAAGTGGCTCGGAACGCCATCGGCGGCTACCAGGGGCAGGAGCCGGTGCAGAGCGAACAGCCGGCCGCCCAGTAAGGCTTCAAGGAAAGAGTCTCATGACGCTCCGCTGGAAAATCGTCCTTATCCTCGCCATCACGGCGATTGCGGCCTACGCGGTCTACCCGGCCTCGAAAATCCCCCTCGGACTGGACCTGAAGGGTGGCGTCCAGCTGGTCCTGCGCGTCAACACGGACGATGCGCTGAAATTCCAGACGCAGACCGAGATGGAGGGGTTGCGGCAGGGGCTCGCGGCCAAGAAGGTCACCGTGGGCGGCCTCGACCTGGTGAGCGCCACCTCCTTCAAGGTCACCGGCGTGACGCCCGCCGAGGACAACGCCTTCCGTGACGCGGCGTCGGACCTCGGGACGAACTACAACCGCGTGTCGGGCGTCAACGGCACCTACACGTTCGAGATGAAGCCGAACATCGCCAACTCCATGCGCCAGCAGGCGGTGGAGCAGTCGCGCGAGACGATCGAGCGGCGCGTCAACGAGCTCGGCGTGGCGGAGCCGAGCATCGCGCTTCAGGGAAGTACCGGCGATCAGATCCTGGTGCAGCTCCCCGGCGCGACCGACGTCGCGCGGGCGAAGGACGTCATCGGCTCGCAGGGCGTGCTCGAGCTGAGCCTGGTGGATGGCGGACCGGCGTCGACCCGCGAACAGCTGCTCCAGCCGACCGGTGGCGCCGTCCCGGCCGACGATGAAGTGGTGCCGGGGCAGGCCGACTCCTCCGGCGGCGACACGGGCACGGTGTATTACCTCGTGAAGCGCGTGCCCGTCGTCACGGGCGCCGACCTGCGCAATGCGCGGCCGACGCTCGACGAGAACGCGCAGCCGGCGGTGAGCTTCACCCTGAGCGGCGCGGGCTCGCGGAAGTTCGGCGACGCGACCGGCGCGAACATCGGCCGCAACCTGGCCATCATCCTCGACGGACGCGTCCAGTCGGCGCCGCGGATCGACGGCCGCATTTCGACCGACGGCCGGATCACGGGCAACTTCACGCAGGAGGAGGCGCAGAACCTCTCGCTCATCCTCAAGTCGGGCTCGCTGCCGGCGAGCTTCACGTACCTCGAAGAGCAGACGATCGGCCCGTCGCTCGGCGCCGACTCGATCCGCGACGGCATCATCGCCTCGCTCGTCGGATTGTTCCTGGTGCTCGTGTTCATGCTCGGCTACTACAAGCTCGCCGGCATCAACGCGATCGTCGCGCTCCTGCTCAACCTGCTCATCCTGCTGGGATTCATGGCGTATCTCGGCGCCACGATGACGCTGCCCGGAATCGCCGGCTTCGTGCTCACGATGGGCATGGGCGTCGATTCGAACGTGCTGATCTTCGAGCGGATCAAGGAAGAGCTCGCAGCGTCGCACGGCGTGCGCGCCTCGCTCAACGTCGGCTTCAACCGCGTGTTCTGGACGCTGCTGGACACGCACATCGCGGCGCTCATTTCGGCGGCGTTCCTCTTCCAGTTCGGCACCGGCCCGATCCGCGGGTTCGCGACCACGCTGACCTTCGGCCTGCTGGCCAACCTGTTCACGTCGACCTTCGTTTCGCGCACGATCTTCGAGGCCGTGCTGGCGCGCCGCCGCCAGGTGGCCACGTTGAGCATCTGAGATCCGTTCCATGCATATCTTCAAGGACCCGAAGTTCGATTTCGTCCGCTGGCGCTGGCACGCGCTGATCCTGTCGTGGGTCATCATCATCGCGGGGGTCGCCGCCATCTACACGCGCGGCATCCCGCTCGGCATCGAGTTCTCGGGCGGCACGGTGGTCATCGCGCAGTTCGATCGCGAGCCGTCGATCGAGCAGGTGCGCGCGGCCCTCGACAAGGGGATGCCGGGAGGCGGCAGCCAGGCGGTCGTGCAGGCCTATGGCACGCCGGGGCTGCGCGAAGTGATGATTCGCGTGCCGCAGGTCGGGCATGAATCGGGCAACGAGCTCACCCAATCGTCAGACGAGGTGCAGGCGGCGCTCCGGAAAGCGAACCTGGGCCACTTCAACGTAGTCGGCACCCAGGTGGTCGGTCCCGTCGTCGGGCAGCAGCTCACCCGAAAAGGGACGCTGGCGATGGTGCTGTCCCTCGTCGGGCTGCTGATCTACATCGCCTTCCGCTTCCGCTTCAGTTTCGCGGTCGGCGCGGTCATCGCGACCGTGCACGACCTGCTCGTCACCTTCGCGTTTCTCGCGTTCTTCCACGTCGATCTGTCACTCAACGTCATTGCGGCGATCCTGACGATGAGCGGCTATTCGACGAACGACACGATCGTCATCTTCGACCGGATCCGCGAGGACGCGCGGCTGCTGCGCAACCTGCCGATCAAGGACGTGATGAACAAGGCCGTGAACCAGACGCTGAACCGGACGGTGATCAGCTCGGGGACCACGCTGCTGAGCGCCATCGCGCTCTATCTGTTCGGCGGCGAGGTGCTGCACGGCTTCGCGTTCACGATGATCGTCGGCGTCATCACCGGCACCTATTCGAGCGTGTTCATCGCCGGCACCGTCGTCACGTTCTGGAAAGGACGCGGATCGGCGGCGGCGATGGTGGCGAGCACCGCCGGCAAGGGCGGGGTGTCCGTGGGCGCGGGCGCGGCGGCCGAGCGGCCGTCGGCCTCGCGCGGGGCGCGGTCGCGTCCGCAGCGCAAGCGCCGGGCGTCCTAGAGTCGGGGAACGAAGAAAATTTGATCGCTGGTGCGCGGAGCCGCGCGCCGGCGGTCCACCTGCAGCGAGTGATCGCCCTACCCGCCTGACCTGTTCAGATCCGACACATGCAGTGGCTCCGCCGCAGCTTCATCGCCGGTTTTTTCGTGACGGTGCCGCTGTTCGTCAGCGTGGCCGCCCTCGTCTGGCTGTTCGGGGTCGTCGACGGCCTCACGACGCCGCTCTACGATCGCCTGCTCGGTCAACGCATCCCGGGCCTCGGGATCACGACGACCGCCGTGGCCATCCTGCTCGTCGGGGCCTTTGCGACCAACGTCATCGGCAAGCGCATTCTCCAGCGGACCGAGCCCTACCTGCTGAAGGTGCCGGTGTTCCGGACCATCTACGCGCCCGTGAAGCAGCTGATTGCGGCGTTCAACCCGGATAACGAGTACGGGTTCAAGCGGGTGGTGCTCATCGAGGATGCCGACCGCGGCCTCGCCCTCGGCTTTCTGACGCGTGAGTTCACCGTGGACCGCGGCACGGGGCCCGAGGCGATGGTGGCGGTGTTCGTGCCGACCAATCACGTGTATCTGGGCGACATCATGATTTGCCCGCGCGCCCGGGCGTCGTTCCCCGACCTCAGTGTGGAAGAGGGGATTCGTATCTTCCTCACGGGCGGGATGGCCCTGCCCGCCCATGTGGCCAGCCCGGCTGAGCTGCCGCTGGGGCGAGGGCGCCCGGCCGGCCGCTAGCCTGAGGCCCTTGTCTGCGACTGTGTATAATCCATCGTTTCGGGTTATCGCCGACGGCGCGCACGGCGCGAAGTGAGCCGGGGTTCGGGGCAGAGCCCCGATTGATGAGAGAGGTGTCATGAGCGTGAAGAGATCTGGGCGGAGCGGCGACGTGCGAAGCCGCGTGCTGCACCGTGCCTTCGGGTGGGTCGGTGGTCTGGCGGCGATGGCGGGCTGGCTCCTCTGGGTGACGCCGCTGTCGGCGCAGGTGGCGGGCGGCGCCCCGGCACTGGCGCACCACGTCGGCGGCGAGGCGGAGCTGGTGCTGCCGAACCTGAGCGGCGTCCCCTTCCTGGGTCTGGATGCGCCGACCCTGCTGATGTGGGGGTTGCTCATCTGCGGCCTCGGCATGCTGTTCGGGCTGGTGATCTACAAGCAGCTCAAGGGCCTGCCGGTGCACCGCTCGCTGGCCGAGGTCTCGGACCTCATTTACGAGACCTGCAAGACCTATCTCATCACGCAGGGGAAGTTCATCCTGATCCTCGAGGTGTTCATCGGGATCATCATGGTCTTCTACTTCGGCGTGCTGCTGCACTTCGAGGCGATCCGGGTCATCATCATCCTCGCCTTCAGCCTGCTCGGCATCGCCGGCAGCTACGGCGTCGCCTGGTTCGGCATCCGCATCAACACGCTGGCGAACTCGCGCACGGCGCACGCCAGCCTGCGCGGCAAGCCCTACCCGGTCTACGCGATTCCGCTGAAGTCCGGCATGAGCATCGGCATGCTCCTCGTCAGCATCGAGCTGACGATGATGCTCTGCATCCTGCTCTTCATCCCCGGCGACTACGCGGGCCCGTGCTTCATCGGCTTCGCCATCGGCGAGTCGCTCGGCGCAGCGGCGCTGCGCATCGCGGGCGGCATCTTCACGAAGATCGCCGACATCGGGTCGGACCTCATGAAGATCGTCTTCAACATCAAGGAAGACGACGCGCGCAACCCGGGCGTCATCGCGGACTGCACGGGCG
>JANWLS010000123.1 GCA_025450765.1 Vicinamibacterales bacterium | reverse complement strand
TCCTCGTGCAACTCCCGACGAGGACGGGCAGGTGTTCCGCTCGTCGCCGCGACCGGCTACACGTTTCCTCACGTAACACATCATGCGTATCGACATCGAGTCAGGCGTGCGCGAGCACCGCGAGGACTGGCCGGCGCCCGGCAGCATCGATCTCGATCTGCACGACCTCCCACACGCGTCAGCGGGCATCGAGTGGTGGTACGTCAACGCCCACCTGGCCGCCGCCGACGGCCGCCGCTTCGGCGTGTTCGCGGCATTCTTCCGCCTCAACACGGCAACCGCGGGCGCCGAGCCGAGCTATCAGCACTTTCTGATCTGGGCGCTGACGGATCCGGAAGGGCAGCGGTATTTTCCCTGCACGCGGCTGGATCGGCGGACGCCCGAAACCGTCCTGGCTGAATTCGATGCGGGCCGCGCTCCGGGCGATGAGCGGATCCACCGCGCCATGCGAGAGGTGTTCGCGCAGGGCCGGGTGCCGCTGCCCGATCGCCTGCTCACGCGGGATGCGCGCGTCGCTTCCGACCGCCTCGAGCTCGATTTCGATGGCGACTGCTTCGCCAAGCACGGCGACGGTTCGTACGAGCTCGACCTCTCGAGCGAGCCGGGCGGCTGCTCGTGCCGCCTCCATTTCGTGCTCGAGAAGCCGGTGATCCGCCACGGCGACGATGGGGTCGTGCGGGGCGTCGGCGGCGAGCGGATGTTCTACTACTTCTCGCCGCGGTGCCGGGTGGACGGCTTCCTGACGATCGATGGCACGCCGCTCCACGTCGACGGCTCGGGGTGGTACGACCACGAGTTCGGCGAGGCGCGCGAGTCGAACGACGGCCTGCTGCCGACGGTCGGCTGGAACTGGCTCTCCGCCCATCTCGAGAATGGATGGGACGTCACCGCCTACGATCTGTTCGACAAGGCCGACGCGTCCAGGAGCCACGGCCGGTGGGTCATTCTCGTCGACCCGGTGGGCGAGCGACATGCGTATCGGGACTTCACGTTTGAAGCGCTGGACTCGTGGACGAGCACCCGCACGTTCAACGAGTATCCAACCCGCTACCGGTTGGAGGTCGACGAGGCGGCCCTGAGCCTCGACATCGTCGCCAGCCAGCCGGAGCAGGAATTGATCACCGTCATGTCGCCGCCCGCGTTCTGGGAGGGCCTGGTGATGCTGACCGGCGTGATGAGCGGCCGGCCGATCGCCGGGCAAGGCTTCATCGAGCGCAGCGGCGTCAGCACGGTTGATACCACCGACGACTTCTTCGCCTCCGTCGGCCGCGAGACGCGGCGCGCCATCGAGACGCTGCTGCCCGCGCAGCCGGATGCCGACCAGGCGCTCGCGATGATCGGCGGACCGCGCCGGCAGCACTTCCTCGAGAGCGTGGATCTCGAGCAGTACGCGCGCACGCTCGTCGAGCCGATTCGCGAAATCATCCTGCGCGGCGGCAAATCCTGGCGGTCCTACAGCATCCTCTGCTGCATGGATCTCGTCGGCGGCAACTCGCAGCCGTTCGCCAACTGGCTGGCGCTGCCGGAACTGCTGCACGTGGGCTCGCTCATCATCGACGATGTGCAGGATCGGTCGGAGGTGCGGCGCGGCGGCCTGTCCTGCCATCGGCTCTACGGCGAGGCGCTCGCGATCAACGCCGGGTGTGCGAGCTATTTCCTCGCGCAGATTCCGGTCGGCGCTTCCCGGCTGAGCGACTCGATGCGCGCGCGCATCTACGAAGCCTATTTCGAGGCCCTCCGCGCCGGCCATGCCGGCCAGGCCTTCGACATTGCCGGGCTCGCCGACCTGATGCCGGCCGTCGTCGAGAGCGGCGACGGCGACCGCCTCGAGCGGCGCGTCATCGCCGTGCACCGGCTGAAGTCGGCGGCGCCGGCCGGCGCGCTCGCCCGGATGTCCGCGTTCATCGGCGGCGGTACCGACGAGCAGGCGGAAGGACTCGGGCAGTTGTTCGAGTCGTACGGCGTCGCGTTCCAGATTGTCGACGATGTGCTGAACCTGCGCGGCTTCGACGAGAACCGGAAATCCCGCGGCGAGGACATTACGCAAGGCAAGATTACCGCCCCGGTCGCCAAGGCGATGGGCCTGCTCTCACGCCGCGAGCGAGAGCGGCTGTGGGCGATCCTCGCCGCCAAGCCCGACGCGCCGGGCCTCATCGGCGAGGCGGTCGATCTCATCGACAGCTGCGGAGCGCTCGACGCCTGCGAGGCCGATGCCCGCGCGCTGGTGGAATCGACCTGGCAATCCGTCAGTTCCCTGGTGCCCGATTCCCAATTCAAGATCCGGCTGCGCGCGTTCGGGTGGTTCATCCTGGATCGGCATTACTGAGGCTCGGTGGTCGAGACGCGGATGTACGCGCTGTTCACCTCCATCCCTCTCGTGGGCCATCTCAATCCGCTGCTCCGCCAGGCCGAGGAGCTGCGGTGCCGCGGATGGCGCGTGGCGATCGCCAGCACGAGCGAGGCGCGCGCACACATCCGATCGGAGAGTCCCGAGATTGCCTTCATCGACCTCGGATCACTCGGGCCGATCGCCGACCAACTGCGGCGAGATCAGGAAGCCGCGTCGCGCGATCCGCGGTTCGTCCGCGGCACGATGCGGATCGTCCGGGGGCTCAACGCGGTCTGGCCGGTGATGTTCGATGGGCTCGTCCCGGCGCTCGCGGCCGATCGGCCGGACGTGATGGTCGTGGACCTGTTCTCGTCGGCGGGCTTGTGTGCGGCCGAGGCGGCCGGCATTCCGGCCGTTGTCAACAACGCCGGCCTGCTCGCCACGCTCCCGGTGCGCCTCCTGCCGCCCGCCGACGACCTGCCGTTCCTGTTTTCCAGCCGATCGATTCGTGAGGTGCCGCGCGCACAGCGTCTGGTGGCGCCCTTCGTCCGCCAGCTCGCTTCGGTGATCGCGGACCGCACGGTCGGACGCGATCTGAACACGCTGCGCCGCAGCCGCAACCTGCCGGACACGACCATCGACGACTTGCTGCGTGACCGTCACATCCTGGTCTGCGGCGCGTTCGGATTGGAGTACCCGAGGCCGCTGCCGCCGTCGGTCGCGATGGTCGGGCCCATGCTCCCGCGGGACGTGCGGCCGCTGCCGCCGGAGCTCGAGGCATGGCTCAACGACGGACCCGTCGTCTACGCGAACCTCGGGACCCTCGCCGTGGCGTCGCCCGGGCACCTGGCCCGCATGGCCGATGCGTTTTCGAGCCCCGATTTCCGCGTGCTCTGGATCCTGAACGAGGCGCAGGCGGACACGGCGCCGGGCCCGCTCCCCTCGAACGTGCGCGTCCTTCATTGGGGACCGCCTCCGTTCGCCGTGCTGCGCCACCCGAACGTCGGCGTGTTCGTCAGCCATTGCGGCATCAACAGCGTGCACGAATCGCTCTCGGCGGGCACGCCGATCGTCGGCATCCCGATGTTTGCCGATCAACGGGCGATGGCCGTCCGGGTCGCCGACGCCGGCGTCGGCCTCTGGCTCGACAAGCGACGATTCACCGCGGACGCACTCCGCGCCGCCATCGGGCGTGTGTTTCGAGAGTCCTCGTTCCGCGCGTGCATCCGGGCCGCGCAGGCCGCCTTCGTCAACGCGGGTGGCGTGTCGCGCGCCGCGGACCTGATCGAGCGGGCAATCGGCGCACCGACGCGCGAGGCGGCCGGCGCCACGGCGGAGATGGCATTGATTCGAGGCTCACTGTGACGCAGATGTACTTTCAGAAGGGCTTCGGCTTGGGCGCCCTGGTCGCTCCGGCGCTGCTCCGCACCTATGCCAGCCCTGTCGTCGAGCGGCTCCGGCAAGGCGGCTTCACCGCGGCGGCGGGCGACCTGCGGCTGACGCTGGCGCGGGAATTCGGCTTCTGCTACGGCGTGGACCGCGCCGTCGAGTACGCGTACGAGACGCGCGAGCGGTTCCCGGATCGCCGCATCTTCCTCTGCGGCGAGATCGTGCACAACCCGGACGTCAACGCGCGCCTGCAGGAGATGGGGATCACCATCCTGTCCGGATCGAACGATCCCGCCATCCGGCACGCGGAGATCGGCGCGGACGACGTCGTCATCCTGCCGGCGTTCGGCGTGACGGTGCCGCAAATGGCGGATCTGACCGCCCGGCGGTGCGTGCTGGTGGATACGACGTGCGGCAGCGTGCTGAACGTCTGGAAAAAGGTGCGCCAGCATGCGCGGAACGGTTTCACCGTTGTCATCCACGGCAAGCACTATCACGAAGAGACGCGTGCGACGGTGTCGCAGGCGCTGACCGAATCGGGCGCGCACTACCTCTGCCTCCGCGACGTGCGCGAGGCGGCCGTGCTCTGTGCGTTCCTGCGTGGCGAGCTCGAGGCCGCGGACATCCTCGCGCAGTTCGCGCACGCGTGCAGCCCGGGCTTCGATCCCGATCGCGACCTGCAGCGGATCGGCCTGGCCAACCAGACGACGATGCCGACGCGGGAGAGCCTGGCGGTTCAGGAGATGCTGCGCGAGGTCCTGCGTCACCGCCACGGTGAGGCCGCCCTGGCCGAACGGTTTCGCGCGTTCGATACGATCTGCTCGGCCACGCAGGATCGGCAGGACGCGATTCATGCCCTGCTCGACGCCGGCGGGCTCGACCGGATGCTCGTCGTCGGCGGCTACAACAGCAGCAATACGCAGGCACTGGCCGCGCTCTGCGCGCCGCAGGTCCCGACGTTCCATGTCAGGGACGCCTCCTGCATCCACCCGGCGGCGATCTGCCATCGACCTGTCGGCAGTCCCACCGAAATCACGACGTGCGACTGGCTGCCCGAAGGGCGGGTGACCGTCGGCCTCACGGCCGGTGCCTCGACGCCCGACAGCGTCACCGGCGAGGTCGTCGAGCGGATTCTCGCCGTGCGCGGGTACGTACCGGCCGATCTGCGGTAGATGGGGGAGCTGTCAGCTGCGGCTCCGGCTGGAGAAGTAATCCTGTAGCCTCCGCACATCGTCCTCCGTAACGTCGATCGTTCGGGCGATCTCCGCGGCATCGCCGTCGGCGCCGGCTTCGAGGACGCGCCGTTTCCACGCGGCAATGTCGTTCTCCGTGTTCCCCTGGCCGCTCCAGAGATTGTGGTCGAGCACGACGAGCGAGATGTAGGCGAGCACGATCGCGAGCAGCTGCGTCTCCATGGCCGCGCGCGTGGTGTCGACCGCCGGCGGCACGACCCCCAGATCCCGCAGTTGCGCCAGGAACGTGTTCAGCAGGCGCGGCTGCCACTGGCGGCGGTCCGCACAGCGCAGCCCGATGGTCGTGCAGTAGGTGAAATCCCACAGCACCGGCGCGACGTTGATCGCCTCCCAGTCGGCCATCACGACGCCGGCATCCTTCGGCGTTGGGGACTGCGGCCACGCCGCGGCCGTGTCCTCGTCGCCGCGTGCGGGATCGAGTTCGATGCCTCGAAACAACATGTTGCCCGGACGGCAGTCGCCGTGCACGAGGGTGATGGGCCTCGCGTGGAAGTAGGTCTGCAAGGCCGTCCAGATGCGCTGATACCAGGTCGGCTGCCTGGTGATGAACCCGGTGACGTACTCGGCAAAGTCCAGTCCGCCGCGCGCCGGAATCCACGACGTGGGGCCACTCGCGGTCCGATCGACAAACGCCGCGTTCAGCCGCGCGACGTTCGACAGCAGCAGCTCGATCGCGGGTACTGAACAGCCGCTCCAGTCGGTCGGGGTCACCCCCGCCGTCCGTTGCAGGACGAGGCAGACGCGGTTGAGCAGTGTGACGGCATCGGCAAAGAGCGGACGTGGCGTCTCGACGGGAACGACGGAGGCGAGGCGGCGGTAGAACTCGATTTCGCGCGCGAATCCATATTCGACGACCGCCCGCATGGCTTGCATGTAGAGCGGCATGCCGCGCCCGCTCTGGAACTTCGTGACCACCTGGACGATGCGGTGCCGTCCGCCTTCCTCGATTTCGAGGTCGAAGAAGCCGGTCATCCGGTTCTTGTCCGGCTCGGTGGTGATTCGGGTGCCGCGGGACTGTCCGACGAAGCGCGAACGCGAAGGGTCGGCGATCGGCGCGAGGAGCCCACGCGAGGGCAACGTGAGCAGCTTGAACAGGAGCTCCGGATTCCGCTCGAGCTCTTCAGGCGACCGTGGGAACCGAAGCGGCCAATAACGCGTAGCGCGCTTCTCGGCGGCCATCACGGCCGCGACGAAGGGGCCCAACGCCGCGATTCGGGCGAGTGTCGCGGCGCTCGCTCGTCGCCTCACACGCTGACGCGCTACCATCATCGACGAAGGAGTCTATCGCATCAGGCGCGCCGCCGACCTCATCGAGGCTCAGGCTCGCGTGGCGTACAGCGTGTAGATGCCCAGCAGCTCGTGCAGCGCCCAGTCTTCCCTGGCACACGCCGTCCGGAAGCCGTGGGCCTCGAGCCGCGTCCGCAGGCGATCGAGCCGCCCGCCCACGTCGTGGACTTCGATCACGAACTGACGCACCCTGCTCCAGCACGCATCGTCGACGCCGGCGAGGACGGCCTCTTCGGCCCCTTCCACATCCACCTTCACGAGGTCCACGTGATCGACGCCTGCGGCCCGCATCGCGGCAGGCAGCGTCTGCAGCCGACAGGTGTGATGCTCCACGAACCACCAGTGCCGGAGACTCAGGGCCACGGCGAGCGGCGCCAGCACCGTAAGGACGGCGATGCGGCCGATCGGCTGGCGCAAGGCTCGGCCCGCGAACACGCTGAGCCTGTTCGGCTGCACGCGATTGAGATCGGCCAGCGCGGCCGCCGCCCAGGCCGAGGCGGGCGCCCGATGATCCGCGGCGTCGCGTACCGCGTTCGCGTCCATGATGGCGTTCATCGTGAGAAAGGGATCGAGCTCGAAGGTCGCCTCGCCAGCGTGATCGGACAGCGCGACGTGGTGCGCGTGAACCTCAGGGGCCAGGGCCTCGAGATTGCGGCTGAGCGTCTCGAACAACGGAGGGAGCGGTTCGAAGGCGTGCACGTGAACGCCAGGCACGGTGCGGGCCATGTGGATGGCGAACAGGCCGATGTTCGCGCCTACGTCGAAGACGATATCGCCCGGCGCCACGCGGATGCCGTGGCGCTCATAGGTGCGCTCGGTGATGATCTCGCGATACAGGACGGCGGCTTCGAGCGGGCTCGGGGCCCAGAGGGACGTGCCATCGGGCAGAACGGTCTGGCGCATCCGCACGGCGCGATGGTAGCTCAGACGACGTCGTAGTGCGTGGCGTGCGGATCCCAGCTCGCCAGCAGCGCCTGCGCGTCGGGCGGTACCACGGCGACGCCGATGTCCTCGCCCGCGAACGCCCGGATCGCCTCCCTGGACTGCCAGAGCGTCATGACGATGAATTCCATCCCGTCGCCGACCGGCCGGCGCAGCTCCCACGCGGCGGCGGGGCCCTCGAGGTTTCGCATCTCCGGGTAGATCCGGTGCTTCAGATGCGGCAGGT
>JANWLS010000122.1 GCA_025450765.1 Vicinamibacterales bacterium | reverse complement strand
TCTTGCACCGCTGTCCACATAATGAGGCACGCCAAAAGGTGACAGTCGTGCAAGAAACAAGATCTGACCCCCGGACTACAGGCCCATCAACTGTGAGGCGAAGATTAGCACGAGGGCTCCCACGATGATCCGGTACACCGCGAAGGGGACGAACCCGCGCCGGCGCACCCAGGCCATGAACCAGGCCACCGCGGCATACGCGACGAGGAAGGCCACGACCGCGCCGACCAGCAGCACGAGCCATCCGTGCAGGTCGATCTGCGAGACGCCGATCGGGTTCTCGCCGCGCCCCATCACCGATTTCAGCAGGTCGTAGCCGGTCGCCGCCGCCATCGTCGGCATCGAGAGGAAGAAGGAGAACTCGAGCGCCGAGGCCCGGGACATGCCGGCCACCTGGCCGGCCGCGATGGTCGACATCGATCGCGACACGCCGGGAAAGACCGCCGAGAGAATCTGGCAGGCGCCGATCCAGACGGCCTGTGGCAGCGACATGTCCTCCATGCGCCAGGTCGTGATCCGGTCGCGTGCGCTCGTGCCGACCGCAATGCCACGCGTGCCGCGAGCCATCGGCGCGACCGCCGGTCCGCTCGCATGCAGCACCGCGTCGGGAGGCCCCACGCGTTCCGCCGGATCGTTCCACGCGTCCACCAGCCACATCACCACGCCGCCCGCGAGCAGCGACCAGCCCATCACGCGGAGGTTCTCCAGGTTCTTGCCGATGACCTTCGTCAGCAGGAACGCGGGAATGGCCGTCACCACGAAGGCGATGAGGGTGAGCATCAGCGGGTGGGTGAGGACCGTCTTCCGGCCGTTCTCACCGCGCGGATAGGTCGAGACGAACTTGACGATCCGCGGCCAGAAGTAAACCGGCAGGCACAGGATGGCCCCCAGCTGGATGACGACCGTGTACATCTTCCAGTAGCCGCTGGTCAGGCTGACATGGAGCAGCGCCTCAGAAATCCGCAGGTGCGCCGTGGAGCTGACGGGGAGAAATTCCGTCAGCCCTTCGATAATTCCGAGCACAATCGAGAGACCAAAATCACCCAACGTCCATCCTCCGGCAACGGTTCAGTCTACTCGTTCTGCGGTCTTCCGCAACGGCTACGGATGGCGGCTTCCGGGCTTCGGGACTCGACCCGGGGCGGCGCTATGGCTCCGCGCGCCCTGGACTGAATTCTTGCTATACTGCCCAGCTTTCACGTGTCGTGCGTTCGTTGACGATGATCAGTTCAGCCGCGCTGGCTGGAGGTCCTGTGATGCCCGTCCTGCGTCAAAACGTTGTCCGCACGTGCGCCGCTCTCGTAGCCGCGATCGCGATCCCCTCGCTGGCGTCGGCCGCCTCCGATTCGCGCACGGTCGCGGTCGTCCAGGCGAACCTGAATGGGCTGTCGGATTCGCTGGCGATCGTCAACTCCCGATTCGCGGAAGGCCTCCGGAAAGGCGCGCTCTGTTACAACGTGCTCGAGCACGATGACATCCGCAGCCTGCTCACGCTCGAGGAATGGCGCGAGCTGTTCGGCAGCGAATCGAACAGCGATCAGACGCTGCAGGCCGTTCAAGGATATGCGGGAGCGCCTTACGCCGGGATGCTCAGCTTCGGGAAAGTGGGAAGCGTCTACACCATGTACGCCGTGCTGCTCGACACGAAAGCCGGCCGGGCGGTGGCGCGTACGTCGCGTACTTCAGAGCATCCAGACGACTTCTTCGACCTCGTGGTGCAGATCGGGGAGGAGTTCGGGCGCAAGCTGCCGTGTTACGTCCGGATCGAGGGCAAGCGGCAGATCGATCTCAGCAAGGTCCCTGAGATCACGAGCGGCCGTTTCGCGCCGAACATGGCGCTGTTCCGCGCGCTGGCGCCGATGACGCTCGGCGACGTGCAGTTGTCCGGCCTGGTGACCGAGACGGACACCATCGATTTTCAGCCGCAGTTTTCGAGCGACCACGCGACGATGACCGGTCAGGCCACCTGGAAGGCCGTCGTCGACGCGCCGTCGATCGCGCTGCACTCGACGGAGGCGGACTCCACGTCGACCCGGGCGCCGTACACGCTCTCGTTCAAGGAGAACGTGTCAGGCCCGTACGATCAGAGTGCGCGCAAGGCCCACTTCGACGAGGACCTGTCCGAACAGGCTCCGCAGGCCAACGGGGCCGGCACCGTGCAGGTCGTGCTGAAGGATCGGCTCGGTGCGCTGGGCCAGGTGGCGGATGCCCTGAGCCAGGCCGTGCAGCAGTTGACCGGCACGGATGTGAAGGCGACGGTGCTCCAGCAGAACGCCGCGCAGGATCCGAACTTCCACATGTCGTCCGACTTGCGCTCGGGCACGGCGACCCTGCCTGACCCGAAGATGCAGGACGCTGTGTACTTCAAGCTGTCCTTCGACGTGGAGCTCGCCAGACCGGATGATGCGCATGTGACCGGCTCGGACGAAATGGGCACGTACGACTACGTCGTCCACATCAGCGCGACGCCGGGCGGGGAGTAGGGCGGCCGCCCGGCCCGAAGGCTGAAGCCCGTAGCCCGCCGCCGGCAGTGGCCCGCAGCCTGCGACCCGTAGCCCGCCGCCCGTCAGTAACTGAAGAAGAAGATCAAATCGATCCCCTCCTGCTGCACCCGATGCAGCAGCGTCTGGCTCGCCTGGCTGCCCGTGTTCGCTTCGGTCCGCAGCCGCATGAAATTGGTGAACTGGTACTCGAGCTGGAACTGCGTGCCGCTGCCGGCGCCGACCTGCTGCTGTACCTGCACGTAGAGGCCGCTCGTGATCTGCTGGCCGATCGTCACCTCCGGGCCGCCGCCACCCTCGGGCGCCGTCTGCACCTGCAGCATGTCGACCCCGAGCGCGTTGCCGAGCGAGCGGGCGAGCGAGCCGGCGACGAAGCTCGTCGCGAGCCCCTGGGCGCGCTCCGCGAGCGACGTCCGTTGGCCCTCGCCGAGCTGGTTGGTCGGCTGGTTGAAGACGATCAGCGAGAGGATGTCCGCCTCGTCGAGCGGCGGATTACTCGAGAGCGTGAGCCGAGGCGAGCTCACGGTGCCGCCGACGTGAATCTGCGCCTCGACGCCCTGGATGGTGCGGCTCGCCGTGATATCGAGCGCCGGGTTCGGCGGATAGAGATTTTCGAAGCGGATCTGTCCGTTCCGCGCAATCTGGAAGCGCCGCCCCTGGAAGACGTAGAGCCCGCGCACGGTGTTGATCGTGCCGTTCAGTCGCAGTTCGCCGCCCGGCGGCTGCACGATGTGCAAGTCGCCGCCGAGCGTCAGGTTCACGTCGCCGACCGCGAAGCTCGAACCAGCGGGTCGGATATCGCTCCCCTTGATGACGAAGTTGTCGGGCACGTGGATCCGCACGTTGACCGACATGCCGTTGGTGTCGGTCGTCGCGGGCGGCGTGGTCCCGCGCGGCGGCGTCTGGCCCTTCTTCGCCTTGGTCGTCTTCCCCTCGGTGTCCGGCGCCGCCAGCGGGTGCGTGGAGTAGGGCGAGCTGCCGACCTGCTCCATCAGCTTCGCGAGATCGATGCGCCCTTCGTCCACCGTCAACGTGCCGCCGATGTGCGGCTGCATTACCTTGCCCGTGACCTGCAGCGCCGTGTCGAGGCCGATCTTCCCGAGATCGTTGTCGAGGACCCGGAAGTCCTTCGCGTTCACGTTCAGGTTCACCGCGCCCACGCTCTTCGCCTGCGTGGCGAGCTGTCCGTTGACGGTGAGCGCGTGGTGATCGTCGTCGCTGATGGTGAACTGCGTGATCTGCACCTCGTCGGGGACGAAGTTGATCCGGACGTTCAGCGCCGAATACGACGTGCCTGCCAGCGGGATGGCGAACCCGCCGTCGTTCAGCGCCAGGTAGCCGCTGACGGCTGGATCGGCTCCCGTGCCGCCGACGTGCACGTCCGCCTGGATGGTGCCCCTGGCCTTTTCAATCGCGGTCGTGAAGCCCTGGATCACGCCGAGATCGATCGAGCTCGTCTTGACGGTCAGGTTCACCGGCGCCGCGGCGGCCGTGCTCGCGACCCTGGTCGTTGACGGCGAGAAGAGCGACATCGGCGCCGTCCCCTGGACGAGGAGCCACTCCGCCGGATTCTCCTGCAGCCGCAGATCGACGGCGATGCCGGACGGCGTGTAGCGCGCGGTTCCGCCCGCCGACTGGAACGAGAAGTTCCGGAAGCCGCCGTCGGCGACGTTCAGCTTCGCGTCGACGATGGGTGTCCTGGCCGTGCCGGTGATGTGCGCGGAGGCGTCGAGCCGGCCGGTGATGTGGCGATCGACCAGGAGGAGTTTTTCGAGATCGAGCAGGCTGATGTTCGTCAGCGACGCCGTCAGGTCGTTGCCGCCCGGCGCGATGACACCGTCGACGTTCATCCGCTGGTTGCCGCTGGCGAGCGTGAGCGCGCGGATTTCCGTCCGCCCCTGGCCGTAGCGGATGACCGCCTGTGCCTCCGGCGCCAGGCGCCACTCCACGCCGCTCGTGCTCATGGCGAGCTGTCGCAATTGGAGCTCCGCGACGTGCGGATAGAAGACGAGCACGCCGGCGGCCTGCATCTGGCGAGGGGCCTGCTTCGCCGTGGTCTGGAACGTGAGCCGCTGGGCCTGGTAGGTCGCGTTGAGCGCGAGCTCGTTGATCGCCTGGCCGGCCACCTTCACGAACGTCGCGTCGGCGTGCGCCTCGTAGTGGCCCTTCACCACCTGCAGGTTGGGGACATCCACCTGGAAGTTGCTCGTGATGCTCAGGACCTGGTTGCCGCCGTACACGAGATTGCTCGCCGAGAGATTCCCCTGCGTGTGCAGGTCGTTCCGGTTGCCGCTCACCTGACCGTCCACCCGCACGGTGCCTTTCACCGGGGTCTGAACGAGGGATCCAAGCGCGCCCAGTTGCGGCGAATCCAGGTGGTACCGCAGGTTGGACGGTGTCGTGTCGTCCAGGGAGAGCTGCCCGGTGACCTTGGCGTTGAGATCCGGGCCCGTGATCGCGAACTGCCGGATCTGGCCGATCGCGTGGGCGAAGCGCGCGCTGAGCGTGGCGCTTCGCAGCTTGAAGGCGCCGACCGACGAATCGGTGAGCGTGAGCTGTCCGTCCGCCGTGACCGCCGCCGGATCGATCGGCCCGGTGAGGCGTGGCAGCGCCGCGCTCAGGCTGACGATGCCGCTGACCGCGCCCTTGTAGGCCGGCCTGGGCTCGATGGCGGAGGGATCGAGGCCGTCGAACGCGCCGTTCATCTCGGCCCGCACGGCGCCATGCTGCACGTGCGCCTGCAGCGCGAAGTGCGGCACGTGTCCGCCGAGCAGCGCCGACCGGCTCAGCGCCGCCGAGGCGTCGACGACCATCGTGGACAGGCTCGTGCCGCTTCCCTTGACGGTGAACCGGCTGTTGATGTCGCTGCGATAGCGGTCGGCGGCGAGCGCCGTGATCTGGAACGCGCGCGCGACCCGCTGGAGGTCGAGATGGTTCACGCGGCCGGTGGCGGTGTAAGTGAGGCGCGTGCCGTCCTTGTCGAAGCTCGCACGTGTGCCGGTGAGAATCGTCGCGCCCGCCACGTGCGACGTGGCAAGCGTCACGTCGCCCTTGATGGCCTGGCCTCGCCCGGTCACGTGCAGATCGGCATTCAGGTCCGAGCGCACGTCCGGCAGCTTCAGCGAGCCTGGCAGCGCCTGGAGATTGGCTCCACGAAACGTCCCGGTGAGGTCGTAGCTCAGAACAGGACTGCGCACGAGCGTGCCACGCACGGTGGCTTGCGTGCCGTAGGCCGACGCCTGCGCGTCCAGCGTGACGCGATTACCTTCCAGCGTGCCGCTCGCTGCGAGCCCCGACACGCGGTAGCCCGCGGCGACGACATGCGGGGCCGTAATCGAGTAGCTCCCGTGCGGCTCGACATTTGCCGGGATCGTGAGGTCGAAATCCGCCTGCGCCGTGATATCGCTCGCGAGCGACGGGCCGGCCACGGGAGCGGCGTTCAGGTTCCGCAGGTGGATCTCGCCCTTCGCATGCCGCACCGGCGTCGTCACGTCGGCTGTGATGCGGCCGTCGATGTGGCCGGCCTGCTGCGCGTTCACGTCGAAGGTGGCGAGGACCTGGCGCGCCGGCCCGCTGGCGTGAACGGAGAAGGTCGGGTTCAGGTGGACGCCGGCGAGCGCCGGCACGAACGGAGCGAGCTCGTCGAACGCCACGCCGCGGGACTCGAGTGAGAGGTCGTACGTCGGAGCGCCGCTCTGGAACTGTTTCACCGTGCCGTCCGCCTGGACCCTGCTTCTGGACGTCTCGAGCGCGACCTTTTCGATGGAGATCGTGCCGTGGTCCTGGTGCAGCGTGCCGGTGAAACTGGCCAGTGTCAGCGACGGCTGTTGGGCCTGGGCCGAGAACCGATGGACGGCCGCCATGAGCTCGTCGGGTGCCGAGTGATAGCCGAGATCGGCATTGATGTGCACGACCCGCTGCGGCAGTCGTACGCGTCCGGACGCTGCGGTGCGCTCGTCGATGTCGATCGTGCCGTCGTTGATGATGAGGTCGTTGATCGACACGGGACTGGCGGGCCCGGAGGAGGTGCTCGGGTTGGTGAGTTGCGTGACGTTCCAGCCCTGCGGCGTCTGCCGGAGATGGATCACGGGCTGATCGATCGTGATCTGCTTGAGGTCGATGCCGTGCGTGGCCAGGTCGATCGGGTTATAGGACACGCGGATATGGCGCGCACTGAGGACCGGCTGTCCGCGCTGGGAGAGAGCGACGTTCGAGAGATCGATGCCGGTGAAGATTGAGCCGCTCACCTGGCCGATCGACAGCTGGCCGTTGATCGCCGTCGAGGCCTGCCGGACCGCGAAGCCCTTCAGCCAGCTCTTGAACCACGGCGTCTCGATTGCGATCACCCCGAGTGCGATGATCACGACGATCGCCACGCCGGCGATGGCGAGCACTCGGCCGACTTTGCGCATGGCAGACATAACCACCCTTACCTGACGGCCCGCCGAGCGGGCTCACGAACGAGCGGAGCGAGCGACGACGCGCCAGCGCAGCGCAGTGAGCCGGGGTTCGGGGCGGAGCCCCGACTTAAAACGCCTGGCCGATGCTGAAGTGGATCCTCCATCGCCGCGTCTGTGGCTCGCCGTTCACGAGGAGCCCCGGAATCGGATTGAGCTGGTAGCCGAGATCGACCCGCACAGGACCAATCGGTGTGATGTAGCGGATCCCGGGCCCAATCGCGTATCGAAGATCGTTCAAGTGAATCCCCCAGGGGTCTCCCCAGACGTTGCCGAAATCGAGAAACGCCACGGCGCCCAGCTTCCCGTACACCGGGAACCGGAGCTCCGTCGTCGCCGCCATCATCGATTGGCCGCCGATGGGAAGCCCGCCACGTAACGGGCTGATTTCATACCGGCCCCAGCCGCGGATGCTCGTCGAGCCGCCGAGGAAGAACCGCTTGAAGAACGGAACGTTGCCTTCCTGGCCGGCGATCGTCCCCAGTTGCAGTCGCGTGGCGAAGATCACCTGGCGCGTGATCGGGACGTACTTCCGCAGATCGGTGCCGTACGCCGTGTAGTGATAGGTGCCCGGCAGGAGGTGGCCGGCGGATTCCACGTGCAGGGTCGCCACCGATCCGGACGTCGGGTTCAGCAGGTTCGTGGTGGTGTTGCGTTCGAAATCCACCGACGCCGCGTTGAGGGTGCCGGACCGGTGCCCGGTATCCGGATTCAGGTGCAGCGCGATGAGATCGTTGCGCAGCGCCGCGTCGTTCAGCGCCTCCTGCGAGATCGTGTTGCTGTCGTACTCGCTCGTGAGCGTGAGCGACAGGCGATACCCGGGGCTCCCCTTGAGCAGCGGCTCCACCGGAGCGAGTGCGCCGGAAGGTATCCACGCTTTCGTGATGGTCGCCTGCCCGCCCGACGTCTGGAGCGAATAGGCCGGCTCGCTGTCGTACCACTGCCGCGCCTGAGCGGTGAGCGTGATGCCGCGCCACAGGAAGTACGGCTGCGTGAAGTTCAGCTCGACGCCGCGATCGAGCGACGACCATTTCGCGCGCACGCCGCCCGTTCTCGCATCGCCGAGGAAGTTGGCGTTGGTGTACTGGATCTCGCCGCGCGCCTTGTCCTCCGAGCCGTAGCCGAATGAAAAGGTGACACGCTTGGCTTTGCCTTCCGCCACCGTCACCCGCGTCGGAACGTCGGCGAGCTTCGGGTTGTCGATCGATGGGGCGATGTTCGCGAACTGGAACAGGTTCAGCGAGTAGATGCGCCGCTGGCTCTTCTGCACCTGGCTGACCCGGTAGAGGTCGCCAGGCTTGTAGGTGAGCTCGCGTTGAACGACGTCCTCGCCGACGCCCTTGTTCCCGACGATGGTGATGGGGCCGAAACGGGCCTGGAGCCCGGGCTTGGCATCGAACGCCACGGTGACGTGTGCCGGCTGCGTGGCGGTCGCCTTGCTCTTCGTCTGCTCATCGGTGGAGACTTCGGCGTAGGCGTAGCCGTGGTCCTTCAGCTCGTTGGTGGCCAGCTGCGCGGTCGACTGCATGAGCGCGCGGTCGAGCGGCCCGCCCACCTTGAGCGGCGCGCGGGCCTTCATCCTCTTCAGGTGGGCCGGCGGCAGCACGTCGAACCCATTGAAGATGATCGCGTCGACGAGCACGGGCTGTCCCTCATCGACGTTGACCGTCAGATCGACCTTCGTCTGGTCCTTGTTGAGATCGACCTTCACGCCCGTGACACGCGCATCGGGATAGCCGTGATCGACGTAGTAGGCCCGGATGCGCTGGAGATCGGCCTGGAAGCGGTCGCGATCGAAAGACGCCTTGTGGCCCCAGGGCAGCCTGGAACTGACCTGCGTCGCCATGACGGCTTTCAGGTTGCCAGGGCTGACGGCGTGAACACCGGTGAAGGTCAGGCTGTGTACCTGGATGGTGCCGCCGTCCTTGCACGCCGTGGCGAGCATTGCCGGGCCCGCGAGCGCCATCACCATGATGATGGCTCGAGCGTGCCATCCCCTCATCTCACTTCGCTCCACGCTCTGCGCGACCTCGCGTCTCGTCAGCCGGGTCGTCGGTCGCGCCGGGGAGCCTGCCGCCTTGCTGCTCCCGCTGCCCGGGATAGTTCTCGCCCTCGTCTTTCCCTTCCGGCGACGCGTGCTCGATCACCGCGTTCAACTCGGCGCCAATCAGCACGGAGAGGCCGCTGATGTAGAACCAGAGCAGGGCGATCATCACGCCGCCGATCGCGCCGTACGTCTTCTGGTAATTCGCCAGGTGGACGACGTACCAGCGAAACCCGAACGAGACGCCGATCCAGAGGAGCGTCGCCACGATGGAGCCCGGCGTGATCCAGATCCATTCCTGCTTCACGTTGGGCGCGACGTAGTAGACGATCGCGATGCCGGTGACGACCAGCGCGAGCACGACCGGCCAGTACAGGACCTCCCAGAGCACCGCGAACGTCGAGGCCAGATGGATCCAGCGTCCGAGCTGCTGCACGAATCCGTACCCGGCCAGCACGAGGGCGAACGAAATCAGCAGGAACAGCGTCATCACGACCGTCAGGCCGATCGCGATCAGTTTGGCGTGGATCCACGACCGCGTCTCCTTCACGTGGTAGGCCTGGTTCAGCGTGTCGATGATCGCGCTCATCCCGGACGAGGCGCTGATGATGGCGATGACGATGCCCACCGTGAGCAGGCCGCTGTCCTTGGCATTCGAGATTTGAAGCAACTGGTGCGAGACCATCGTGACCACGTCGGGTGGGGCGACGCGGCCGAGCATCGCCACCACGCGATTGATGGCGTTCGCAATCGGGAAGTAACTCGCAATCGCGACGAGAAACAGCAGAGCCGGAAAGATCGCGAAGAAGAAGTAATAGGCGAGCTGGGCGGACCACCCGAGACAGTCGTCAGTGTAGAGCGCGATACCGGTCTGTTTCAGGACGGCCGGCCATCCGATGGTGGGTTTGAAGCGCGACGCCATGTCTCGACCGCTGAACGCGAAAGCAGTGGCTGCAAGGCCGCTGCCAGCCGGAGCGCGTCGATTCGATGTTCGGGTTACTCGCCGGAAATCTTGCGTGCCGGGCGTCGCCAGCCTTCGGCGGCCGGAATCGCCGCCTGTGACCCCGGCACCAGCTGATCAAGACGTTCCCGCCGGGTGCCCGGCGTCGCGCGCCGCACGGCGTCAATCAGATCGAGGGGCGAGCACGGCTTGGTGAGGACGGCGTCGATCGCCATGTCGGCCGCGTACTGTTCGAGCTTGCGGGCGGGATAGGTGGTGACGAGCACGATCGGAATGGCCTGCGTGCGCGCGTCGCCGCGCATCCGCGCAATCAGGTGGAACCCGTCCATGCCTGGCAGCACGATTTCGGTGACGACGACCGACGGCCGCGTGAGAATGAGCGTCCACGCCTCGTCGCAGCACGTGGCCGTTTCAACCGTGAAGCCCGCTGGCTCCATGGCCAGGCGGTACAGATCGAGTGTGTCTTGATGTCCGTCGACCAGGAGCACGCGCGTGGACGAGACACCTTCGCCGCCACTCACGGTGCCGTCCGAAGCGAGGCCGGAATCCAGCGAGGTGCGATCCATTCTGGAATATCTCAGGATTAACGGCTGGATTGTAGCGCGACTTGGCGGAAATGTGTTGTTCGATTGGTGACAGCAAACAGATGTTTCTGCATGCTGGATCCGGCATGGACAGTGTGGTCGTTCAGTGTATGGTTTCGGTCAGTTTGGTAGTTGCCCGCTGAGACGCACTGAGGCAGCCGATGAGCGCGTCGGGGTGGTGGTGGGCTCCAGCTGATCGACTTCGGGTTTCGGCCGCTTCTCGCGTGCCATGTAGTAGGAGCCGAGCACGAGCCCTGCCGCGATCGCCTGGGCGATCAGCGTTTCGACGGTGGGGAAGACGGAGAACCACAGCCCCATCCACGCCGGAATCGCCGCCGCCAGCCACGGAATGGTCGTCGTCGGCAGCCAGTGCGCGAGCTGCATCTCCTGAGCCTGCTCGCCGACCATGACGAGCAGCACGATGCCCAGCATCACGCCTGTGATCACCAGCATCCGGCGGTAGGGGAGCTTGCGATGCGCGATGAAGGTGAAGGCGGCGACGATACCCGACAGGAAGAGACCGATCGCCACGCCGTTCAGCACGGGTGTGCCGCCAAGCTTCAGGCGGTAGCTCTGGAGGAAGAGCACCACCTCGAAGCCTTCACGATAAAAGGAGGTGAACCCGAGCAGGCCGAGGCCCCACCAGAGACGCGTGCGCGACACGCCGGCCGCGCCGCCGCTCCCGAGGAGCGAGCGCTTGCGCCGGTTGTGCATCGAGATCCAGCCGGTCCAATAGACCTTGTGGAAGAACCAGTTCATCACCAGCAGCAGGACGAAGATCGCCAGCAGCCCGGTGACGACCTGGATGTCGAGGGCCGGTACGCTCTGGCTGATGTCGTCGATGATGCCGACGGCGACGAACCAGGTGGCGAGCGAGGCCAGGAAGCCGAGGCCGGCGCCGGCCGCGATCGGGCGCGGCGAGGAGCCGCCGAGGCCTGCGGTGATGGCGGCCAGGACCAGGATGCACTCGAGCCCTTCGCGGAACACGAGGACGCCGATGTCGAGCACGGCGACGGTCGAACCGGCGGTGGCTGCCGTCGGATCGGGGATGCCGCCGGCGGTGACGCCAAGCCAGACGAGCAGGCCGCCGACGAGCAGGGCGGCCGAAATCAGGAAGAGGCGTGCCGGGGCGGAGGACGTCATCTTGAAACTGAGTCTCATTATCCTCGTGAGCCGCTCCCGCCGTCAAGCGAGCCTGGCCAGCCGCCTGTACAATGCCTCGATGTCCTTTTCGGCTGCGCTGGCGCCCGGTGCTCCTCCGCGCTCGCGTCTCGACCAGGCGGCCCTGCTGGCCCTCGTCGGGTTCGTGGCCGCGCTTCAGTTCTCCATCGCGATTGCGCAGATTCTCCTGACGGTGATGCTGCTCGCGTGGGTCGCCCTCCTCGTGACCCGCCACGAACGCTTCTCGGCGCCTCGGCTGTTCTGGCCGCTCGCGGCCTATGCGGGCCTCACGCTGGTGTCGGCCGCCTGTTCGATCGAGCCGATGGTCAGCTTCATCGACTGCAAGCAACTCGTCCTGCTGCTCATCGTGCCGGCGGTGTACCGGCTCGCGCGCGGCCAGCGGGCGCTGCACACGCTGATGGTGATCATCACCGTCGGCGCCATCAGCGCCGCCGTCGGCATCATTCAATACAGCATCCTGAACTACAACAACCTGGGGGAGCGGCCGCACGGCACCGTCGGGCACTACATGACGTACTCCGGGCTGCTGATGCTGGTGATCGGCGCGGCGCTCGCGCACGTCCTCTTCGGCCGGAAGCGCGCCTGGTCGGCGCTGGTGCTGCCGGCCCTGCTCGTCGCCGTGGTGCTGACCTTCACGCGCAACGCCTGGGTCGGCGTGGCCGCCGCGGCGTGCGTGCTGCTCGTGCTCAGGAACTTCCGCCTGTTGTGGGTCGTGCCGCTCGTGCTGGCGATTGGCGTCGCGCTGGCGCCGCCGCGGCTGACGAACCGGTTCTATTCGATGTTCAGCCTGCAGGATCCGACCAACCGCGACCGGATCGCGATGGTGCAGGCCGGCATGCACATGATCCGCGATCATCCGCTCACGGGCGTGGGCCCGAACATGGTGCAGGTGGTGTACCCGCACTACCGTGAGCCGGACGCGGTCGATCCGATCGTCCCGCACCTGCACAACGTGCCGGTGCAGATCGCGGCCGAGCGCGGCCTCCCCGCGCTCGCCGTCTGGATCTGGTTCATCGTCGTCGCCCTGATCGAGGTGTACCGCCGCCTCGCCTCCGGACGCGACCAGGTCGTGTCGGCCGCCGCGCTCGCCGCGATCGTGGCGATGCTGGCGGCCGGGCTCTTCGAGGTGAACTTCGGGAACTCGGAGTTCCTGATGCTGTTCCTCACGCTGATCACGCTCCCGTTCGCCGCGGCGGCGGGTGAACAGCGTCAGGCCACGGGCTCCGGGCTTCAGACAGCAGGCCCGTCAGGCCTGCAGCCCGAAGCCTGAAGAGCGCTCTCCTATCCGCAGTACGCCCCCTGGCACGGATTCCCGCCCGCCGCCGTGCTGCTGCCGTTGATCGAGCCCACCATGGTCGGGTGATACGTGCAGTGGAACGGCTGCTCGGCCGTGCCGCTGATGGTGATGGCTGCGCTGCTCGCGCCCGGATCCAGGTTGCCCGTGTCCCACGCGCCGCTGTCCTGCTGAATGCGGTGAGCCGTTGAATCGGCATTGTGGAAGACGATCTGCTGGCCCGCACTGACGTTCACCGTCGTCGGCGAGAAGGATTGATTCCCCTTCATGCCCACGATCTCGATCGTGATGGCCGACCCGGCTGGCGCCGGACTCGGCGCGGAGGGTGATGTCGGCGACGCGCTGCTCGACGATCCGCCGCTGCACCCCGCCGCGACGAGCAGGAGCATCGCTCCCGCACCCACGATTCCCGTCAGCCCCTGAAGCTTCCTCTGCATGATGCCTCTCCTCCTGCGATGTCAGCGACGGCCGCCCTGGCCGTCCCGTGCGCCTGCGAACAAGGCAAAGCCCCTGCCGCAGCAGGACTGAGGCCGGCGCGACAGTTTGCTAACGAATTGAGGCGATCGGGCCATCTGCTCGAACTGATGGCTTACCGCGAGAGTAATGCTTTACGAGATCTGGGAACAGGAGATCAAAGGTGGGAGCGCCCGCGGCCATTCCGAACGAGGGACAAGCAACTCCCGAGCGAGGAATCAGCGAAGCCACGGCGTGGGGGTGGGACCCCACGCCACCTGATAAATGCTGACTGCTCCCTCAATCGATCTTGTACTTGGCCAGGTAATAGCTGAGCGCGCGCTGCGAGATGCCCATCAGCTCCGCGGCATCCTTCTTGATGCCGCGCGAGGCATCGAGCGCGCGGCGGATCGTTTCCCGCTCGACCCACTCGATGTTCTGGTGCAGGCGCAGCGACGGCAGCGCGGAGTGCTCGGCCCGCGCGGGCGCGAGGCCGATGATGTCCGCCACGGCGATGGACGACCCGGACGAGAGCACGACCGCGCGCTCGAGCGTGTTCTCGAGCTCGCGCACGTTGCCGGGCCAGCCGTACCCGGTGAGCGCGGCCAGGGCATCGGGATCCACGCGCTCAATCCTCTTGCCGATCCGCTGCCGGTGCTTCTGCACGAAGTGCTCGACGAGCAGCGGGATGTCCTCGGGACGTGCGCGGAGCGGGGGAATCTCGATCGGGATGACGTTCAGGCGATAGAAGAGATCCTCCTGGAACCTGTCGTCGGCGACCATCTGGCGGAGATCGCGGTTCGTGGCGGCGATCACGCGGACGTCCACCTTCTCGGTCCGTTCCGCCCCGAGCGGCTCGAACTCCCGTTCCTGCAGCACGCGCAGCAGCTTCGCCTGCAGGCCCTGGCTCATCGTCCCGATCTCGTCGAGAAAGATGCTGCCGCCGTCGGCGAGCGCGAATTTCCCCTTCTTGTTCGCGGTCGCGCCGGTGAAGGCGCCGCGAACGTGGCCGAAGAGCTCGGATTCGAGCAGCGTCTCCGGGATCGCCGCGCAATTCACCTTGATGAGCGGCATGGTGCGCTGCGCGCTCCGGTCGTGGATGGCACGCGCCACCAGTTCCTTGCCGGTGCCGGTCTCGCCCGTGATGAGGACGGTGCTCTTGGTTTCAGCGACCCGTTCCACGCGCCGCAGCACTTCGATCATCACCTTGCTGCGCGCGACGACGCCGTAGTGATTGAATTCCTCGTCGCGCTCGCTGATGAGATAGCGGTAGCCGGGCCGGATGCGCTGCTGCTCGATCGCATGCCGCACGTGCACGAGCAGCTCGTCGATCTCGAACGGCTTCTGCAGGTAGTCGGCGGCGCCGAGCTTCATCGCCTCGATCGCGCTCTCGACCGTCGCGTGCGCCGTCATCATCAGAATCTGCGGGCGGTCCCCCTCCGGCGTGGAGAGGACGAGCTCGCGGATCAACTCGAGCCCGCTCGCCTCCGGCATGACGTTGTCGACGACGAACACGTCGAAGCTGCGCTCGGCGAGGTGCTGCCGGGCGGCGCGGGCGCTGGCGACGCTCACGACGTCGTGCCCCTCGTCTCGCAGCGCGCGCGCCAGCGCGCGGAGGATCTTCTCCTCATCGTCGACGAGCAGGATCGACCCGCGCGTGGCGGTCGTCGGACGGATGGCTTCTCGTGTGGCGTCCATGCGGTGCTCCATCAGGAGGGCTGGCCCGGCAGCGTCACCTCGATGCGCGACCCTTCACCGGGCGTGCTCGTCATGACCACCGTGCCGCCGAGGCCTTCGACAATGTGGCGGCTGATGGCCAGCCCCAGGCCCGTTCCGGCGCGCCTGGTCGTGAAATATGGCTCGAAGACGCGCGGTAGATCGGCCGGGTCGATCCCGACGCCGCGATCGGCGATCGTCAGCATCGCGCCGCCAGCGGGCGTCCGGCGTGTTTCGAGGATGATGGGGGCCTGGCCGCCCGGCGGCCACGGCACGTGGCCGGCGCTGGCCTGCGACTTGGCGAGCACCGCCTGCCGCGCGTTGGTGAGCAGGTTGACGAGCACCAGCCGCAGCCGTTCGGCGTCGGTCACGAGCGGCGGCAACGCCGGATCGAGGCGCAGGGCGACCGCCGGCTCGTGCGAGTCGACGACGATGCCGGCCGCGGCGTCGGCGCAGACCGCGTTGAGGTCCGCCGGCGCGAATTCGAAGACGATCGGCCGGGCGAAGTCGAGGACCTCGTTGACGATCCGGTTG
>JANWLS010000121.1 GCA_025450765.1 Vicinamibacterales bacterium | reverse complement strand
GGGACGACCGCACGCGGCGGGCGCATGCCGCGCGTGGCGCGGAACGCCTGCGACACGCCGAGGCATCGCACGAGCGCCTGCGCATCCTCGTCGCTGCCATCCACCACCAGGGCGTCGGCCGCCGAGGCCGCCGTCAACGGCTCGCGCAGCCGCCCGCCCGGCAGCGGCGTTTCGGCCTGATCGCCCGCGCCCACGAGCAGCAGGTCGATATCCCGATCCAGCTTCATATGCTGGAACCCATCGTCCAGCAGATGCACCGTGCAGCCGAGCGAGCTCTCCGCGAGCGCGCCGGCCGGATGCCGCTCCGGCGAGACGAGGACCGCCGCGCCCGGCACGTCCCGCGCCAGCATCAGCGGCTCGTCGCCCGCATGATCCAGGTCCGCGAGCACCCGTCGTCCGTCCGACACGACGACGACCTCATCGGAGACCGCGCGGCGGCCGTAGCCGCGGCTCAGGATCGACGGCCGCTCACCCATCCGCAGCAGCAGGTGCGCGAGATACCTGACCGTCGGCGTCTTGCCGCTGCCGCCAACGGTGAGATTGCCGACGCTGATGACGGGCCGCTCGAGCCGGAGGCGCGCCTCCGGATGGCGCGCGTACCAGCGCCGGCGCGCCAGGGCCGCGGCTCCATAGAGGGAAGCAACTGGATTCACGAGCCTTCGATCACTGCACCAGGCGGAATGGCCGGACGTTGCCGCCGGTCTGGATGTCGGCCATGAGCTCGGCGACCACATCGAGGGTGCGCGTCTTGGCGCCGCGGTTGGCCGCGACCAGCGCACGCGCCGCCGCGCCGAGGCTGGCCTGCCGCACCGGGTCGGTGAGCAGCGCCACCAGGCGGGCTTCGAGATCGTCGGCGGACTGCACCTGCCGCGCCGCGCCAGCGTGCAGAAAGGCGTCCGCGATCTCCTGAAAATTCTGCATGTGCGGCCCGAACAGGATCGGCTTGCCGAAGATCGCCGGTTCGAGAATGTTGTGGCCGCCCGCATCGACCAGGCTCCCACCCACGAAGACGATCGTTGCAATTTGATACAGCGGGGCGAGCTCGCCGATGCTGTCCAATACGACGATGTCCGCGCGGGGCTCGGCGTCGATCGGCAGATCGCTGCGCCTGGTCGTGCGGAAGCCGCTCTGGGCGGCCAGCGCTTCCGCCTCAGCGAATCGCTCCGGATGACGCGGGGCGAGAATCAGCAGCGCGTCGGGCGCGGCCGTCTTCACGCGCCGAAAGGCATGCAGCATCGCCGCTTCTTCGCCCTTGAGCGTGCTGCCGGCGATGATCACGGGCCGGTTGGGCGTCACACGGAAGAACCGGAGCACACGGTCGCGCGCACGCGCCTGCGGCCCCACTGCCGCCGGCCCTTCCAGCGAATCGAATTTCAGGCTGCCGGTCACCGCGATGCGCGCCGGGTCGGCCCCGAGGTCGACCAAGCGCAGCCGCGACTCCTCGCCCTGCACGCAGAAGCGATCGATGTCGGCGAGCACCCGCTTGAAGAGCGGCCGGATGAGCCGGTAGCGCGGGTAGGATCGCGACGAGATGCGGCCGTTCACGAGCACCGTGCGGATGCCGCGGGTGCGGCATTCACGCAACAGGTTCGGCCAGATCTCCGTCTCCATCATGATGAACAGGCGCGGCCGCACCAGCCTGAGCGTGCGCCGGACGATGAACGTCCAGTCGAAGGGGAAATAGAAGATGGCGTCGACATCCTGGAGCCGCCGCCGCGCAATCTGCTGCCCGGCGATCGTCGTCGTCGAGACGAACACGCGGAGCTGCGGGTAGCGTTCGCGGAGCGCCGGCACGAGCGCACGCGCCGTCAGGACCTCGCCAACCGAGACGGCGTGAATCCAGATCGACTCGTCGGCATCGAGATTGAATGAGACGGGCAGATAGCCCAGCCGCTGGCGGAGGCTTCCGATGTACTTGCGATGCCGGATCGCCTGGTACAAAAAGTACGGCGAGACGAGCAGCAGCCCGAGACACGTCAGCAGACTGTAGGCGAAATACATCGATGAATGATGCCGCTAACGTGCAGTATTGGCACAGCTTAGGGTGGTCGGAGTATAGCGTGAGCGTTTGACCCTCTGCAAGGCGGCTCTCTAGAATGGGGGGTTGCGATCGCGGCCACGGCGATGCCCACAAACGGGTATCATGAGCGCCGCGCTCGACCCACGGAGGCGATGGATGGCGGTACGGGTAGGAATCAACGGGTTTGGACGGATCGGGCGGAATATTCTGCGCGCGGCGTACGCCGATCCGGGGCTCGAGTTTGTCGCCGTCAACGACCTCACGAGCGCGGCCACGCTGGCGCACCTGCTGAAGTACGACTCCGTGCTCGGCGTGCTCGATGCCGAGGTGGCGTCGAGCGGCGACGGCCTCAGCGTCAACGGACACTCCATCCGCGTCCTCTCCGAGAAGGATCCGGCGCAGCTCCCCTGGAAGGCGCTGAAGGTGGATGTCGTGCTGGAGTCGACGGGCCACTTCACCAAGCGCGACGATGCGGCCAAGCACCTGGCGGCGGGTGCGAAGAAGGTCATCATCACCGCGCCGGGCAAGGGCGTCGACAAGACGTTGATGCTGGGCGTGAACGCCGACGAGTACGATCCGAAGGTGCACCACATCGTCTCGAACGCCTCGTGCACGACCAACTGCCTCGCCCCGGTGGCGAAGGTCATCCTCGATCGATTCGGCTTCGTGAAGGGCTGGATGTCGACCGTGCACGCCTACACGAACGACCAGCGGCTGCTGGACCTGCCGCACAAGGATCTGCGGCGCGCGCGCGCGGCGGCCGTCTCCATCATCCCCACCTCGACCGGCGCCGCGACAGCGGTCGGCGAGGTGCTGCCGGCGCTCAAGGGCAAGCTGGACGGCCTCTCCATGCGCGTGCCGGTGCCGGACGTCTCGATCATCGATCTCACCGTGCAGCTCGGCCGACATGCCTCAGCCGACGAAGTGAACGCGGCGTTCAAGCAGGCGGCGGACGGGCCACTCAAGGGCATCCTTCAGTACTGCGAGCTCCCGCTCGTCTCGATCGATTTCCGTGGCAATCCCCATTCATCCATCGTCGACGCACCCAGCACGAAGATGGTCGACGGCGACTTCCTCAAGGTGCTCGCCTGGTACGACAACGAGTGGGGCTATTCGAACCGCTGTGTCGACCTGGTGAAGCACATCGCTGCAAAGGGCCTGTAGGCATCCGCGGCGGCGCTCATCATGCCAAAACTCTGCATCCGCGATCTGGAGCTGAAGGGCAAGCGCGTGTTTCTCCGCGTCGACTTCAACGTTCCGTTCAGAAACGGACAGATCACCGACGACACCCGCATTCACGCGGCACTCCCCACGATCCAGTACGCGCTCGAACACGGCGCGGCGGCGATCGTGCTCGCGTCGCATTTCGGCCGGCCCAAGGGCAAGCCGGATCCGCAGTTCAGCCTGTCGCCCGTGTGCGAGCACCTCGAGACGCTGCTCGGGCGCAAGGTGACCTTCGCCAGCGACTGCATCGGCAAACCGGCGGCGCAGGCGGTGAAGCGCGCGCAGGAAGAGGGTCACGGCATCGTGCTGCTCGAGAACCTCCGGTTCCACGAAGGCGAATCGGCCAACGACCCGCAGTTTGCGAGCGAGCTCGCGGCGCTCGCCGACGTGTACGTGGACGATGCGTTCGGCGTGACGCACCGGGCGCACGCGTCGGTGGCGGCGATTACGAAGTTCCTGCAGCCGGCGGCCGCAGGGCTCGAGCTGGTCGACGAGCTTCGCTACCTCGGCAAGGCGCTCGAAGCGCCGGACCGGCCGTTCGTCGTCATCGTCGGCGGCTCGAAGGTATCGGACAAGCTCGGCGTCATCGAGAACCTGCTGCATCGGTCCGATCGCGTGCTCATCGGCGGCGCGATGGCCTACACGTTCCTCAAGGCGCGCAACATGCCGGTGGGCCGCTCGCTCGTGGAGTGGGACTGGCTGGAGCCGGCGCGGTCGATCATGCGCTATGCGGACGGCGTCGGCATCCGCTTCGAGCTGCCGACCGACCACGTGGTGACGACGAAGATCGAGGCGGGCGCGCCGTCGGAGGTGCTCCGCATCGGCGACACGGCGATCGACAACCGGATCGGCGTCGACATCGGGCCGGCCACGGTGAAAATCTACGGGGCGCTCATCACCGACGCGAAGACCGTCGTCTGGAACGGCCCGATGGGCGTGTTCGAGATCGATCAGTTCTCGTGCGGGACGACGGGCGTGGCACGCGCGGTGGCGGCCGTCAAGGGCATGACCATCATCGGCGGCGGCGACTCGGTGGCGGCGGTGAAGAAGGCGGGCGTGGCGGATCGCATCACGCACATCTCGGTCGGCGGCGGCGCGTCGCTCGATTTCCTCGGCGGCCGGCGGTTGCCCGGCGTCGAGGCGCTGACGGACAAAGCGTAGCGAGCGTCTGGGGCCCGAAGCCCAGCGCCTGGAGAGGTTCATTCATGCGACTCCCTTTCATCGCCGGCAACTGGAAGATGAACAAGACCGTGCCGGAGGCGATCGTCTACGCGAAGCAGTTCCGGCGCATCGTGGAAGATGTCACCGACGTGGAGATCGTCGTCGCGCCGCCGTCGCTCGCCGTGCACGCCGTGGCCGAAGCGCTCCGCAGCTCGAACGTCGGCGTGGCCGCGCAGGATCTGTACTGGGCGCGGGAGGGCGCGTTCACCGGCGAGATCAGCGCCCCGATGATCCGCGAGGCGGGCGCGGAGTACGTGATCGTCGGGCATTCCGAGCGCCGGACGTATTTCGCCGAGACCAACGCCAGCGTGAACCTCAAGACGTGCGCCGCGCTGGCCGCCGACCTGACGCCGATTGTCTGCATCGGCGAAAAGCTCGACGAGCGGGAGCACGGTGAAACGTTCGCCGTGCTCGACCTGCAGATCCGGACCGCCTTGGAAGGGCTGGCACCGGAGCAGGTGGGCGCGCTCGTGATCGCCTACGAGCCCGTGTGGGCGATCGGCACCGGCCACCATGCCACCGCGGATCAGGCGACCGAGGCGCACCGGCATATCCGGCGGCGGCTGCGGGAGCAGTTCGGGGCGGAAGCGGCCGAGCGCTGCCATATCGTCTATGGCGGGAGCGTGAAGCCGGCCAACATCCGGGACCTGCTGGCGGCCGAGGAGGTCGACGGCGCCCTGGTGGGCGGCGCCAGCCTGGAAGTGGAGTCGTTCGCGGAGGTGGTGGCGAGGAGTCGCCCGGCGACGGTATAATGGTTAGCTCCGCCCGGGTTCAAGTGTGAAGGATTGGCTCCATGTTGTATGACCTGTTGAACATCGCCTTCATCGTCGTGTGCTTCGTGCTGCTGGTGGTCGTCCTGCTGCAGCAGGGGCAGAGCGGCGACATGGCGAGCGCCTTCGGCGGCGGCGGCGCGCAGACGACGTTCGGCACGCGCGGCGGCGTGTCGATGCTGGCGAAGGTGACGATCGTCTGCGCGGTGCTCTTCATGGTGGGCGCGCTGACGCTGGCGATCATCGGCCAGAAGGGCCCAGGCTCGGTGATCAGCGGGGCGGCCCCGCCGGCCCCGGTGAGCGCCCCGGTCAACCCGCAGCCCAAGAAGTAGGTTTCAGACGAGCGCGCGGTCTCCCGGCCGCGCGCGCCACGCGGAAGTGGCGGAACTGGCAGACGCACCAGCTTGAGGGGCTGGCGGTAGCAATACCGTGGGGGTTCGAATCCCCCCTTCCGCACCATTCGACTCGGCCTCAGCTACGCTGAGGCCTCGCTCGTGGCAGCCCGAATCACCATTCACGCCGAGGCGAATGGTGCCCTGAGCGAGGCTTTGACATCGCTCAGCCGAGCCGAAGGGCACTCCTCCCAATCAATTCAATCGCTCGTTTACAAACTCCCGCCGGTGATGCCATCGTCGTCTCCGTGTACTGGGTCTATATGGCACGGTGCGCGGACGGTTCGCTCTACGTCGGCTACACGGCGAATCTGACACTGCGCGAACGTCAACACAACGAAGGCACTGGGGCGCAGTACACCGCTGAAAGGCGCCCCGTTCGGATCGTCTACTGCGAAGAGCACCAGACCGAGCAGGCGGCGCGGACCCGAGAGCGGCAACTGAAGCGATGAGCCGCCTGAAGAAGGCGGCGTTGGGTAATGGCGATATCTCGCAAGTGCGAGCGCTCGCCAAGCGGCGCAATCGGTGAACGTCGATTCGCCGTCGCAATATATTCATTTCCACTCCCCTCGCGCTCCCCGCCTCGCTCTGCTAGGATCTCCCGCCAACCTGAGATCTCAGCGAAGATGCGCGCAAGCGACAGCTCGACGTCCGTGTGGCGCAGAAGCCGGACGGCCACCGTCCTGATCGGCGTCGGCATCGCCTGCGGAGCCGTCGTGATCGCGATCGGCAGCGCCGCATTCCTGGCGTACGAGCTGACGAACACCGAGCTCGCATCCGCTGAGGCAGCCGCCGCGATCGTTACGGCAGCCCGCAGCGGGATCGCGCAGCGGCAGCCGATGATCGAAATCGGCACCCCCGTCGTGCGGCGGTCGCCGCCGGCTGCGCACGCGCCCATTCGGGTGCTGCACCTCCTCGCCTACAACGCGAGTTCCCGGAAGCTCGTCCGAAGCGACCTGCCGGTCTGGCTGCTCCGGTGGATCTCGATCGATGGTCAGATCCGGCTCGCCAACGTGGATGCCTGGGGCGGCGCAGGACGCGTCACGCTCGACGACCTCGAGCGGTACGGACCAGGCGTGATCGTCGATATGGCGCTCTCCGATGAACGACGGCTCCTGGTCTGGGCGTCATAAGCGCCTCTCTATCCGTTGACACTATATTCGCATCGGATATATTATCGCGGACATGGCTCAGCGCGACGATGCTCCCGAGGATCTGCTGCCGCTCCCTTCCACCGCCTTTCACATCCTGCTGGCGCTCGCCGACGACGACCGGCATGGCTACGCCATCATGCAGGAGGTCGCCGCGCGCACGGACGGCCGGGTCGAGCTGGGCGCCGGCACGTTGTACCGCTCGATTCAGCGCATGCTCGAGCAGGGCCTGATCGCGGAGGTCCGCCAGCGTCCAGCGCGGGAACACGACGATGAGCGGCGACGATATTACCGGCTGACCGCGTTCGGCCGGCGCGTCGCCGAAGCCGAGATGGACCGATTGACGGGGCTCGTGAAGATCGCCCGCGCCGTGGGACTGCGCCCGGAGAAGGCCTGATGTGGTTCTATCGTGCGCTGCTGCACCTCTACCCGGCTTCCTTCCGGCGCGAATACGGCCGCGAGATGGTGACCATCTTCGCCGATCGGTGGCGCCGCACGGCGGCCGTGCTCAGGCCGTTCGTCGCTTTCGGAGCAGTACCTGAAGTCTGCCTCAATGCCGCCGCCATCCATTGGGATCTGGCGCGCCAGGACGTCCGCTACGCGGTGCGCTCGCTCAGCAAATCTCCCGGCTTCGCGGCGACGGCCATCGCGATTGTCGCGCTCGGGATCGGGGCGAACACCGCCGTCTTTTCCGTGGCCGATTTCATGCTGATCCGGCCGCTGCCGTTCCGCAGTCCCGACCGCCTCATCCAGGTCATGGAACGGACGCCCGGCTACTCGGGGATGGAGCTCTCGCCCGGCAACTATCGCGACTGGAAGCAGATGAACAGAGTCGTGTCCGGCATGGGGACCTACACGACGCTGTCGCAGAATCTCGTCGCGCCCGGCACACCCGAACGGCTGGAGGTCGGCTGGGTCTCCGCCGATCTGTTTCCGGTCCTCGGCGTCGAGCCGCTCATCGGCCGCACGTTCACGACGGCCGACGACAAGCCGGCTGCTCCCGGCACGGTGCTTCTGAGTTACGCGATGTGGCAGCGGCGCTTCGACGGCGACCCAACGGCGCTGGGCCGGCGGATCGATCTGGACGATCAGCCCTACACGGTGATCGGCGTGATGCCGCCGGACTTCCATTTTCCGTCGACCGAGGTGGCGCTCTGGATGCCGCAGCGGTTCGACGAGGACATGTATCAGGACCGCACCAACAACTTCATCATCGCGATCGGGCGCCTGCGCCCGGGCATCACGCTCGAACAGGCGCGAACGGACTTCGTCCGCGTGGCGGCGCAGCTCGAGCAGCAATTTCCTCGTGAGAACGCACACACCTCGGCTTCGGTGACGACGCTCCGGGGGGATCTCTCGTCGCAAGCGCGGTTCCTCCTGCTGGCCCTGTGCGGAGCCGCCTTGTGCGTGCTCCTCATCGTCTGCGCGAATCTGGCGAGTCTCCTGATCGCCCGCGCCAGCGGACGACGACGGGAGCTGGCCGTCCGAGCCGCGATCGGCGCGGGACGCGAGCGCCTGGTGCGGCAGCTCATGACGGAGAGCCTCGTGCTGGCCACGGCCGGCGGCCTCCTGGGAGTCGCGGTCGCGGCGGCCGCGCTGCCGCTGCTGACGCGCCTCGTTCCGATGTCGCTGCCCATCGCGCATCCGCCCTCCGTTGACCTGCGCGTCCTGGCGTTCGCCGCCGGGCTGACGATTCTCACCGGCATCGCGTTTGGCCTGTTCCCCGTGCTCCGGATCGGCCGCTGCGTAGATGTCGCGGGATTGGCCGAAGGGGCACGCGGCGGCGCCGTCAAGGAGCGTGCGCGCCGCCTTCTGGTGGTCGCGGAGGTCGCCGGATCGGTGGTGCTGCTCGTTGCCACCGGGCTGCTGCTGCGCGCGCTCGTGCGCGTGCAGTCCGTCGACCCCGGCTTCCGCCGGTCGGGCGTCTTGACGCTGCGGACAGACCTGCCGCGTCCGCGGTACGACGCGACGGCGGCACGAGCCTCCTTCTACGATCGCGTGCTGGCCGAGGTGCGGGCGCTGCCCGGCGTGCGCGCGGCTGGGTACGTCAGCGGCCTGCCGCTCGTGCGCGGCGGCGGCATCTGGAGCGTCGGGATTGGCGGAGACGCCAACCTGGTACGCGGCGAAGATACGGCCAGCCTGCGCTTCATCACGCCCGGTTATTTCGCGGCCATGGGCATTCCGCTCCTGCGCGGGCGCGACGTGGAGACATCCGACACCAACGATCGCCTCCATGTCGCGGTCGTGAGCGCATCCTTCGTGCGCCGGTACTGGCCGGATCGGGATCCGATCGGCCGAACGTTCAAGATGGCCTTCACCGACCGTACGGTCGTCGGCGTTGTCGGGGATGTGCGCGTGCGGGGTCTCGAGCGTCAGAGCGAGCCGCAGGTCTACCTGCCCTATCGGCAGATCGACGATGGGGCGCTCGTCGGCTATTTCCCGAACGATCTCGCCGTCTCGGCCTCGGGCAGCGTGGCGGCACTTGCGGCGCCGATCCGCGCCATCATTCACCGCATCGATCCCGAGCTGCCCATCTCCGACGTGCGCCCGATCGATCAGATCGTGGCGCTCGACACCGCGTCGCGTGACGTGCAGGTGCGTGCGCTCGGAACCTTCGCCGCGCTCGCGCTGCTGCTCGCCGCTATCGGGATCTACGGCCTGCTGTCATTCACCGTCGCCGAGCGCACGCAGGAAATCGGCGTCCGCATGGCGCTTGGCGCCGACCGGCGAATTATCGTTTCACTGATCGCGCGTGAGGCGGCCGCGCTCGTCGTGGCCGGCATCGCAATCGGTACGGCGCTGGCCTGTGCGGCGGCCCATGCGCTGCAGGCACTCCTCGCCGGCGTCTCGCCATACGACGCGATCACCTTCGCGACGGCGATCCTCCTGTCGGTTTTGCTCGCTCTCTCGGGCAGCGTCATCCCTTCGCTCCGCGCGGCGCACGTGGATCCGGTGCGGGCGATTCGCGAATAAACACGGCGAAGTGGACGGTCTCCTCGTCACGCGCTTCGCGCCCGCACCCACCGGCTACCTGCACCTCGGCCACGTCGTGAATGCGCGGCACGTCTGGCAGGCCGCTCGCGAGGCGGGTGGACGCGTGCTGCTGCGCATCGAGGATCACGATCGCCAGCGCTGCCGGCCCGAGTACGAACGCGCCATGCTCGAGGACCTGGAGTGGCTCGGGTTCACGCCTGACGACGTCAGCCGGCAAAGCGAGCGCCACGCGGTTTACGAAGAAGCCCTCGAGGAGCTGCGTCGGCAGGGCCTGGTGTACGCGTGCGACTGCCCGCGCGCCGCCCTGACGGAACACGAGCCGGGAACAGACGGTGAGCGTCGCTATCCCGGCACCTGCCGCGGGCGCGGAGTTCCTGAGGGCCCCGGCACGGGCCTGCGCGTGCGCCTCGATCCTGCCATCGTGCGCTTCGATGATCTTCG
>JANWLS010000120.1 GCA_025450765.1 Vicinamibacterales bacterium | reverse complement strand
TCATCCCTGGCGTGGACAGTATCGCGAGTTGCCCACGCCCAAGCCGATCCGGCAGCCGCAGTTGACCGACTTCAAGGGGACATTTCTATCGAGTTAACACAGGGGACATTTCTAACGAGCTTTGACATTACACCGCAAACTGCTTGACGAACGGATGAGTACCACGTATCCTCTCGTCACCTCGACAGTGCGGTAGGTTTTCCCAGCCACTACCGCGTCTTCACGGTTGGACGTCAGAACTTTTTTCGATCACGGCAGCGGGGCGACGCCGAAGGTGTGCGCGTTCGCCGTGCGAGCTGTGCTGTCAGCAGGTCGTATGAAGCCAAGAACCCTTCGCCTCAGTGGATGGCTGTTCCTCATGGTGGGCGTCGCCGCGTGCGGCAGCCCGTCGAAGCCCACCGATACGTTGACGGCGCCGCACGGTGTGACGCCCTCGCAGGGTGCGGTGGTCGCCTTTGCTTCGCAGCCGGTTACGCTCACGGTGCAGAACGCCACGTCGACCGGCAAGAACCCGGTCACGTACACGTTCGACGTCGCGACCGACAGCGGTTTCGGGAATATCGTGTTCACCCAGGGAAGCGTGCCGGCAGGAACCGGCGGCCAGACCTCGATCACCGTCGACAAGCTGCCCGCCAACCAGGTGTATTACTGGCGCGCGCGGATCGCGGACGGGTCGGCGAACGGCCCGGTGGCGAACACCGCAAGCTTCACCGTGGGTCCCGACATCGTCATCAACGCGCCGCAGCTGCTCACGCCAGGCGATGGCGACACCGTGAACGACACCAAGCCGACGTTCACCGTCACCGACGCCACCCACACCGGACCCGTCGGCACGATTTACTATCGCTTCGATGTGTCGACCTCATCGAGCTTCAGCTCGGTCGTGGCCAGCGGCACGGTGAAGGAAACGTCGACGCAGACGTCCTACACCGTCACCGCGGACCTGACGGTCGGGACGACCTACTACTGGCGGGTCACGGCGACCGACCCGGCCAACTCCGTGACGAGCGCGGCGTCGAGCACGGAAAGCTTCAAGCTCGAAGCGGGGATCGACCTCACCAAGGTCGTCTACGTGCTCGGCCCGAACATCAGTACCTGGGCGCAGACCTCCACCATCACGAATGCCTACGCGGACGGCAGCCAGCTGTGCATCTATCACACGAAGCTGGGCATCTGGCCGGCGACCAACTACGTCTACGATACGTCGGGCGGCACGACCGTCGAAGGCAATCAGTGGGTGTTCGCGAACATCAACGGCACCTGGTATGGCGGCGCCGCGGATTGGTATCGGCCGGGCCAAGCCTGCAAGGGCGTAGACGCCAATAGCATCGGTCAGCAGGCGTTCTACCAGCCGAGCCAGGAGCCGCTGCATTCGTGGATTCCGCACTCGGGCGAGATCTTCGGTGTCGCATCCACGACGCCGGCGCGCGCCTGGCCCTCGATGTCGACCCTCGACCAGCGCACGAACGTGGCACTGATCCGCTGGCCCTGATCGTCAGCGGGCACGCGAGACCAAACGGGACGCAGGTGAGCAGCCTGCGTCCCGTTTTTTTTGTTCAGTTGTGGTGAGCGCGCGACAGGCGGGCGTGCGCGCGCAGCGGCCGCCGCCGCAGCCGCCAGGGCGTGAGCGCCGATTCGATCCGGACCCGCAGGGAGAGCTTCGACTCGCCGGCTCGCCGGTCCACGAAGGTGATCGGGACTTCCGCCGTGCTCAGGCCGTTGCGCACGGCCTCATACAGCATCTCCACCAGGAACGAATAGCCATCCGCCAGGATGTAGTCCTTCGGCAGGCGCAGCAGGGCCTCGCGGCGCCAGCAGCGATACCCGCTCGTGCAGTCGTGCAGGCGCAATCCCGTCACCAGGCGAATGTAGCGGTTCGCTGACGCGCTCAGCACCCGGCGAACGAGGCTCCAGTTCTCGATCCGGCCGCCCGGCCGATAACGGGACCCGATGACGAGATCCACCGTCGAGGCCGCCGCGATCATTGCCGGCAGGTGCTCGGGATCGTGCGAGAAGTCGGCATCCATCTGGACGATCAGATCGTGATCCGTCCGCATGGCGTATTCGATCGCCTCGGCGTACGAGCGTCCCAGACCCCGCTTGCCCGTCCGGTGCACGACTTCCATCCGGCCCGCATGCTCCCGCGCGAGCGCGTCCGCCACCTCGCCCGTGCCGTCCGGGGACTGGTCGTCGACGATGAGCAGGCGAACGCCGCGATGCCGCTGGACGGCCGGGGCGAGCGCCCGCAGATTGTCGCGTTCGTTGAAGGTCGGCACGATCACCAGGACTGATGGTCGGTCCGGGCGAGGCGTGGCGTCGGGCATGAACATCTCCGGAACGGCGCGCCGTGGCTGAGTCGCGCGTGCTGAGTCCTGAATTGTCTCACGCGGCGGCGGCATTCGCCAATTGACGGGGCGCACCAAAAAATTACCGCCGAGCTCTAATGTTCCCGGATTTTCGGTCCGATACTCACTTTTGCACAGCTTCGGGCCGGCGCGTCTCGAGATCGCGGGATCGCGGGCGCCCGCCTGGCAGAACACCCGACAGAGGTAGCTCGTCATGAAGCGGTACGCCTTGCGGTTACTGCCGGTCTCGGTCCTGCTCTTCGTTGCGGCCGCGTGCGCCGCGTCCAAGAGCTCAAACCCCCTCAGTCCTGACGTGGCGGGCCCGATCCCCGGTGTGGGCATCTCGGCGCCGACGCCGGTGACGCCGACGGCCGGCAGCCAGATTGCCGTCGACCAGCAGCCGATCACGCTGAAGGTGCAGAACGCGACGACCAACGGCGTGCGGCCGCTCAGCTACACCTTCCAGGTGGCATCGGATTCGAATTTCTCCACCATCCTGTTTTCGAAGGCCGGGATCTCGCCCGGCGACGGCCAGACCACCGTCACGCTCGGCGACACGCTCGCGGCGGAGCATATGTATTACTGGCGGTCGCAGGCCCTCGACGGCGCGAACACCGGCCCCTACAGCGGCGCCGTGAGCTTCACGGTGTACACGCCCGTCGTCATCAATCCGCCGGGTCTCGTGTCGCCCATCGGCGGTGCGGCGGTGAGCAGCGATACGCCGACGCTCACGGTGAACGACGCGTCGCACAGCGGGCCCGCGGGCGCCATCACCTACCTGTTCCAGGTGGCGAAGGACCAGGCCTTCACCTCAGGCCTCGTGCAGCACACGTCGGCGGAAGGCAGTTCGCAAACGACCTACACCGTCGGGTCGGCCCTCGCTGATGGCACGACGTACTACTGGCACGTGCAGGCCTCCGACGGATCGCATTCGAGCAACTGGTCGAACACGGAATCGTTCGTCACGCCAGCCGCGTCGGCGCCTCCCAGCGGTGGGGGGACGAGCGGTGGAGGAACCAGCGGCGGCGCGACCGGCCCCGGCAACTTCAATCTGAACAGCGTGCAGATCATCGGGGGAAGCCCCGACATCCGCAGCTGGCCGGCGACCGGACAGATTACGAACATCACCTTCAGCCCCGGCAACTTCCACATCGATTACACGAAGAACTGCCAGTGGCCGGGTGTCGACATCGGCGGCGGCACGCTGCAGGCGGCAACGGTCTGGTTCTTCCAGCAGATCGGTGGGCAGTGGTACGGGACGGGTGGTGAGCGCCTGCGGCCGTGCCAGGAGGACAAGGGCCTGGACAACCCGTCGGACATTTCGACCGGGTGGTTCTACTCGAGCCAATGGTCTCCGATGACGGGCCATGTGCCGGCGGTGGGAGAGACGGTCGGCTTCATGGTGGTGGCGGGCTCGACGCGCGCGGACAGCCACACCATCGTCCAGGAGCGCACGGGTGTCGTCCTGATTCCCTTCCCGCGGGACGGCGTGACGACGAGTTATCCGCCGTTCACTTGGCAGGAGCAGTAGGCGCTCGCACCCACGCGAGCGACGTGCGAGTGAAACCCGCCGGCCTCACCCCCGGCCGGCGGGTCGATAGACGGGAGATGGCGGAGCCGGGCTGACAACTCGCTCGCGTGTGCGCCACCAGATCCAACCGACCAGCAGCCACATCGCCACGACCGGCCACAAGCTGACATGACCGCGCAGGCCGGCGACCTCACCCAGATTCCACGATCCATACGGATACAGGCGTTCGGCGGGCCGCCCGGGATCGCGGTCTTCGAGGATCGTCTGGTGATTGAGCGAGAGATTGCCCGTGCGGAATGCCGGCAGCAGCAGCTCCTGCATCGGGCGTTTGTAGACGGCCGATGGCTCCGGATCTGTTGAGACGGCAATCAGGGTCAGGCCGAGGCTGACCGCCATCAGCACCAGCAGCACGCCGCGCCCCACGCGTCGCCCTTCCGCCCACAGAATCCCGAAGCCGAGGCAGAGAAACGGGAGCGCCGGCACGAGGTGGCGCGGGCCCCACGCCCAGCCGCCATCCCAGTAGTCGTACGACGCGTTGAGCAGCAGGTAATAAATGAAGATCGCCGCGGCGACGAGCAGCCCCTTGCGCGCGTCCGGCCGGCGGTACCAAAGCCAGCCGAGCCCGATCGGCACCGCTGCGAGGATCGGCGCGCTTGGAATCAACCCGCGGTAGACGCCGAAGATCAATTGCCAGAGCACGGCGGCGTCAGGCACGGTGATGCCGAAGAAGCCCTGGCTCATGCCGGGGAAGTGCTGCTCGCTCTCGTAGCCGATGTGAAACGGCGATCCAAAGGTGGCCGCGTTATAGGCCATCAGCACGCCGGCGCAGGCGAGAGCGCCGACCGTGACCCAGAGCAGGACACGCGATCGGGCGACGCCCCCGCGCGGCCAGATTTCCGCGATGGCCAGCAGCGCGAGAAACGCCGCGGGGATGGCCGCGGGAAACTCCGTGACGGTGGCCCATCCCGCGGCGAGCCCGGCGACGAGCGCCAGGCGGCGCTGTCGAGCGGCCTGCTCCGCGCGCGACAACCGCACGGCCGCGGCAAACGAGGCCATCAGCATGCCAGCGGCGAGCGCGTGCCCCATCATCATCGTGGCGTAGCACCACAGTGGCGTCGCGAGGCCGAGCACGAGCACCGCGAAGAGCGCCCCATCTTCTCCCGAGCCCCAGTCGAGGAGCACCAGCCAGAGCGAAGCGGCCGCAATCAGGGCGCCGAGGCCTTCGCTGAAGAAGGTGGCGAGATACGAGAGGATGGTCGCCCCGGCGTACGAGCCTGGATCGAGGCCGATCCCCCAGAGGATCTGCCGCGCCGCCTCCACGAAGGGAATCGCCGTCAGCGCTTCGCCGGGCGCTTTGTCGGAATAGTAATGACCGTCGTAGAACGCGATGTCACCGGTGTGATGACGGTAGGGATCGATGCGGAGAGAGCCCGTCTCGGTGACGGCCTGGACGAGCGCGAACCGGGAGTTCTGGTTCCAGCCGCCGCCCTGGTAGAACCAGGCGTAGCAGACGGCCAGTCCCGCAAGGAGCGTGGCGAGCCGCACGAGCGCACGACGGGAACCGATGGACCGGGAAAGCACGATGGTGCGTGCGCCCGAAGGGCACCGAGGCATCGTAGCGGGCCGCGTCCGGCCCGTCAAGCGACCGACGTGGGCTTTCGGACCCGTGCCCCGAGCGTGAGGCCGTAGCTGAGCATCGCGGCGCTCACGGCTTCACCAATGATGGTGGCGAGCGCCGCGCCGTTGATACCCTGGCGGGGGATCAGGACCAGGTTGCTCCCGACGTTCACGGCCAGCCCCACGAGGCCGGTCGTGAGGAGGAGCATCTCGCGGTTGGCTGAAATCGCCACGGCATGAAGAATCCAGATCGCGAAGACGAACACGGCGCCCGCGCCGAGAATCTGCAGCGCCGATGCAGCCGGGAGGTAGTCGGCGCCGAAGAGCAGCCCGATGAGCGGTCGTGCGACGAGCACCAGGACCGCGCCGACCACGACGGCCAGCAGCACGCTGACCGCCACCCATTGACGGGCCAGGCGTGCATGAAGGGCGCGGTCGGTGATGAAGAGGGCGGACAGCCGCGGCGTGAGGACCGCGGCGATCAGGGATGGCGCGTACGTGAGCCCCTCGTAAATCCGGTAGGCCGCACTGTACCAGCCGGTCTCGACATTGGTCCTCATCACGCCGAGCATCACCATGTCGATGTACGAATAGAGATTCAACACGACCATGAAAAAGCCGAACGGGATGGCCGCACGCTGCAGCTCGCGCCAGACATCCCGCTCGAACGCCACCGCCGGGCCGCCCACCTGCACCCTGACGAAGATCACCGCCAGGGTCAGCGCGATCGCCCGCGAGATGACGAAGGTGATCGCGAGCGCTTCGATCCCGCCTCCCGCGAGCAGCACGGTCGCGCCCAGGATCAGCAGCAGCGCCCGGTCGGTGAGGACGACGATGCTCTCCCACCCGAATCGTTCGAGACCCTGGAAGATGCCGCGGACCGTCAGCAGGTACGATCGCAGCACCGACGATCCGCCGAGGAGATAGCAGGCGAGCCGGACATCCGTCTCGTGCCGGAGCGCGGTCGCCATCACCACGAGCACCGCGAGCGCCAGCCCCGACCAGAGGAACTTCAGCCCGACGGTGTTGGCGAGGATGCTCGACGCGCGTTCCCGCTCGCGCGCCACCTGCCGCACCGTGACCTGGTTCAGGCCGAAGTCCATCAGCGTTTCGAAAATCGTCGCGAGCGCGAGGGCGTACGAGAACTTGCCGTAATCGGCGTCGCCGAGCACACGGCCGGCCACGATGAGGAGGATCAGCAGGAGGACGGCACTGCCCGAGGTAATCCCGGAATAGAGCAGGTTGGTGGCGAACCGGCGGCGCGTCGGATGGCCGCTGGTCACGCCGGCCTCGCGGCGAGCGTCCGGAGGAGATCCGCCGTCCGGCCGAAGACGACCGCCTCGTCGAACAAAGCCTCGACCGTCGCCCGCGCGCGCGTCCCGAGGTGCTGGCGCAACGCGGCACCGTTGAGCGCCTCGCCGATCCGATCGGCCAGCGCCGCTGGATCCTGCGCAGGCGCCAGGAGCGCGTTGTCGCGATCGACGAGGTAGTCCAGCATGCCACCGACGGCCGTGGCGACAATCGGCAAGCCCGTAGCCATCGCTTCGATGACGGAGATGCCGAACGCTTCGAAATGCGACGGCTGCACGAAGAGATCCGCGCCGCGCAACAGCCGTGCGACGTCGGCGCGCGGCCCGAGCACGCGGACACGGTCGGCCAGTCCGTGCTGTGCGATCAACTCGCGGACGCGCGGGCCAGCATCCCATGGATGCGCCGGCATGTCCGGTCCGACGATGACGAGATGCGCATCCGGACGATCGAGGAGACGCCAGGCCTCCATCAGATCGAGCACACCCTTTTCGCGGCTGAGTCGACCGACGAAGAGGACGTTCAACCGATCGGCCGGCCAACCCTCTTCCGATCGAATGCGCGCGCGCTCCTGATCCTGCGGGGGGTGGAACTCGCCGGTGTCGATCGAGTGGGGCAGGTAGTGGATCCGCGCGCGTGGAACGCCGCAGGTGAGCGCTTCCTCTTCGATTTCGCGCGAGATACAGAGGTAGGCACTCGCCGCGCCGTAGATCGTGCGCAGCGGACGTCGCGCGAGCCGGCCGACGAGGCCAACCGGGCCCAGTCCGCGCCGCGCGTCGGCGTCATCCCAGTTCGAACAGGAGAGCACGCCGGTGGTGCCGGCCTGGACGACGACCGGCCGCCGCAGCAGCCGTCCGGCCATGATCGCGGCGACGCCGATGCCGCGATAGTCGACGCAGCAGATGAGGTCGTACTCGCGCCGGCGCCGAAGCAGGGCGGCGAACGCGAAGGGGAGCATCAGCCATTTACCGGCCGGTGATCGGTCGCCGACGGGCGGCAGGCGGTGCACGGGCACATCGTCGATCCGCTCGTCGCGCGGACTGTCGGCATACACGCGCTTCGTGATGATCCGGACGTCGAATCCCGCGCGTGCGAGGAATGCGGCGAGGCGGCGCACGTTCGTTTCGACGCCACCGAGCACCGGGTGATAGTAGGTGGTGAGGAGCAGCACCCGCGGTGAGCTCATCGTGCGAGCACCGTCCGCTTCAGCAGGTGCCAGTAGCCGCGCAGCATGCGCTCGTAGGCGCCGCGCCCCGCACGCACGAGGGGATGCGACGCCAGGTCATCACGAATGATGAGCGGGTCATCCCGGAGCAGATCGGCGTCCGACCGCACACGGATGCGGCGCGTCAGGGCGCGGTCGGCAGGCAGCGCGGGGAGCATGCCGAACAGCCCCCACAGCGACCGCAGATAGGTCCGCCCGTGGCCCTTCGCGACGAGCACCGCCAGCTGCAGCGGCTCGTGAATGATCAGCACGGGCACGAGCGCGACCAGCGTCCGGACCTGGTAGTTCTTCAGCATGAAGTGCCAGCGGTTCCGGATCTGGTAGTAGAACAGCCACGATCCGCGCGGGCGGCTGTGGTGAAGGAGCAGCGAGTCGGGCACTTCGAGAATGGCGTGGCCGGCCAGCTTGATCCGGTGCGAAAAGTCGCCGTCCTCCTTGCCGATGAAATAGCGTTCGTCGAAGAGGCCGACGTCAATCGCGGTCTGGCGATGCAGCAACAGGCCGCAGGTCGGCGCCGCGCCGATATCCTCGAGGCGAGGCGGATGCGTGGCGAGCGGCCGATCGAGCCACGGGTTGACCGCTTCGCAGATGAAATGCAGGCCGCCCCCGGCGTACTGGATGACGTCCGGCCGGCTGGCGTGCACCACGATGGGGCTGCCGACGGCGGCCTCCGGATGCTGGGCCATCGCCGCGCGCAGGCGCTGGACGGTGTCGGGGCGCAGGACCACGTCGGCATCCATCAGGAAAACGTAGGGACGGGTGGACTCGCGGATGCCGACATTCCGTCCCGGGCTCGGACCGTCGTTGCGATCGAGGCGAATCTGTCGCACGGCCGGATGATCGCGAGCCAGCCACGCGCCGGTCCCGTCGGTACTGGCCACATCGACGATCGTGATCCGATCGTCCGGGCAGCCCGCCGCCGCGAGCGACGCCACCGCGCCCTCCAGCTTGTCGCGTCCGTTGTGCGACACCACCGCCACATCGACATCGTCGGGAAACGGGGTCCGTGGTTGGCTCATGACGCCCGGTTCTGGACCCCGTCCCGCCGACCCGGGCGGGGGAGCCGAAGGAGATGTTTGCTGTTCAAGCGCTTCAGCCGGTACGGCGGATCACCCGCGCGCACGGCATACGAGCCGGGCATCTGATTCGAGAAGGCGGTGAGGTAGCCGGTTGCCCTGGCCGTCTCGAGCGCCAGGTCTCCGGCGACGCCCCACGGAAAACAGACGTGACGCACCGTGTGCGAGCCGAGACGATCCTCGAGCGTCGCACGGCTGCGTGCGAGCTCGTCGACGATCGCGCGCCGCTGTTCGTCGGGTGATTCGAAGCGGCCCTTCGGCATCGGCTCGAGCGCGCGCGCCAGCGACGCACGCCAGTCGCCCTGGTCGAAAAATGCCGGTCCGCCGTGGTCGGCGACGTGAGCGAGCGCACGCTCGCGGTAGCGCTCGTCGACGATGAAGCGGGGAGCGTCGGACAGGCGCGACCGCTGGAGGAACAGCGGCGCGCCGAGCTCGTTCCGATCCTGGAACCGCACCGGCTCGGCCGACACGAGCGGCCGCGCGAGCCACGCGGCCGTATACGACCGATCGACGAAGCCGCTCACCGCATCGTCGCAGAAAATCATGGCGTGCGAGTCGGTGTGAGACTGCATCTCCACCGTCCCCGCGTCGTGCAGCGCCTTCAACTCAGGCCATGTCGCCAGCGGCGTCGAGGATCGATCGGCCGATCCGTCCGCCGCCGATGGATCCTCGTCGAGCGTCGGGCGGCACGACGACGCATCCGCGACGCGCCCGGGGATCACGTAGGCGATCGCCATCAGGCCGTACCGTTTCAGCAGCGGTCCAGCCACCGTCCACAGGCTCGCCCACGCATCGTCGAAACAGAGCGCGATGCGGAATGGACCCGGATGGATCCCGTCGCGGACCAGTCGTGCGATGGCATCCGAGCCAACCGTCTGGTATCCGTTTTCTGCAAGAAAGCGCAGACGCGGCTCGAGCCAGGACGCGGTGACCTCGTGAAAATGAAAGACGGGCAGGAATCCGTCGAGCCCTCCGCGGAACAGAAACGACGGGTAGCGCCCCGCGGCCAAATCGAGCAGACCGCGGATGGGGCCGCCGCGCTCGTTGAACGGGCCGCCGCGCGCGCGCCTCGTGACGGATCCGGCAAAGTGCATGAGCTGTATCGTATTATGTGCGAATGCTGCCGGACCGCGCACCTGTTTCCACCGCGCTCGCACCATCGGGCGCGCCGGCCCGCGGCCCCGTTTCTCCGGCACTGCTCGTCGGCCTCGTCCTGCTGATCGTCCTTTGCGCCGGCGCGCTGTCGATCGACGTCGTCCAGACCGCCTACAGCCCGAAGGGCGACGAGGCCACCTATGCCGGCCTGGCGCTGAGCCTCGCGCACGATCGGAATTTCACCTTCGAACGGCAGGACCTCGTCCGCTTCTGGCAGATTTACCACAAGGGTCCGGAAGGCATCTTTCTCAAGCGCGGGCGGGGCGGACGCATCTATTTCGCCAAGGCGTTCATTTATCCACTGGTTGCCGCGCCGTTCGTCTGGCTGTTCGAACTGAACGGCATGCTGCTGCTGAACGTGCTGCTGCTGGCGGCGGCGTGCCTCTGCGGATATCAGTTCCTGCGGTGCCTGGCGCGCCCGCCCACGGCGCTCGCTTTCAGCCTCGGATTCATCGGAGCGTCCATTACACCGATTTACGCCGTCTGGCTCACGCCGGAGATTTTCAACTTCGCGCTGGTGTTCTACGCGTACTTCTTCTGGTTCTACAAGGAAGTGGCGCCGCCGGCGGAGGGGCGCTGGGCGGCCTTTCTCAGAGGCCCGTCGAGCGACATCGTCGCCGCCGTGCTACTCGGCCTGGCGACCTACTCGAAGCCGACGAACGTCATGCTCGTCGCGCCGGCGGTGCTCATCTGGTGGACGCGGCGGCACTGGGCGCGGGGCCTGCTGATCGGCGTCCTGTTCGCGGCGGTGACGGCAGGCACCTTCGGCGTGAACGCGCTCGTCACCGGCGAATGGAATTACCAGGGCGGCGATCGGAAAACCTTCTACGGCACTTTTCCTGATCAGCAGCCGACGCTGACCTTCGACAACACCGGCATTTCGAAGGCGACCAACGACGCCGACACCGGGCATGTGATCGAGACGCCGAAATTCTGGCCGCAGCTCGCGCACAACGTCTGGTATTTCTTCGTCGGACGGGACGCCGGCTTCGTGCCGTACTACTTTCCCGGCGTGGTCGTCATCCTGCTGTGGCTCTTCGCGGCGGAACAGCGGAGGCTCTGGCAGGCTTTCACGCTGCTCGCCGTGGCGGCCTCGGTGCTCGCGCTCCTCATCTTCGCGCCCAACACCTGGGCCGGTGGCGGCGGACCGCCCGGCAATCGCTATTTTCTGAGCCTCTATCCGGCGCTCTTCTTCCTGGTGCCGCCGCTGGGCTCGGTCGTCCCGGCGCTGGTCGTGTGGGTCGGCGGCGCCGCATTCGTGGCGCAATCGCTCGTCAACCCGTTCGTGGCGTCGAAGGATGTCTGGCGTACCGTCGACACCGGGCTCGTCAGCCGCCTGCCGATCGAGCTGACGATGGTGAGCGACCTGCCCATCAATCTCGATCGCAGCCGGTCGCACCTGGTGTATTCCAGCGAGCCAACGATCCTCTTGTACCTGATGGACGAGCACGCCTATCCGCCGGAACTCGGCGGCGTGTGGGTGGCCGGCGACGCCCGCAGCCATATCGTGTTTCGGACGGACCGGCCGATCTCGGCGCTCACGCTCACGTTGAGCGCGCCCATCCCCAACCAGGTGTACGTCAGCCTGGGCAATCACGGCAGCAACGTGGCGTTGAAGGCGGGCGTGCCGGCGACGGTGTCGTTGAGCTCGTCCGGCGTGTTCAGCGATGGGAGCTACGCGTATGATCTATCGGTCTCGACCAGCCGCGGATTCGTGCCGGCGCTCACCGATCCCAAATCAACTGACGGGCGCTTCCTGGGGGTGTTCGTGAAGATGGCGATTCGTCCCCGGTAGGTCGCCCGCCGTGGGCGACGAGCGTCGTGCGACGTACACCGCCGCGCCGGAGAGCGAGAACAGCATCTGCACGCCGGTGCCGACCAGCGAGACCGCCAGCGCGGACGCCAGCGGGAAGCCGAGCCGCGTGAAGAAAAACGAGAACGCCGCCTCGCGCACGCCGAAGCCGTTGATCGAGACCGGCATCATCTGCACGAGAAACGAGAGCGGCACGATCACCGCCAGGTCCCAGAAGGACACCGGCACGCCGAGCGCCTTCGCAATCGCGGCGTAGTAGACGACGAAGCACGCCTGCACCGCAAACGCCGTCAGAAAACAGACGATGACCGCGTCGCGCCGCGCCCGGAACTGCGTGAGGGCCTCGGTGATCTGCTCCAGCCGATCGCCGACCCATTCGGGATGAATGATCGTGAGCGGACGCAGCAGGCGCATGAACAGGCCCGGCGTCAGGATCGCCGGCGCGGTGGCGATCACGGCGGCGGCGAAGCCGGCCCACAGCCACGTGGTCCACGCGGCCGGCAGCCCGTGGGTCGTCGTCATCTCCAGTCCGAGTGTGGACCCGAGCGCCGCCACCAGCCCCAGCGCGAGCAAGCCGATCACGCGATCCACCAGAATCACCGTCGTCGCGCGCGTCTTCGATCCCGCGGGTCGTGCGGTGTCGGCGACGCGGAAGACATCGCCCCCGATGTTGCTCGGCAGGAAATTGTTGTAGAAGAGGGCGACCAGGTACGAGGAGAAAAGGATGGCGAACCCGAGCCGGACGCGCTGCGCGCCGAGCAGCAACTGCCAGCGCCAGACGCTCAGGACGATCATCACCGTATAGACGACGAGCGAGGCGGCCAGCCAGGCAGGGGAGGCGCTGCGGATGCGCGTCCAGAGGTCGCCGAGGTCGATCCGCGTGAGCAGCAGATAGAGCAGGCCGACGCTGATCAGGAGCTTGACGAGCATCCACAGTCGCGAACGGGCCGACGAGCGGCTCGCGGCGGTGGCAGGAGCGATGAGCATGAACCAGCGCGGAATATACCACGCTGGTTCAATGAACTCAACGGTTTACGGTGATGGCGATCAGGAGGTTTCCCCGTTGGGGCCTGGATGCGCGGCGTTGTAGGCGAACCATGACCACTGCCACCCGGCCGACGGATCCCAGCTCGATCCGTTGTACCCGAGCGGCCGCGCGCCGATGTAGCCATCGGCGGTGCCCGTGAGCATCAGGTTGTTGTCGGCGTCGAGCTGATAGTCGCCCGGGTGCATGGCGTTGAGCTGCTGATAGGCCGTCTGCATCGAGGCCGGATCCGCCGGATTCAGCGACTTCAGCACGTTGTACGCGTCGTATTTCAGGCTGCCGGCGGCCGACTGTGCCCGCGAGGCATCGAATCCGGTGAAGGCGTAGATCGGCGTCGACTGCAGCAACTGCGTCGCCTGGGGCTGCACCGTCGTCGTCGGGCTCGTGCTGGACAGCAGGCTGTCGGCCTGTGTCTGGCCACCGGCGAGACTGTCGATCAGGCGATTGAGAAACTGGCTGAACTCGTCGACCGACAGACGCCCGTCCTTGTCGGTGTCGAACTGCTGGAGCACGTTGGTCGCCAGCGACTGGACGCTCGCCGGCTGCGAGGGGATCGTGGACATGCCGGCGGCTGTCGCAAGGGTCATGCCTAATCGGGGCTCTGCCCGGAACCCCGGCTCACTGCGCCACGCTCGCGATCCAGCTCGCTCCGCTCCGTTCGCCGCACGACTTTTGCGCGCGGCGGCGGTCGGTGTGCCGACAAGGCGATCGGGTGGGTGAACAGGTTGCGCCGAGCCAGACGCCGGCCGCCTGTAACCCATTTCACTGCGGTCAGTTACGTTGATATTTCGCCAACCCTTCCTTATACTGCCAACGGACATTTGGCTCCGGACGTCGGACCCGACTCAGTTCTCATGCACATCCTGATGATCGCCCCCGAGCCGTTCTTCGAGCCCCGGGGGACGCCGTTCAGCGAGGTCCATCGCATCCGCGCGCTCACCGACCTCGGGCACACGGTCGATCTGGTCACGTATCCGTTCGGCCGCGACGTGACGATGCCGGGCCTCCGGATTTTCCGGTGCCTGCGTCCGCCGTATCTCACGCACGCGAAGATCGGCCCCTCGCTGGCGAAAATCCCACTCGACACGCTGGTCACCGTGACGGCTGTCCGGCTCGCGCTGACGCGCCGCTACGATGCCGTGCATTCGCACGAAGAAGGGGCCTTCATCGGGCTGGGGCTTGCGGCGCTGCTGCGGATTCCGCATCTCTACGACATGCATTCGAGCCTGCCGCAGCAGCTCACGAACTTCGCGTTCAGCCGCTCGACGCTGCTCCGGCGGTTGTTTGCCGCGGGCGAGCGGCTCCTCATCCGCGGCTCGCGCGTCATCCTCGTCCTTTGTCCGCACCTGGCCGACACGGTGCGCGAGGTGGACCCGCACGCGCGAATGGTGCGGATGGAGAACGCACCCGGGCCGACCGATCCGCCCGTCGATCCTGAGGCCGTCTCGCGCCTGCGCGGCGAGCTGGGGCTCACGCCGGCGACGCCGGTCATTCTCTCTACAGGGACGCTGGAGGCCTACCAGGGCCTCGATCTGCTGCTCGAGTCGATGGTGCCGGTGCGGCAGGCCCGGCCCGATGCACGCCTGGTGCTGGCCGGTGGAAAGCCGGATCAAGTGGAGGCCCTGCGTGCCGCGGCGCGCGCGGGGGGGGTCGAGGAGGTCGTGATCTTCGCGGGACAGCGGCCAGCCGGCGAGATTCCGGCGCTGCTCGAGACCGCCGCCGTCCTCGTGTCGCCGCGATCGCGCGGCACGAACACACCGCTCAAGATCTACCAGTACCTGCGCTCGGGCCGCCCGATCGTCGCCACGCGGCTGCTGACCCATCTCCAGGTGCTCGACGACGAAGTGGCCGTCCTGACGAAGCCGACGGCCGAGGATTTCGCGCGCGGCATCCTCGCGGTGCTCCAGGGCGATCCCCAGGTCGGCGGGGTGGGAGAGCGTGCGCGCCGGCTGGCCGAGACGAAGTACACCTACGAGGCCTATCTCGAGCGGACGCGCGAAGCCTGCCGCAGCCTCGTGCCGCCGATCCCGGGCGAGCTGGCGAAGGATCCCGCATGAAGCCGGCGCACGACGCCGATCACTACAGCTACGCGCTGTACGCCGATCCGGGCATGGCGGAGAGCTTCGACGCGAAGCGCTTCGGCGGTCCGATCGGCGAGCTGCTGCTCGAGACCCAGGATCGCGTCCTGCGCGAGTTTCTCGGGACCATTGCTGGTCGTCGCGTGATCGATGTGGGGACCGGCACCGGGCGTGCGGCGTTGACGCTCGCGCGCGGCGGCGCCGACGTGGTGGGGATCGACGCCTCGGCCGAGATGCTGCGCGTTGCCCGCACGCGTGCCGACGCCGAGCGGCTCGAGATCGACTTCCGCGAAGGCGACGCGCACGGGCTCGCGTTTCCCGATCGCAGCTTCGATGCGGCCGTGAGCTTCCGCGTGCTGATGCACACGCCCGGATGGCGGCAGTGCCTCGGTGAGCTCTGTCGCGTGGCGCGCGACCGGGTGATTGTCGACTACCCGGCCGCGTGCAGCGCCGCGCTCCTGCAGTCGATCGGCCGCCGGATCCTCGCGCGTCTCGGCCGCAGGACCGAGCCCTATCGCGTGTTCACCGCGCGCGGCATCCGTCGGACGCTCGAGGCGAACGGATTCCGGATCGCCGCGGTACATCGCCAGTTCGTGCTGCCGATCGCTCTGCACAAGGACGTCGGCTCGCGCGCCTTCACCGAGGGGCTCGAGGCCGGCCTGGACGCCGCCGGACTGCTGGCGCTCCTTGGCTCGCCCGTCACCGTGCTCGCCGAACGATGCAGGTCCTGATCACCGGCGTCACCGGGTTCACCGGGGGCCACCTGGCGCGGACGCTCGCGCGGCGCGGATACCGCGTGCGCGGACTGTTGCGCCGGGCTGAGCTCGCCGACACCTTTGCGCGCGACGGGGTCGAGCCGGTCATTGGTGATCTCACCGATCCGGCGGCGCTCAAGCGGGCGGTCGCCGATTGCGATGTGGTGTATCACATCGCCGCCGTGTACCGGCAGGCGGGCATCCCCGCCAGCGCCTATCGGGCCGTCAACACCGACGCCGTGGGCGCCCTGATGACCGCGGCCGCCGACGCCGCCGTTCCGCGCGTGGTCCACTGCAGCACGGTCGGCGTCCACGGGCACATCGTCGGCGCGCCGGCCACCGAGCGTGCGCCGCTGGCGCCTGGCGATATCTACCAGGACACCAAGCTCGCCGGCGAGCGGCTCGCGCGCGAGGTGGCGGCGCGCACCGGGATCGAGCTCGTCATCGCGCGCCCGAGCGGCATCTATGGCCCCGGCGATCGGCGGCTGCTGAAGCTCTTTCGCGGCGTCGCCCACGGGCGCTGGGTCACGCTCGGCAGCGGCCGCATCTACTATCATCTGACCTACATCGACGACCTGGTCGAGGGCTTCCGGCTGTGCGGCGAGACACCTGGCGCCGCTGGACGGATCTACATCCTGGCGGGCGGGGAGGTGACCACGCTCAACGAGCTGGTGCGCCTCATCGCCGAGGAAGCCGGTGTGCGGACGCCGCCGATGCGCCTTCCGGTGTGGCCGGTGTGGCTGCTTGGGGCCGCCTGCGAGGCGGTGTGCGTGCCGCTCCGGATCGAGCCGCTGCTCCATCGCCGGCGCGTCGACTTCTTTACGAAGAGTCGCGCGTTCGACATTTCCCGCGCACGCCAGGAGCTCGGGTTCAATCCGGCGGTCGGCCTGCGCGAGGGCATCCGCAGAACACTCGAGTGGTACAAAGAGGCCGGATGGATCTGAAACAAGACTGGCTTCGGGCGGCTGGCTTCGCGCCCGCGGCCTGTCGCCTCTAGCCAACATGCTTTCAGACATTCCCAAGGCGCAGGACCAGCTCTTCGACCCCCACCTGTCGATGCGGCAGAAGTACGCCAGCCTCGTCGTCGGCCGTCCGGGATGGGGGGCGCTGCTGCGGTACGAACTGACCGTCCTGCTCGGACAGGCCACGCCGGGCGCGCTGGGGCTCGCGATCCGCAAGGCGCTCTATCCGGGATTGCTCGCCTCGTGCGGCCGCAACGTCGTCTTCGGGCAGAATGTCGTGCTGCGGCATCCGAACAAGATCCGGATCGGCGGGGATGTCGTCATCGACGACAACTGCCTCGTCGACGCCAAGGGCGACGGCAACGCGGGGATTGCCATCGGCCGCGGCGTGTTCATCGGGCGCAACACCATCCTCTCGTGCAAGAACGGTGAGATGTCGATCGGCGACGGCGCGAACATCGGGTTCAACTGCGAAATCTTTTCGGCGAGCCGCGTCGTCGTGGGGCCGGGAGCCCTGCTGGCCGCCTATACCTACGTGATCGGCGGCGATCACGACTTCAGCGACCCGCACGCCAGCGTGCTCTCGCAGTCGCGGCGATCGCAGGGTGTGGTCATCGGAGAAGGCGTCTGGACGGGTGCCGGCGCGAAGATTCTCGACGGCGTGCGCGTGGGCGACCATGCGATTGTCGGCGCCGGCGCCGTGGTGCGCGAGGATGTGCCTGATTACGCGATTGCGGTCGGGATCCCCGCACGCGTGGTCGGAAGCAGGCGCGGATGACGACCGCCGCGCGGCGCGTGGCCGTCGTGACGTCGAGCCCGCCGCTGACCGAAGGGGGACATCTCGTGATCGCCCGCGCGCTCGTCGAGGCGCTGCGCGAATGTGGTCACCACGCGGGCCTCGTGGTCACGCCCCAGAATCGGTTCGGGCGGCAGGCCTCGGCGTATCTCGCGACCTGGCTGACCGATCTTGGCGACTCGCCGCACGGCCCGATCGATCAGGTCATCAGCCTCCGCTATC
>JANWLS010000119.1 GCA_025450765.1 Vicinamibacterales bacterium | reverse complement strand
GGCGCCTTGGAGTGATTTTCGCCGGCGGGCCGCGAGTGATTACCGTGACGGACGCCGCCGAGATCGTGCGGGCGGCGGGAAAGGTTCCGGTGCTGGGCGTCTTCGGGTCGCAGCCTCTGGAAACGATTCTCGCGACGTTGGATCGGGCCGGCTTGTCGGGCGCGCAGCTGCACGGCTCGTCGGATGACGCCACCGCGGCCGCGATTCGTGCCCGCGGATTCGAGGTGTGGCGGGTGATCCCGCTTGATGCGGGAGTCGAGGCCGGGCGGGCTCTTCGAATTGGCTCTGCCGGCGCGGATGCACTGCTGGTCGAGGCCCGCACTCGCGACGGACGCGGTGGACAGGGGATCGCGCTTCCGATCGACGTGGCGCGGAGGGCGCGCCTGGCCGCGCCGGCGATCCCCTTCGTGCTGGCGGGCGGCCTCACCGACGAGACCGTCGCGGCAGCAATCCGCGCCGTCGGACCCGACGCCGTCGATGTAAGTTCCGGTATCGAGCAAACCGTGGGAATCAAGGACCACGCGCGCCTGGCGCGCTTCCTGGAGAATGTCTTTGCCGCACGTTCTGCCGCCTGAGACCGCGGTGGCCGGGCGCTTCGGGCCCTACGGCGGGCGGTATGTCCCGGAGACGCTGGTCGCCGCGCTCGATGATCTCACCGAGCTCTACGATGCGGTGCGGGCGGATGCCGGCTTCTGGGCCGAGTATCACGCGCTCCTCCGCGACGTCGTGGGGCGGCCGTCGGCACTCTCCACGGCACCACGCCTGGGTGAACTCATCGGCACGCAGGTGCTCCTCAAGCGTGAGGACCTCAATCACACCGGCGCGCACAAGATCAACAACGCGATCGGTCAGGCGCTGCTGGCGCGGCGCATGGGCAAGCGCAGGATCATTGCCGAAACCGGCGCCGGACAGCACGGCGTCGCGACGGCCACGGTGTGCGCACGCTTCGGCCTCGAGTGCGTGGTGTACATGGGTGAGGTAGATGTCGCGCGGCAGGCGCTCAATGTCTATCGCATGCAGTTGCTGGGCGCGACCGTCGTGCCGGTTTCGTCCGGAACGCGCACGCTCAAGGACGCCACCAACGAGGCCCTGCGCGACTGGGTGACCAACGTGCCGACCACCCACTACATCATCGGTTCGGTGGTCGGACCCGATCCGTTTCCGCGGATGGTGCGTGACTTTCAATCGGTGATCGGCATCGAGGCGCGTGCCCAGGTGCTGGAGCGCGGCGGACGCCTCCCCGATACCGTCGTCGCCTGCGTGGGCGGGGGGTCGAACGCCATCGGCATCTTTGCCGGGTTCCTCGGCGATCACGACGTCGAACTCGTCGGCGTCGAAGCGGCGGGGAAGGGCATCGCGTCCGGGCATCACAGCGCGACGCTCTCGGCGGGCCGGCCGGGCGTGCTGCACGGATCCTTGTCGTACCTGCTGCAGGATGCCGACGGCCAGGTGCTGCCGGCGCATTCCGTTTCCGCCGGTCTCGACTACCCGGGCGTTGGCCCCGAGCACAGCTGGCTCCGGGACGAACGACGCGTGACGTATGCCGCGGTCGACGACCAGGACGCGCTCGCCGCGTTTCAGTTGATGGCCCGGCTTGAGGGGATCATTCCGGCGCTCGTGACGGCACATGCTATCGCCTGGATGACGCGATCGCGCGGCCGATGGAACGCGGACCAGACCGTGCTGCTCTGCCTGAGCGGACGCGGTGACAAGGACGTAGCGCACGTCGCGGTGCAGCTGCAGGAGCCGTCGTGACCGCCGTGCCATTTGACGCGCCGGCGGACGAATCGGTTCGCGTGATCGAGGAACTGCTGCGCATGCTCAGCAAGGGTCAGCGCGCGATGCAGATGTACCTGCCGAACAACCCGGTCTATCAGCGCGCGATGGATCAGGTCGCGGGCGCATTCGGCCCGGCGTGGAATGTCACCGGCCGATTGGTCCTCGACATCCATGAGGACCACATCACCTGGGAAGACGCCGACGTCTTCCGCCAGGCGCCCAAGTCCGAGGGGCTGGCGTGGCAACTCTACCAGGATGGCCTCCGTCGACTGACGCTGCTGCCCGGAGTCGAGTCGGAGGAGATTCTCCGGTTCCTCCAGGTCGTCAATCGCGCCAAGCTGCTGCCCTCGGACGCCGGCGACGATCTGCTGACCCTGCTCTGGGAGCAGGAGTTCGTGCTGATCACCTACGTCTTCGTCGAGGTGCTGGGCGAAGGCCTCGAGTTCCTGCAGGCCAGCTCTTCGCCGGCCCTGCGGCCCGGCTCCGCGGCGCCGGCCGACCCGCGGGCAGAGGTGGCGGAGGCCGCCGCCGAGCCGCCCGGTGGCGCCGATACCCCGGCGGGTGGCCATGGCCTGGTCGATCTCACCGATTTCGACGCGACACCGTACTTCCTTGATGCCGCCGAGATCCGGCTCATCCAGAGCGAACTGGAGGACGAGTACCGGCGCGACATGCGCCAGTCGGCGATCGACGCGCTGCTGGATGTACTGGAAGCGCAGCGCGATCCCGCGGTGCGCCGCGAAGCGATCTCGCTCCTCGATGAAATCCTCCCGGCGCAGCTCTCGACCGGAGGCTTTCGGGCGGTAGCGCGCATACTCCGGGAGCTGCGGGTGATTTCGGCCCGCGCGCACGGACTCGACAAGGACCTCCACGACGCCGTGCTCTCGTTCGAAGAGCGCCTCTCGACGCCGGAGATTCTCGAGCAGCTCTTCCGCGTGCTGGCCGACAACGCCAATCGCCCCAGCGACGAGGACGTCGGCGAGGTGCTGCACGAACTCAAGCCGTCCGCACTACCGGCGGTGCTCACGCAACTGGGACGGATCGCCGACAGCAACGTGCGCCGGGTGCTGGAGTCGAGCGTCGAATCGATCGCGCGCACCCAGCCGCAGGCGCTCGGCGCGCTGCTCGAAGGCGATCCACCGGACGCGCTCTCGCCGGCGATTTCGCTGGCGACGCGACTGGGGCTCTCGCAGTTCGTGCCGGTGATCATTCACCACATGACGCATCCCGAGGAGTCCGTGCGGCTTGCCGCGACGCGCTCGCTCGGCGAGTTCGCGACACCGACGGCGATCGCGGCGCTGGAGGTGGCGCTGGACGACAGCGAACGTTCCGTCCGGCAGCTGGCACTCTCGCTGCTGCTTGAACGTGGTGGATCCGGCGGACTGGTGCGGCGGCTGGAGGGCCTGTTGTTCGATGGCGTCGAGCGCGACTGGGAACGGAGCGAGCGGCGCGCGTTCTTCGAGGCGTACGGATCGCTGGCGGGCGCGCCGGCAACCGAGCACCTGCGCGTGCTGCTCGAACCGCGCGGCATGTTCCGACGGCGCGAGCCTGCCGACACGCGCGCCTGCGCAATCTTCGCGCTGGCCAAGGTGCGGACCTTCGAGGCCCGCCTGCTGGTTGATCGGTACTCGGCCGACAAGGAACCGGTCGTCCGGAGTGCGGCCAACACCGTCCTCAGGGATTGGATGCCGTGACCGAGACGACGGTCCGCGACGAAGGCCTGCTGCGCCAGTCGGGACGGGCGTTGCTCGTGTCGATTCACGGCGCGCAGCGGGCGCTCAAGCTCTACCCGGTCGAGAATGCCGCGGTGCAGCGCGCGCTCGACGAGCTGGTCGGGACCGCGGCATCGGTCTGCAAGCTCGAGGGCGTCGTCGAGATCCGGCTGGCCGGCGATTTCATCTTCATCAACCAGACACGCCTCAGGCTCGGTCTCGACAACTTTGCGGCCTTCAGCGGATTCGTGGCACTGATGAAGGGGTGCGGCGTCGGGCTGCTGCGCATCGAGGACGGCGTCACCCGGCGAGAGTTCCAGGCATTCCTGTCGATCACCGGCGACCTTCCGGCCGATTTCGACCCGGACGAGCGCCTCGAGCTCCTGCAGCAGCGAATGCAGCAGGCCGACATTGTCCGGCTCTCGGTGGGCCGCGCGGGCGAAGTCGGCGCGGAAACTGCCGCCGAGGCCGATGAAGGGCTCGAACGCGCCAAGCGAACGTACGCGCACGGCGTGGCGGTGGCGCGTGACGTGGTGCACGGCGTTCGCATGGGCCGGATGCCCAGCACCCGGCGGCTCAAGCGGGCCATCCAGACCATCGTGGACCAGGTGATGGAGAACGAGCTTTCGATCACCGGCCTGACGACGCTGCGCGAGTTCGACGAATACACCTTCACCCACTCGGTCAACGTCTGCATTTTCGCGGTGGCGCTGGGGAAGCGGCTCGGTCTCGATCGGCTGCAGCTGTACGACCTCGGACTCGCGGCCCTGCTGCACGACATCGGAAAGGCGCGCCTGGACCAGGCGATCCTCAACAAGAATTCGGCGCTCGATGAGCAGGAATGGCGCACGATGCAATCGCATCCCTGGCTCGGCACGCTGACGCTCTTCAAGATGCGCGAAGGCGAGGACCTGCCGTATCGCGCGATCCTGGCCGCCCACGAGCATCACATGAAGGTGGATCTGAGCGGCTACCCGCGACCGGTGCGGCCGCGCAGTCTCGGTCTCTTCACGCGGCTGATCGCCGTGGCCGATGGCTACGATGCGGCGACGACGCGTCGGGTCTACCAGAGCGTGCCCTGGGAGGCCGATGCGGTACTGCGGGACATGTGGTTCAATCCCGGCCGCGGCTACGATCCGACTCTGGTGAAGGCGCTGATCAATCTGCTCGGCATCTACCCGGTGGGAACCTGCGTCATCCTCGACACCTTCGAAGTCGCGATCGTCGCCGGACCCAGCCCGGATCCGGAGCAGCTCGATCGTCCGCTCGTGCGGGTGGTGGTGGACGAGTCCGGCAGCCGCATGCCGCCGCCGGGCGAACTGATTGATCTGTCCATCCCGTCGGCAGATGGCACCTTCCGCCGGACCATCGTGAAGGTCACCTCGGCCGAACGCTATGGGCTCGTCGTTGGCGACTATTTCATCTGAATCCGCGCTGGCCGCCGTGTGGGACGCGCTGCGTGAGCGGCGACGCGCCGGTCTCGTGCCGTATCTCACGGCCGGCTTTCCTACGCCGGGCGATTCGCTTGCCGCGCTGCAGGCCGCCGACGAACACGCCGACGTCCTCGAGGTCGGTGTGCCGTTCAGCGATCCGCTCGCCGATGGACCGACGATCCAGGAGTCGACCTTTCGGGCCCTGGCCAACGGCACCACGCTCGCGAGCACGCTCGACCTGATCGTTCGCGCGCAGCTCGACTCGCCGGTCGTGCTGTTCACCTATCTCAACCCCGTGCTGCAGTACGGCATCCCTCGCCTGCTCAGGGATGCAGCACATGCCGGCGTCGCCGGCCTGTTGTTGACGGATCTTCCAGCCGGCGCCGATCCCGGGATCGAAGGACTGGTACAGGCGTCCCCGCTCGACCTGATCCGGCTCGTCGCCCCGACCACCGGTGAGGAGCGCCTGGCACGTTCGGTCGCCGGCGCGCAGGGGTTCGTCTACCTGATCGCCCGTCTCGGTGTGACGGGAGCGTCGTCGACGCTGGCTCAGGACCTGGCGGGGTCGATTGCCCGGGTGCGTGCCGCAACGCGGCTGCCGATCGCCGTGGGATTCGGCGTATCGACACCAGAACAGGCGCGCGAGGTCGCGCGACACGCCGACGGCGTGGTGATCGGCAGCGCGCTGGTGGATGTGCTCGGTAGGCAAGGTGTTGCGGCTTCGGCACGATTCCTTGCATCGGTTCGCGCGGCGCTGGATGCGCCGTGACGTGCTGTCGCGCGCCTGGATCGCCGCCGGCAGCAACCTCGGCGACCGCGCGGCACATCTAGCGGCGGCGCGCGCGGGAATCGCGGCGGCCGGCGCCGTCGTCGTCGCCGCGAGCGGTGTCGACGAACCGGCGCCGCTTGGCGGGCTGGAGCAGCCCTCGTATCTCAATCAGATGCTGGCGGTCGACACGACCCTTTCCCCCGTCGCGTTGATGAAAGTCTGCCAGGAGATCGAGCGGGCGCGCGGACGCGAGCGTACGTCGCGCTGGTGCTCGCGCACGTTGGACCTTGACCTG
>JANWLS010000118.1 GCA_025450765.1 Vicinamibacterales bacterium | reverse complement strand
GCGATCTTCGCGCCTGTGTTTTCCCCTGACGCCGCCGGGACGACGCGTGCCGATCTCCAATTCGCCCCGCCGACGATCGTGCACGTGGTGGATGGGGCAGGGCAGTGGCACGCGCCGTTCATCTATCCCTGGCGCCTGGCGAGCCGGCTCGAGCAGCGCTACGAGGTGGACACGAGCCGGCGGGTGCCGCTCGTGTGGCTCCACGGCGGGCACCTGGTGCAGTCGGCCGATGAGGCCAACGCGCCGCTGCTCCTTGTCGGCGCCGACAGCTTCGGGCGCGATATCTTCAGCCGCCTGCTCTACGGTGCGCGGATCTCGCTCGGCGTGGCGCTCGCGGCGGCGCTTGGCGCGCTGCTCGTGGGGGCGCTCGTCGGCGGCGTGGCGGGCGCGGCGGGCGGCGCGGTGGAGGAACTGCTGATGCGCGGCTCGGAGTTCCTGCTGGTGCTGCCGGCGATCTACGTCATCCTCGCGCTGCGCGCGGTGATGCCGCTGGTCCTGCCGGCCTCGACCATCTTCGTCTTGCTCGCCGGCATCCTCGCGCTCGTCGGCTCGCCGTTCATCGCGCAGGGGGTGCGCGCGATCGTCGCCGCCGAGCGGCAGCGTGAATACTGCGTCGCGGCGGTTGCCTGCGGCGCCAGCCCGTGGCGCCTGCTCGTGCGTCACCTGCTGCCGGCCACGCGCGGGTTTCTCGCCGTCGAGCTCACGGTGCTCGTGCCGGCGTTCGTCCTCGCCGAAGCGACGCTCTCCTACGTGGGGATGGGCTTTCCCGATCCGACGCCGAGCTGGGGCGCGATGCTGCGCGATGCGTCGAACGTGTCCGCCCTCGCCGACTTCCCCTGGGTGCTCGCCCCCGCCGCCGCCATCTTTGTCGTCGTCCTCGGCCTCAACCTGATCCTGCAGGGTGCCGACGCGAGCCCGATCGGGCTGCCGCGATCCGCGCGGCCTCGGGCCTGACGCGTGCCCGGCCTCCGCCCCGCCCTGCGCCAGCTTCGCCGGCATCTGGTCGCGGCGGCCACGTGCGTGCTGGTGCTCGGGATCGGCATCGGTTCGGCCACGGCGGTCTTCACGGTCCTTTACGACGCGGTGCTCCGGCCGCTACCGTATCGCGACGCCGATCGCCTCGTCGCCATCCATAACGAGTTTCCGCGATCGCCGGCGGGGCAGGCCGGCGTGTCGGGCCCGGACTTCGTCGACCTGAGCGCCCGGCACGATCTCTTCAGCGAGACGGCCGCCTACTTCTTCAACGACTTCACGATGACGGGGACGGCCTACGCCCAGCACGTCGACGCCGTGAACGTGTCGGCGCGCGTCTTCGATCTGCTCGGCATCCGCCCCCCGCACGGACGCGTGTTCTCCTCAGTGGAAGAGCAGGCCGGCGCAAGAGTCCTCGTGCTCAGCGACGGCCTGTGGCGGTCGACGTTTGGCGGCGACCCTGGAGCGGTTGGGCGCACGGTGGCGCTCGACGGCACGCCGTACCGCATCGTCGGCGTGATGCCGGCCGATTTCGCGTTTCCGTATCCGGCGACGGAGATGTGGGTACCGCTCTCGCTCTCGCCCGCGCAGCTCGCGCCATCCGACCGCGGACGCCGGTGGCTGCAGATGATCGCGCGGCTCGCACCCGGGCTCACGCCCGCGCGGGCGAACGCGGCGCTGTTCACGGTGAGCCAGTCATTCGCCGCCGCCTTTCCGGACGCGTATCCGGTGCAGGAGGGCTGGCACTTCTCGTCGCGTGCGATCGCGGCGCAGCAGACCGAGCGCCTCCGCGGCTGGCTCGTGCTCGCCTTCGGCGCGGTACTGTGCGTGCTGCTCATCGCGTGCACCAACGCGTCGGGGCTGCTGCTGGTGCAGACGAGCACGCGGCAGGGCGAATGGGCGGTGCGCGCGGCGCTCGGGGCCACACCGTTCCGGCTACTGCGCCAGGTTGCGATCGAGACCGCGATCCTGGGAACCGCCGCCTGCGCGATCGGGATCGCCGTCGCGGCCGGTGCTGTCCACCTCGCGAACACCTTCGGCCCGGTACGCGCGGCGATCGGACCGTGGATGTACCTCTTCGCGATCCTCGCCGCCCTTGTCTGCACGATGCTGGCCGGCCTGCTGCCTGTGGCGCGGCTGTGGCGCGTGCCGCTGGATCGATCGCTCAAGGCCGGCGGCGGGCGGACGTCCACGGGCCGACGGCGCGGGTGGACGCTGCTCGTCGCGGCGCAGATCGCCGTCGCCGTGGCGCTGCTCTTCACCGCCACCGCGCTCACGCGGAGCTTTCTCAACCTTCTCAATGCCCCGCTCGGGTTTTCGCCGGACCGCGTCTGGACGGGCGCCATCCAGCTGGCCGATCGCGGTCCTGGCTCCCGCGCATCGTCGGCAGACTTCTTCGAGCGGCTCACCACGCGCCTCGCCGCGCGGCCGGGCGTCGAATCGGCGTCGGCGGGTGGACAGATTCCGTTCAACCCGGGCGGTGTTCAAATCATGAACGTGGTGTTTCCCGGCCGCCCGGTCCCCGACGTGCGCCCCGCGGCGGCGGTGAACATCGTCCTGCCCGGCTACTTCCGCACGCTACGGATTCCGCGGCTCGAAGGCCGCACGTTCGCGTCGCAGGACGCGGCGGGCGCGCCCGCCGTGGCGGTCGTCGATCGCACGTTCGCGCGAACCTACTTCGCGGACGAGGATCCGGTCGGCCAGCTCGTGTCGAGTGACGCGCCAGGTGGAAAGACCTACCGGATCATCGGGGTCGTCGGGCCGGTCGCGGACGCGGATCTGGCCGCGGTGCCGAGGCCGCAGATCTATCTCTCGGAACGGCAGGAAGGGCAGTCGGCGACGTTCCTGGTGGTGCGCGAAGCGCCGGGACAGGATGTCACGGCGATGGTGCGCGCGCAGTTGCGGGCGATGGATCCAACCGTAGCGCTCTTCGACGTGAGCCCGATGAGCGACCGCGTGGCGTCCTCGATCCGCCTGCGGCGGTTCGTCGCCTGGCTGCTGAACGGGTTCGCGGCGATGGGCCTGCTGCTCGCCGCGCTCGGCCTCTACGGCACCCTCGCGCACACCGTGGAGGCGAGGCGGCGCGAGATCGCGATCCGGGTCGCGCTCGGCGCGCACGCCGGCCGCGTGCGCCGGCTGGTCGCGCGTCAGGGCGTGCGGCTGGCCGTGGCGGGGTTGGTGCCCGGCCTCGCGCTTGCCGCGGCGGGCGGGCGGATCACGCGCGCCTTCCTCTTCGGGGTGGCGCCGTTCGATCCCTGGACAATCTTCGGCACGACCGCCGCGGTGCTGCTCCTCGCCTTCGCCGCCTCATGGATTCCCGCCGCCCGCGCCGCGCGTGTCGACGCGCTCGCCGCACTGCGCGAGGAATGAAGGGCTATTTCCGTTCATTCCAGACGTAGAGGTATTCCGCGTCGCTGGCCGTCGCCACAGCGCGCCCGGCCTTGCGCGAGGCGCGATTGAGCGCCGACCGGACGTTCTCCTTGCTGTCGGTCAGCTCGTGCAGCGAGATCCTGACCGCGCTGCCAAGCGCCACCTGGTTCAGATCCGACAGGATCTTCTCCACGATCGATTTGTGCTTGCCGTTCCGCCCCTGCGGCACTTCGGCCTGCGGAATGGCCGCGAAATGCAGGGGAGCCTTTCGGACTCGCGAAGCCACCTCTCGCCTCCTGAACGGTAACCAATCGTTAACCTAACCTACGCTATTCTTATCAACACCGTATCTTCCGTGCAATAGCAGCGCCACCCTATAGACGGGCTGCCTCGCGTGGCGCAAAGCTATTGCCGGGCGCGCCGTTCCGGCCGGCGGAATAGCGGACCAAACGAAATCCCCCGTATTCAGGCGCACCGTGTAAATTCGGTCGGATGACCACCGCCGCAGTTGCCACCGGCATCGCCGGCCTCGACGAAATCCTCGCCGGCGGCCTGCCGGCCCACCGCGTCCACCTGCTCGAAGGCGATCCGGGTACGGGCAAGACGACGCTCGCCCTGCAGTTTCTGCTGAACGGCGCGGCGCGCCAGGAGACCTGTCTCTACATCGCGTTGTCCGAAACGGTCGACGAGCTCAACGCCGTGGCCCGCTCGCATGGATGGAACCTGGATGCGATCCACATGTACGAGCTCACGCCCTCCGAGGGGGTGCTGGAGCCGGAGAAGCAGTACACGCTGTTTCACCCGTCGGACGTCGAGCTGTCGGACACGATCCGCGCGGTCGTCGACCAGGTCTCGCGCCTGAATCCGTCGCGGGTGGTCATCGATTCCCTGGCGGAAATGCGGCTGCTCACGCCGGAGCCCCTCCGCTACCGCCGGCAGATCCTGGCCCTCAAGCAGTTCTTCGTCGGCCGGCGCGCCACCGTGCTGCTCATCGACGATCGAGGGGCCAGCCGCGGCGATCTGCAGGTCCAGAGCATCTCGCACGGCGTCCTGCGCCTCGAACAGCAGGTGGCCGACTACGGCTCCGAGCGGCGACGGCTGCAGGTCGTCAAGCTGCGCGGCGTCAAGTACAAGGGCGGCCACCACGATTTCCGGATGGAGACCGGCGGCATCACGGTCTATCCGCGCATGAACGCGGCCGAGCACCGGCGCGGCGGCCGGAGCGAGATCGCGCCGGTGTCCAGCGGGATGCCCGAGCTGGACGCACTGCTCGGCGGCGGCCTGCCGACGGGGACGACGACGGCGATCATCGGGCCGGCCGGCGTGGGGAAGACCGTGCTCGCGACGCACTACGCCGGACAGGCGGCGAGCGCCGGCATGCCCGCCGCGCTCTATCTGTTCGACGAGCGGCTGAACACCTTCATGCATCGGACGCGGCGGCTCGGCATCGATCTCGAACCGGGCCGCGATCGGCCGCCCATCTGGATCGAACAGCTCGACCCGGCCCAGGTCACGCCCGGCGAATTCGCGGCCGGCATCCGCACGCGCGTCGAACGGGACGGCGTGCGGTTCGTGCTCATCGACACCCTCAACGGCTATCTCGCCGCGATGCGCGACGAGGCCGCCGTGCTGGTGCAGCTCCACGAGCTGCTCACGTTCCTGGACGAACACGGCGTGCTCACGATGCTCATCGTCGCGCAGCACGGGATCATCGGGACCGGCATGGTGGCTCCGCTCGACGTCAGCTACCTGACCGACACCCTGATCCTGATGCGTTTCTTCGAGGCGGGCGGCGCCGTGCGGCAGGCGATCTCGATCGTGAAGAAGCGCACCGGCGATCACGAGCGCACGATCCGCGAATACCAGGTGACCGACCACGGGCCCCGCATCGGCCAGCCCCTCGCCCGCTTCCGCGGGGTGATGACCGGCGTTCCCGAGTTCGTCGGCGAGCCCGATCGCCTGTTCGCCACCCATGAGCCGCGTGAGCCGAAATCCCGCGACTGAGCGCCGCGTCCTCGTCCTGGCGCCGGTCGGCAAGGACGCGCCGATGACGCGCGAGATCCTCACCGCCAACGGCGTGACGGCGGACGTCTGTCCGGATCTCCAGGCACTCTGCGACGAATACCGCCTCGGCGCCGGGCTGCTGCTCGTGGCCGAAGAGGCGCTGTCGCCGGCCACCCTGGATCAACTCGCCGCGTGCGTGGGCGGGCAGCCGCCCTGGTCCGACATCCTGACCCTGATCGTGCTGGCGGGGGCGGCCACCAGCCGCTCGGTCGCCCGCTTCCGCGTCCTGCCGAACGCCACGGTGTTCGAGCGCCCGGTCCGGATTCCTGCCCTCGTGAGCACGGTGCAGGCGGCGCTCCGTGCCCGGGCCCGCCAGTACGAGCTGCGCGACCGGCTGGCGGAGCTCGACGAGGCGAACCGCGTGAAGGACGAGTTCCTGGCGATGGTCTCTCACGAGCTGAGGACGCCGCTCAACGTGATTCAGGGCGTCTCGCAGCTCATGGCCCGCAAATACGCCGACACGGCGGGCCTGTCGAGCTCGATCGAGAAGATCGATCGCAACGCGGCGGTGCTCTCGCGCCTTGTCGAGGATCTGCTCGATTTGTCGCGGATGCGAAAAGGGAAGTTTCAGCTCAACCTCGCCGACGTCGATCTGGTGCCGGTCGTCAACCGCGTCGTCGAAATGAACCGGTCCGCGGCGGATGCTCGAGCGATCAGCCTCGTGAGCGAGGTCGACGCCTCGGGTCCGCTGCGGATCGCCGGCGACGGCGTCCGCCTGGTGCAGGCCATCTCGAACCTGGTGTCGAACGCCATCAAGTTCACGGGGAGCGGCGGCCGGATCACCGTCTGCGTCCAGGGCCTCGGATCGGCTGCCGAGGTCGTGGTGCGCGATACCGGCATCGGCATCGACGCGGAGCTCCTGCCGCACGTGTTCGACTCGTTCCGGCAGGGCGACCAGGCCGGGATGGTCGGTCTGGGGCTCGGATTGACGATCGCGAGGCAGCTCATCGAGCTGCACGGCGGATCGATCGCCGTGGCCAGTCCCGGCCGGGGGCAGGGGACTACGTTCACAATCCGGCTGCCGCTTCGGCAGAGCGGCAACCCGGTGGCCATCCCTGAGAGCGCCCGGCCCTCGTAAACGTCGGCCCGCCTCCGATCGTTAAATCAGGTAGTGATGAACGTGCCCGGCACGGGCACCGCCAGCGCCGATGAACGGCCGGACGGCGGCGCTCGACATCGAGGTGGCGAAGTGGTCGACGATTAGGCGGGCGGTTCCTCCGGCAGCGCCACGGTGAAGGTGCTCCCCTGGCCGGGCACGGAGTCTACGGTCAGGGTAGCGCCCATGGCCGTCGCGCACTCCTGCACGATCGCAAGCCCGAGTCCGAGGCCGCCCCGGTCGCGGGCGGCCTCGCCGCGATAGAAGGGCGTGAAGACCTGCCGCGCTTCTGCGGGATCCATCCCGATTCCGTTGTCGTGCACCTGAAAGGCCACCGCCGCTCCCTCCACGCGTCGCACCTCGACGGAGCGACCGGCCTTGGACGGGTCGCTGTACTTGATCCCGTTGGAGAGCAGGTTGGTCAGCATCAACCCGAGCCGGCCCATGTCCACGACCACGTCAGCGAGACCCGGGTCGATCCGCACGTCCACCTGCCGGGCGGCGGCCCATTCGAGGAGCGGGCGCGCCGCGTCGCGCGCCGCGGCCGTGAGCGAAATCCGCTGCACGTTGGGCTGGAGATCGGCCGCCGCGCTCGTCATCGACAGGCGCGTGATCGTGCTCACCAGATCCATGAGCCGCATCGTGGTGCGCTCCACGGCGGCCATCGCGCTGGCGCGGCGCGTGCCATCGTCGGTGCCCTCGGTCGCCTTGAGGAGACCCATCGCCGTCACCAGGACGCCGAGCGGCTGCCGCAACTCGTGACTGAGCATGCGATTGAATCCTTCGAGCCGGTGCTGCTGCTCCTGGATCGTCTCGGTGTAGTGCGCGATGAACGTATCGACCGTCGTCTGCGCGAGGGTCGCGACCGCGGCGTTGATGCGCCGCAGCGCCTGGATGACCTGCCCGGTGTCGGCGAGCCCTGGAAAGAGCCGTGCCTGCTCGACCACGAACTCCTCGAGGATGCCACGCAGAATCTCGTATTCCCGCAGCAGCTGGTGCACCGAGGCGCGCTGGCGATGCCGCAAGGCGCCGAGGCTGCGTGCTTCGGACAGGACGAGCGTGCCCGACGGCGTCCCCGGCTCCGCCGAGCCGACCAGATCGCCGATGGCTTCGATCAGGCGCGGCACGTCATCGAGCAGCGAGTCGGTCGGGAAAATCCGGTCGGCTTCAACGGGGAGCAGCGTGCGCAGCCGATCGAGCCAGAGGGCGCTCAACGCCACAGCTCCGGCGCGCAGCCGCTCGGCGAGAAAGGCGGAGAACGTCGACGGAGTCTGGTCCAAGGACACCTGCCTGCGGGGAGCTCGACAGTTTACGGGCGGCGTGGGGACGAGTAATTGTACGAGGTCGCTGTGTGCGGGCCAATGGGGGTTGGCCCTTAATGACGGCCGAATCACGAAGCCGTGACGTCTGCCGGCACCTCGGAAGTTTACGAGACTCGACGCACCGTGAGTGCGGGCGGCGCGGCCGCCGCGTTGACAAGCCGCGCGCGGGGTGAGTACGTTGACGCATCATGAACATCAGTGGTGTGTTCCCTCCCATCCCAACCCCCTTCGACGACCACGACCAGCTCGACCGGGCGGCGCTCCGGTTCAACGTCGAACGCTGGATGCGCACGCCGCTCGCCGGCATCGTCGTGCTCGGCTCCAACGGCGAGTCGGCGCTCGTCGATGAGGATGAGTCGAGGGCGGCCATCGAGACCACCCGCGAGGCGGTGCCGAGCGATCGGCTGCTGATTGCGGGGACGGGGCGGGAGTCGACGCGCGCCACGATCCGCGCGTCGAAGGAGGCCGCGAAGGCGGGCGCCGACGTGGTGCTCGTGCGGACGCCCTCCTTCTTCAAGAGCGAGATGACGCACGACGTCTTCGTGCGCCACTACCGCGCGGTGGCGGACGCGTCCCCGGTGCCGGTGCTCCTGTACAACTTCCAGCGGGTGACCGGCGTGAACCTGGCGCCGGCCACGGTCGCCGAACTCGCCCAGCACCCGAACATCGTCGGCATCAAGGAATCGGGCGGCGACATGGCGCAGGTGTCGGACCTGGTGTCGCTCACGCCGTCGGATTTCCAGGTCCTGGTGGGCGCGGCGCCCACCTTATATACAAGCCTCTGCGTCGGTGCGACGGGGGGCATCGTGGCCGCCGCGTGCGTGATCCCGGAGCTGTGCGTGAAGATCTACGACCTGACGCGCGCGGGGCATCACGCCGAGGCGCTGGCGATGCAGCGGCAGATCGTGCCGATCGCGCGCGCGGTGACGACCGGCTTCGGCGTCCCCGGCCTCAAGGCCGCACTCAACCTGTCGGGCTACCGGGCCGGCCTCCCGCGGCCGCCGCTCCAGCCCGCCTCATCCGGCGCACTCGAGACGCTGCGCCAGCAACTCGCCGCCCTCGCACAACCGGCGGCTTCCCGAGCGTAATTGTTCATGGCTACACTCCCGAATACCGAACGGATTCTTCTCGGCCCCGGTCCCAGCCTCACCTCCGCGCGCGTGATGCGCGCCATGGCCACCCCGATCGTCAGTCACCTCGATCCCGCGATGGTCGCGCTGCTCGACGCCGTCCGCGAACGGCTCACGCGCCTGTTTCAGGCGCCCTCCGGCTCCTTCGCGCTGGCGATCTCCGGCACCGGCACCTCCGGCATGGAGACGACGATCGCGAACCTGATCGAACCAGGCAAGCGCGCGCACGTCGTCGTCACCGGCTACTTTGGCGAGCGGCTCGTGCAGATCCTCGAGCGCTACGGCGCAACCGTCACGCGGACCGACGGGGAATGGGGCCGCGCGGCCGACCCGGC
>JANWLS010000117.1 GCA_025450765.1 Vicinamibacterales bacterium | reverse complement strand
TGGCGGTCTGGCGGATCACGTGAACAGCCCGACGTTTGCAACCGCGGTGGGGCTGGTCCTGTACGGCCAGCGGAACTATGCCGGCGAGGTGCCGCGGATGGTCGGCGCTGGCGCATTCGGCCGGGTGGCCGGGTGCCGAGCAGGCGAAGGATCGGTCAGCCCTGCGTTTGACCCTGGGGGAGGACGCAGGTAGGGGCGCGCGCTTCACGGTGGTCGGGGTGGGCGGCGGCGGCTCCAATGCCGTGAACCGCATGGTGCAGGTCGGACTCGACGGCGTCGAGTTCCTGGTGGCGAACACCGATCGCCAGGCGCTGCAGGTGACCCGTGCGATGGTGAAGCTGCAGATCGGCGGCAAGCTCACCAAGGGGCTGGGCGCCGGTGCGGATCCGAACGTCGGCCGGCAGGCGGCGCTCGAAGATACCGATGCGCTCATCCAGGCGCTCGACGGTGCCGACATGGTGTTCGTGACGGCCGGACTCGGCGGCGGCACCGGCACCGGAGCGGCGCCGGTCATCGCGAGCCTTGCGAGCGAGCTCGGCGCACTGACGATTGCCGTCGTGACCAAGCCGTTCAAGTTCGAGGGGAAGAAGCGCCTGCTGCAGGCCGAGCGCGGGCTCGACGCCCTGCGGGAGTGCGTCGACACGGTGATCACGATTCCGAATGAGCGGCTGCTCACGATCATCGATCGCGCCACGCCGCTCACCGAGGCGTTTGGAACGGCAGACGACGTGCTGCGCCAGGCCATCCAGGGGATTTCGGACCTGATTCTCGTGCCGGGGTTGATCAACCTGGACTTTGCCGACGTGAAGACGATCATGGCCGGCATGGGCGTCGCGATGATGGGCACGGGCATCGCCGAAGGGGAGGAGCGGGCCGTGGATGCGGCCCGCAAGGCGATCTCGAGCCCGCTGCTCGAAGGCGCCTCGGTGCAGGGCGCACGCGGCGTCATCATCAATGTCACGGGCGGACCGGATCTCTCCCTCATGGAAGTGAGCGAGGCCTCGTCGATCGTGCAGGAAGCCGCCGACGAGGAGGCGAACATCATCTTCGGCGCGGTCGTCGACCCGGCGTTGATCGGCCGGGTGAAGATCACCGTGATCGCCACCGGATTCGGCGAGACGCGTTCAGCCCGGCAGTCGGCCTCCTCGCTGCAAACGCCGGTCGACCTGCAGAACTATGCCGATCGGGCGCGCACCCGGCCCGAGCCGGCCGAAGCGCCGGCTGCGGCCGCCCCGCGGCTGTCGGTCGGCCGCCGGCAAACGATCGACCTGCCGCTGGCCGTCGGCGGCACGATGGGCCCCGGGCCCGAGTTCGCCCCGGTCGAGCCGCCGGATCGCGACCTCGACCTCAGCTCGCCCTTCGACGTGCCGGCATTCCTGCGACGGCCAAGCGCGGATTGAGCCGGCCCATCCCTTCTCGCTCGCGTTGAACCGGACGGTCGCGCTGCGCGTGGTAAAGTAGGTACACCCACGGCACACGCGATCGTCGGCGCCTGACGCTCAACTCGACCATGAGCCTCGGCGGAGCCGCGCCGGTGGGCGGTTCCACTCCATATGCAATCCTGGCAGCAGCGCGAGCACGCACGATCAATCCTTTCCCGCGAGGTCGGCTACGTCCGCAAGCCGCACGGCGGACGACTGCGCGTCGCCCTCACGTTTCCCAACACGTACTTCGTCGGGATGTCGAACCTCGGCCTCCAGACGGTCTATCGCCTGTTCAACGCAGAAGAGGACATCGTCTGCGAACGGGTCTTTCTGCCGCCCAAGCAGGAACTGGCCGCGCTCTCGGCCTCGTCTGGCCGGCTGGTGACGATCGAATCCCAGACGCCCGTTGATCAGTTCGACATCTTCGCGTTTTCCGTGTCGTTCGAGTGGGACTACACCAACGTGCTCACGATGCTCCGGCTCGCCGGGCTGCCGTTACGTGCGGCCGACCGCGGTCCGCATCATCCGCTTGTCGTCATCGGCGGCGCCGTCACGTTCGTCAACCCTGAGCCGCTTGCCCTGTTCGCCGACGTGATCGCTGCCGGCGAGGGCGAAGTGCTGATTCCGGCGCTGCGCGACGCCATCTCCGCCTCCTCCGGTCGAGACGAGCTCTACACTCAGCTCGCTCGCAAGCCGGGCTTTTATGTCCCGTCCCTGTACGACGTCGAGTATGAAGACGACGGCCGCGTGCGCGCCTTCGTACCGAAGCCTGGCAGCGACGCGCCCGTGCCGGTCCGGAAGGCGGCGCTCAAAGCCATAGAGCTCTGCGAGCCGCCCTCGACGTCAATCTTCACCCCCGACACGGAGTTCGGATCGCGCTTCCTCGTCGAAGTCGTGCGCGGCTGCGCGAACCTCTGCCGCTTCTGCTGGGCCGGTTACAACTACCTCCCGGTACGTCCGTTCCCGGCGGATCGGATCCTCGAGCTGGCCGAGCAGGCGCGCGCCGTTTCCTCGCGCGTCGGCCTCGTGTCGATCGCGTTGTGCGACCACCCGGAGATCGAGCGGATCCTGACGCGCCTGCTCGAGATGGGCTACTCGATCAGTCCCGCCTCACTGCGCCTGGACGACCTGACGCCGACGATTGTCGGCCTCCTGCGCGCGAGCGGCGAGCGCACGATCACGATCGCGCCGGAGACCGGCTCGGATCGGCTCCGGCGCGTGATCAACAAGACCGTCACGAACGACGACATCCTCGATCGCGCCGAGTTGATCTTCGCGTCCGGTATCGAGAACCTGAAGCTGTATTACATGATCGGGCTCCCGACGGAAACGGACGAGGACCTGGTGGCCATCCGCGAGCAGTTCGTAGCCGTGCGCGACCGGATGATGCAGCACGCCCGAACGCGGGGGGCCGTCGGCCGGATCGTCGGCAGCGTCAATCCGCTCATCCCGAAGCCGTGGACCACGTATCAGTGGCTTCCAATGGCCTCGGCCGCGGAGATCGACCGCAAGGTGAAGCGCCTGCGCGAGCTGACCTCCGGCATCGACAACGTCTACTTCAACATCAAGTCGGAGCGGCACTCCTATTACCAGGCGCTGCTCTCGCTCGGCGACCGCCGCGTCGCGCCGGCGATCGAAGCCGCCGAACGCAACGGTGGCAACTGGCGGGCCGCGGTGGCGGAAGCCGGCGTCGACGCCGACTTCTACATCTTCCGCGACCGCAGCGGCGACCGCGTGCTCCCGTGGGACATCATCGACGGCGGCATGAAGACCGGCTTCTTCCGTACCGAGTTCGACAAGGCACTGCGCGCCGAGTGGACGCTGCCCGCCCGGCGCCAGCCGGCTAGCTCGCCACCGCCGCTCGCTCTTCGTACTCCTGATACGCGCTGAGAATCACCTGCCGCACCGCTTCCTGCGCCGTCGTATCCTCGATCGGGCGCAGCAGCGCGAAGCTGCGGCGCTCGCCGTTCACCGAGTACTGGCGCGAGGGAAACGTGACGTTGCGTCCGCCTCCACCGCGCCGCTCCCAGATGCCGAATCCAACGAGCTTCAATCCAGCGAGCGGCCCGTCGGCGAAGTGCAGCTCGGCATCCCCCAGCTTCCCGGTCGGATTGCCGGTTTGATTTGGAATGATTGTGACAGTCATCGCGCCCTCATCTTCTTGTGTGGTGCACGCGTGCGGCGTGCGATGCCTGGTGTCGAGCAAGGGGTGTTCCGGGCAGGAGCGGTATCGGACGCGTCCGCGCAATTGATTGAGGCATCGCCTGTTCGCGCGTTGCAACGATCCCGATCGCGTTCTGGCGATCCCGCCAGCGCGCCGGGGACGACAACCGCGGTTACGACATGACCACGACGAGTCCTGATTTCAGCTGGCACGTGGAAGCCTGGGGCGAGGCGCTGCACTGTGCGGCGCTCGAACCGGTAGCCCGCCACCTGTTCACGAGCCGCGCGCTGCCACTCGGCGCGGAGGGCGACCCGGCGTCACGCGCGTGGGAGCAACTCGCGGGCTCCTTCGGCCGCCCATCGTCTGCGCTCGTTCGCTTGAAGCAAGTGCATGGGATGGAGGTCGTCGTGGCCGAGGGCCGCGGGGTTGTGTCCGACGTCCGTCCGGCCGCCGATATCGCGATCACCGACAATCCAGACCTTGTCCTCACCGTACAGGCTGCCGATTGCGTGCCCCTGCTGTTCGCCGACCAGCACACCCGCGCGGTGGGCGCGGCCCACGCGGGTTGGCGCGGGACAGCGGCCGGCGCGGCCGGCGCCGTCGTCCAGGCGATGATCGAGGCGTTCGGCACTCGCCCGGCCGACCTCATTGTTGCGATGGGACCGAGCATCGGCCCGTGCTGTTACGAGGTGGGGCCGGAGGTTCGCGAAGCGTTTCTGTCGTCGCGCGGAGCGGACACCGCGAGCCCCTGGTTTACGGCGCGGGGGAACGGGACGGATCGCTGGATCCTCAATCTGTGGCAGGCGAACCGGGATCAGTTAACCGCGGCGGGAGTGCCCGCGGCGCAGGTCCACGTCGCGGGGCTCTGCACGGTTCATCACCCGGATCGGCTCTGCTCGTATCGCCGCGACGGCCAAACCGTCGGGCGAATGGCGGGCGCGATCCGGATGCGAACGCCCTGAGGGAAGGACCGGCGCGGAACTAATCGCGCCGGCTGCCCATGAACTGCAGCATGAACAGGAAGAGATTGATGAAGTCGAGGTAGAGCGCGAGCGCCCCGACGATGGCGTAGTTCTCGGTGAGCCCTTCTGGGGTCGCGGCAGCCATCGCCTTCAGCCGCTGGGCGTCATAGGCCGCCAGTCCGGTGAAGACGATCACGCCGATGAACGACAGCACGAACTGGAAGCCGTCGTTGTGCCAGAAGATGCCGACGAACGAGGCCAGCACCACACCGATCAGGCCCATGAAGAGGAAGTGGCCGAGCCCCTGCAGGTTCCGCCGCGTCACGGTTCCGTAGAACGCCAGCGATCCGAACATTCCCGCGGTCACGAAGAACGTCGTGGCGACCGACTGCCCGGTGTACATCAGGAGAAAGAACGCAATCGTCACGCCGGTCAGCGCTGAATAGCCGATGAAGAGCAGCGACGCCTTCGCCGGCGAGATCCGGTTCACGCGCGCCGACAGGTAGAAGACGATCCCGAGCTCGGCGATCATCAATCCCCAGAAGAGCACGCGGTTGCTGGCGACGGCCATCAGCACCGTGGGCGAGGAGGCGATGAGCCAGGCCGTGATGGCCGTGATGGCCAGGCCGGCGCACATCCAGCCGTAGACCGCGCGCAGAAACTGATCCACGCGCGCTGCCGTCGTGGACGACGCGGGAAATGTGCCGCCGCGTACCATGTCATCGAACGCCATTGATGCCTCCCTCCGACGCCTCATCCATAGCCAGGTTGGCGAGCCGGTCGGCTTCCGTGTTCATCTCACGCCGGACGTGTTCGAACGTCACTTGGCCGATCCGGACGACCAGGCCGCGCGCGCGAAGGTAGAGCGGCTGCAGCCCGGGGTTCTTCACGCGATACTCGCCGCGCATCTGCTTGACGAGCAGCTCCGAGTCCGACCGGACGCGCACGCGCGGATGTCCGTTCGCCGCCGCCCATTCGAGGCCCGCCAGCAGGCCATGATACTCGGCGACATTGTTGGTGGCGAGGCCGAGCGGCGCGCGCAGCTCGGTGAGCAGCGCGCCCTCTTCTGATTCGATCCGCACGCCGTAGCCGGCCGGTCCGGGATTCCCGCGTGAGCCGCCGTCGGTGTAGATGACGATCACGGCACCGCCTCGGCGGTGGCCGGCACGAAGTAGAGGATGCGCTGGCAGCTGTCGCACTGCATGATCGATTCGTTGCGGCGGATTTCGTTGAAGACCTGCGGCCGCAGGCGGACATGGCAGATGGTGCAGTGGCCGTCCTTCGCCTCGGCGACGGCGACGCCCTTGCGGTTGCGGGCGACCTGGTCGTAGGTGGCCATCAGCCGCGCGTCGACCTGGGCGACGAGCGCCTGCCGCGCGGCGACCGCGGAGTCGACCTCCTTCGAGAGGCGGGCGACCTCCTCGTCCATCGTCCGGCGTTCGGCGTCGATCGCCGACTGCTCGGCCTTGAGCGCGCGCTCGGCGTCCTTGACGGCGGCGGTGAGGCTCTCGGCCTCGAGCATCCCGTCGAGGATCTGATCCTCCATCGACTTGACCTCGACCTGCGCGACCTCGATCTCCTTCTGCATCGCCTGGTATTCGCGGTTGGTCTTGACCTCCATCAATTGATCTTTGAACTTCGTCAGGCGGCCCTGAATGACGGCGACTTCCTTTTCGACCGTGCGGCGTGCCGTCTGGCTGTCGGTGAGGCGTGTGCGGGCGGCGTCGACGAGGGCCTGGGCTTCATCGAGGCGTGACTGGAGCGCCCGGGAGCGCTCCGGCTGCTCGCCGATCCGCCGCCGTGCCGCGTCGGCGGCGGAATCGAGTTGCTGGAGCCTGATCAATCGTTCAAGGTCAACATGCATAAGGGCGACGGTTACCTACGGCCCGCACGGCGGGCCCGCGAACGGAGTGGAGCGAGCCGACTCGCGAGCGCAACGCAGTGAGCCGGGGTTCGGGGCAGAGCCCCGAT
>JANWLS010000116.1 GCA_025450765.1 Vicinamibacterales bacterium | reverse complement strand
GCATTCGATGAGCAGCACGTCGCCATCGAGCGGCATCGCGTCGAGCGCCAGCGACAGCGAGACGATGTTGTTGGTCTCGGCGTAGCGGGCGTTGTGGACGAACTGGAACGCCACGTGCGGATAGTGATCGTTGAGGAACGTCCGTATGTCATCGGCGCGATAACCGGTGACGATGAGGATGTCTGTGATGCCGGCGACCAGGAGGCTGTCGACGATGCGGCCGAGAATGGTGACGGCGCCAACCTGCAGCAACGCCTTGTGGCAGACCTCCGAGAGCGGTTGCATGCGGCGGCCGTAGCCGGCCGTGAGAATGATGGCGCCCATGATGCCGCGGTCGGCGATATTACCTCGAAAGGACGACAACGTGTGGGTCACGGCCCGCTCTGAACCGCGACGCGGCCGATGCTGGGCACGCGGCAAGACGGTTCAGTCTCTCACGGCGGGGAAATTTTGGCCGAGTGACAGGGAACTCCTGTCTGGCGTTCCCGGGAAAACCCCTCTGTGAACCCGGCTGCCCTCCGGGTACGCTCAGGTCATGTCCTGCCGATGCCTTTTATCCTAGCCGGCGGAGAATGGCTGCTCCTATGTCCTTGCACCTGATACAACGTGAGGGATCGGTCGCGACGCTGGATGAGCATGACGCGGCGCACGCCGCGTGGCCCGTGCCCGGCCAGCCCGCGACAGGGTTTCGCTTTCGCCAGCCCGACTGCTTTTCCAACATCTTCGAGAACGTCGTCTCGCTCGTTCCGCACATCCGCAGCCGCTCCGATGAAATCGAAAAACAGCGCGCGGTGCCGGCGGACGTGGTCCAGCTTCTGAAGGACGCCGGCGCGTTCCGGATGCTCATGCCGCGAATCTGGGGTGGGCCGGAGCTTCCGACGCTGGAGCAGATCGACATCATCGAGCAGGTGTCGTCGGCGGACGCCTCGGTCGGCTGGTGCCTGATGATCGGCTGCGACTCCGGCTTCTATTCCGGGTTCATCGAGGACAGCGCAGCGCGCGCGCTCTGGCCGCGCCTCGACATGGTGCAGGCCGGCTGGGCGCAGCCCGCGGGACGCGCGGAGATCGTCGCCGGCGGGTATCGCATCAGCGGGCAGTGGCGGTTCCTGAGCGGCTCGACGCATGCCGACAACATCGCCGCCGGATGCATCGTCTACCAGAACGGCGAACCCCTGCTGCGGGACGGACGCCGGCAGTCGCGCGTCGTGATCGCGAAGCGCGCCGAGTGGAGGATCGACGACGTCTGGTTCACGACCGGCCTGCGCGGATCGGCCAGCAACGACTACGCGCCGCGCGCCGACTCACTCTTCGTCCCTTTCGAGCACACGCTCGACCTCACGCAGCCCAAGCGCGAGGGGGCGCTCTGGGCGAGGCCGGACACGTTCCTGCGCAAGATGGCCGCGGTGCCTCTCGGCGTCGCCCGCCGCACCATCGACGATGTGCTCCAGATCATGGCCGGGAAGGTCGAGTTCCCTTCCGGTCGACCGTACCGCGAGCTCGATCGCATTCGCACGGCGATCGGCGAAGCGCAGATGCGATTGGGCGCCGCGCGCTCCTATGTGTACTCCGCGCTCGACACACAGTGGCGGAAGATCCTCCGCGACGAGCCGCTCACGGACCGGGAACGCTCCGACGTCTGGCTGTCGCGCCTGAACGCTTTCCAGGAGAGCCGGACGATCGTGCGCTCGCTCTACGACGCGGTCGGCGGCAGCGCGATCTATACGTATCGAAGCTCCCTCGATCGTTCGCTCCGCGACATGGAGACGATGTGCCAGCACTTCGTCGGGCAGCGGCGTGAGCTCAGCGCCGCCGGTGGGCTGCTGCTCGGGAATCCCCGGGACGGCGGCCACCCGTTCATGCCGAAATGACGAGCGGGAGGTCGTGGTGCGGCTGGCCAGGCGGAAAGAACACTGGAAGCGATTCGGTGCATGGCGGACGATCTACGGGCTGGCGCTCGATGCGCTCGAGAAAGCGATCGATCTCCACGTGTTCCGGGTCAATCGGAGCCCGCACACCGCTGGCGAAGAGCTTCCGGCGGAGATCGCACAGCGGTTCGAGTTCCGCGTGCTGACGGATGACGAGGTCCGCCGCTTCGCGCGGGATCCGAACCTGGAGATGACGCCCGCCTTCGCCGACGAGTCTCTCGCCCGGGGCCACTACTGCTTCGGCGTGCTGTGCGGCGACCAGCTGGCCGCCTACGACTGGCGCGGCCTGGGCCGGCCGGTGCCGCTCAGCTCGGACCTCGATGTGCACTACGCGTATCCGGGGCAGGTCTACGGCTTCGCGATGTACACACGGCCTGAATTTCGAGGCCTGCGCCTGCAGTTCTACAACGTGCATCGGGCTGACGCCCGGCTGCTCGCCGAGGGGCACACGCACACGGTCGGCTACGTGGCGCTGCAGAATTTCGCGTCGGTCCGGAACTTGTCGCGACTGAAGGGTCAGGTGTTCGTCGGCCTGGCGGGTTATCTGCGGATCTTCGGACACTACGTCACGTTTCGATCGCCCGGCACACGGCGCTATGGGTTCAGGATTGCGCGATCGAACCACAACGGTCCGTCGACGCCGCGGCGATTCGTCACGCGATCACTACCGGGATGACTTTCGGGGTCGCCCCCTTCTCGGCCAGCCAGAACTGGTTCTCCTTCACGACATCGAGACTCAGCTCGTAGTCGCCGCGCTCCAGCTCCCCGGAGTCGAGCACCAGGCGGAAGGCCACTTCCTCCTCCGTCCGTTCCGGCAGCCGCCCCAGGCCAGCACGGAATTCGCGGACGGGCTCCCCGTTCGCCGATCGCCGGAACAGGCGGGCGCCGAGATTCATCGGCTGGTCGCCCGCGCCTGTTGGCCAGGGCTTGCCGCAGGTGTTTCGCAGGATGCCCGTGAGCACGGCCGTGCCGCCGGGCGAGAGGGTCAGGGTGTCGGTGTCCACGGCGATGTCGTGGCTGAACGCCTCGACCCGGAGCGTCGCGGTCCCTGGCACGGCCCCGTGAAGCCCCATCCAGTTCGTGCGCTCCGACAGCAGGTCGATCCACACCTCGTACACGCCAGCCGGCAGACCGCGGGTGTCGATCGGGATGGCGAACTCGAGCTCGCCATCAGGGGCGACGCGACAGTCGTCGGGCGTGGTCCGGAACTGGCGAAGCCACACCTTCCGCCGCCCAACGCGCGTGACGTAGCCCGCGACGCACCACTGGCGCGGTCCGCTGCCGACGTGCCACTCGGTCTGGGAGAGGTTGCGGATGCGGCCCGTCACCGTGACGATGTCCGCCATGTGCACGCGCGCCGCCGGATGGTCGAACGTGATCTCGTAGCGGCAATCCATGAAGACGAGCTCGTTCGCCTTCTTGCGGTGCGACGGCGCGACCTCTTCGAAGAAGGTGCGCTCGGGAGCGGAGTACCCCGACAGGTTGCCTTCGTTGTCCACGCCCTGCCAGGACGACAGCGTGAATTCGATCTGGTTCTGTTCGCACCAGGCCTTGTACTCGGGCGCGAGATAGAGCTGGAGGGGATAGCCGACGTAATTGACGGACACATGGAAGCCCGCATTCCGAAGCAGGAGGATCGAGCCCTTGAAGAGATCCCAGTTGAACCCCTTCGAGGTCGGGTGCAGGCTGCAGTTGATCCCGGAGATCCCGATGGGCACCTCGCCGAAGCCGTCCACCACACGCGACGCGCCGGGCCGGATGCGGCCGCGCGTGAACTCCATCACGTTGCGGCTGATGTTGGACGTCATGTAGCAGGCGAACTTCTGCGTCACCATGCTGAGCACGGGAATCGTCGCCTCGCTGAGCAGCGGCTCCCCGCCCGTGATGCTGAGGATGCCGTAGTCGAAGCGATCCAGAATGTCGCCCCAGACGTTGGTCCACTCGTCGACGGTGAGCTCTGGGTAGGTCGATGGAAAATCGTTCTTGATGCGCTTCTCGCCGGCCGCGCAGCCGCAGTAGGCGCACGTGTAGTTACACGCGAGGGTCGGTGACCAGATGAAATACGCCATGCGCCGCTCGGGCGCGTCGAGGCGCTGCGAGCACAGGAACCGCGACACCTCGGCCTCGATGTCCTTCCGCTGCCCCTCGAACGTCTTCTCCAGCCGGCCCTGGGCATCGACCTGCCACTTGGTCGTCCAGTCGAGGTCGCAGGCGTTGTAGCAGCGCTCGTGATCGCACAGCGTCGGATCGGCCGCGCCTTTCCAGCCGTCGCGCTTCAGGTTGAAGATCGGCGGCCGGCGGGCGTTGAAATCGGCCAAGCAGCGGTAGACGTCGCCGTTGGGATAGACGTGGAAATAGCTCACGCCGGCCGAGCAGAGCATGTTGCCCGCAAACTCGAGGGTCATTGCGATCCCAGCGTACCACAGAGACTCATGCCGGCTTCGAGCGCCGGCGCACGGCCCTCACCTTCCCGCTCCGGCCGCCCCCGCAGAAAAACCGCCCGTGGCCGTCCGAATCGAGCCCTGACACACTGACGCCCGGCGGCATCTCGACCGTTTCGAGCACGTCCCCTGTTTGCGGGTCGACGCGTCTCAGGTCGCTCTCGTCCCGCTCCCAGGTGGCATGCCAGAGCTCGCCGTCCATCCAGGTGACGCCGGTGACGAACCGGTTGGATTCGATCGTGCGGAGAATCGATCCGGTTTCGGGATCGATCTGATGGATCTTGCGGTCCTGGTATTTCCCGAGCCAGAGCGTGCCTTCGGCCCACGCGAGCCCGGAATCCATGCCGCCCTCAGGCGCCGGAATCGTGGCGAGCACGCGACCGGTCGCCGGATCGATCTTCCGGATGAGACCGTCGGTCAGCTGAAACAGGTGCCGGCCGTCGAACGCGGTACCGGCCTTGGCCGCGATGTCGATCACCAACGAGGCCTGGCCATCGGCGGGGTCGAACGCTTTGAGCGCGTGTCCGGCGGCGAACCAGACGCGCTCGCCGTCGTAGGCGACGCCGCCCACGTTCTCCACGCCCGGAAAGGGCCCGTACTCACGGACGATTTCGCCGCTCGATCGCTTCATCGTCCGATCCTAATCGATCGGCACCGGAGCGGAGAGTAACAACGCCGACGTGAATCCCGGCATCGGCGGCGTCACCCAGCGGCGTGCACGCCCGGCGCCGAACGCCTGTACTTTTCCTGCCTCCGCCAGCACCTCGAGTGTCCGCTGCACCGTGCGCTGACTCGCGCCCAGCGCCTGCGCCAGCGCGGAGCTCGACCACGGCTCGCCATCGGCGAGCAACGCGAGCACGGTGGCATGCGCCTCCTCGACGGGGCGCGCCAGCACGACGACGTCGGTGGCCCCTCGACGGCGCCCGGGGCAGGGCCTCGGCATCAAGGCAAACCCGCGCGTCGTCGCGTTGACGGTGGCCACGGGCCGCAGCACGCGGCGCAGCCGGCCCATTTCAACTCGTAAGCGTCCGCGATGCGAGTCGTCGGCGAGCTTCGCCCCAAACGCTCGCTGCAGCAGCAACGCTCGCGGCGCGTCCCCGGGCCATGCTTCGCCCAGCGTGCGCACGAGCGCGAACAGCACCGGACGCGTGGCGAGCGAGATCACCGTGTCCGCACGCCGCACGACCGAGCGGCACGCGTCCACCACCAGCCCGTTCGACGCCAGCAGCGCTTCCACGTCCTGGAGCTGGAGGAGTCGCTCCGAGCGCCGCCTCGTCATCCGCGCCACCGGTTCGTTGAACAGGGCGACGGCGCTCTCCACTTCGGCCGCGAGTGCCGGGATCTGCGCCCGGCGCGCGGCCCGCCCGGCCCGCCTGAGCGCGGCTCGCGCCACTCTGGTCCGCAAGCGCCGCATGGCGATGCCGGCGATGAGCAATTCGTGGGCGGTGCTCGAGGCGGGGGGCAACGTCGCGGGATCGAGTTGCGCGAGCGTGCGCTCCGCGGCGTCGAGACGGCCGATGAGGACGAGGTGGCGGGCCGCGAGCTGGCGCGCATGCGCCGCGTTCACGAAATCGCCATGAGCCTCGAGGGTCGCACGCGCTCCGTCGAGGACCTCCACGGGCCAGATTGAATCGTGGGACACGAGGGCGACTTCGGCCTCCGCAACCAGGCACCTGGCGCGGGCCGCGACATCGCGCACACCGAAGCCGCGTCCGGCCTGGCGCAGGAGCGCCGTCGCCCGGCGGAAGTCGCCGAGCTGCGCCATGGCGACTCCGCGCAGGGCGAGCGCCGGCGGGTCTTCGCGCAGCGCAACGCGCTTCAGCGCGCCGAGTGGGTCACCCGCGGCGAGTGCACGTCCGGCGGCCGCGATCAGCGGGTCCATGACAATCCCGCCACACTTGTTACTCCCATCCTCCCGGTGGCCGGCGGTAAGTCTATCTCATGACCCGAGACGACCGGGTCGCATCGAACGGCATCGAAGACGACCACAGGAGAGATGAATCATGACCATGCACCAGACCGGGACACGGGAAGCGTGGCTCGCGGCGCGGCTCGAGCTGCTTGCGGCCGAAAAGGCGCTGACGCGGCACAGCGACGAGGTGGCGCAGCGCCGGCAGGCCCTGCCGTGGGTACAGATCGACAAGGACTACCGGTTCGACACTGAAGCGGGAAGCGCGTCGCTGGCAGACCTCTTTCAGGGGCGGTCGCAGCTCCTCGTGTATCACTTCATGTTCGGGCCGGACTACACAGCGGGATGTCCGTCCTGCTCGGCCATCGCCGATGGGTTCAACGGCTTCGCCGTGCACCTGGCCAATCACGATGTGATGCTGTCAGCGGTGTCGCGGGCGCCGCTGGCGAAGTTGCAGGCGTTCAAGCAGCGCATGGGATGGACCTTCCCGTGGGCCTCGTCGCTCCCGAGCGACTTCAACGCCGATTTCGCCGTCGGCTTCAGCGAGGCGCAGCAGCGCGAAGGCATCGAATACAACTACCGGCGCGAGGGTCCGTGGAAGGCGCGGGGCGAGGCGCTCGTCAACAGCCATGCCGCGGCGGCCGGCACCGACATGGCCACGTTCATCCGCGAACGGCCGGGCATGAGCGCCTTCGTTCGCGAGCACGAGGCCGTGTACCACACCTACTCCACGTATGCCCGCGGGCTCGACGGCCTCTGGGGCATGTTCCAGTGGCTCGATCGCGCGCCCAGGGGACGCAACGAAAGCGGCGGCATGTGGTGGCATCACCGCGACAAGTACGAGACCCGGTGATTCGCGATGGTCATGGGTTCAATGCCGATGCCGGGCGGCTGGACGATGTCGATGGCGTGGGTGCGCCTGTCAGACGAGACGTGGGCCGCCGCGGTGATCTCGTTCCTGGTGATGTGGGTCGTGATGATGGCAGCCATGATGCTGCCATCCGTCACGCCCACGCTCTGGCGCTCTCGATACGCGATCACCGGCGACAGGCGCATCGTCGCGACCTGCCGTACGGCGGCGCTCGGCCTGGGCTACCTCCTCGTCTGGGGCGTCCTGGGCCTCGTGATCTTTTTCGTCGGCGCGGTTCTCGCGACGCTCGAAATGCACCATGGTTCGCTGGCTCGTGCCGTCCCGATCGCGGACGGGATCACCGTGCTGGCCGGTGGCGCCTTCCAGTTCACGAGGCCGAAAGTTCACCAACTGGCCTGCTGCCGGAGGGTGCCGGAGCGATCCCGAAGGTCCTCGACGTCGGCGTGGCGCGACGGCGTGCACCTGGGTGTGCACTGCAGTTACTGCTCCGCCGGGCTGACGGCGATCCTCCTGGCCCTCGGCATCATGGACCCGCGCGCGATGGCGGCGGTCACAGTCGCGATCACGCTCGAACGCCTCGCGCCGGCCGGACAGCGGGTTGCGCAGGGGATCGGCGTGGTGGCCGTCGGCGGGGGGCTCGTCCTCATCGCGCACGCATTTGGCGTGAGCTGACGACGCGCCCGTGAATGATCTCGCGGCGATTGGTGCCGGTGCGGCGGGCCGCGGCGCCGCACGCGCCGTCGCGGCTGCAGGCTGAAGCGCTCGTCACACGCGCAGGTGGTCGCCCTGCCAGTCTTTCACCATCTGCTTGATGGCCTTCCGGGTGACGAGACGGTCGCGCACCGTGGCCCGCACCAGATCCACCAGCTCGCCGTCGCTCGCAAAGCGGAGCGCCACGAGCTGATCGAGCGTCAGGCCGGCGATCGCCGGCTGCAGATCGGGCGGCAACTGCTCACGCAGGCGCAGCCGCATCTCCAGCCGGATCACGCGGTTCTGTACCGTGAGGGCGAAGTTCCGCGCGAGGAGCGCCAGGAGGATGAGCGCGAGCGCCGTCAGCGCCGTGATAATCGTCCCGGTCGCCGGAAACCGCACGGCCTCGACGATGGCCCAGATCAGGTTGATCAGGAACATCGGCAGGACGAAGTAATGAAACAAGGGCACGATGCGCGCGTGATTCGCGTACGTCTGTGTCTCAGCCATGGTTCAGGCTAGCACAGGCGCCTACGAGCTCAGCCACAGATACATCACCGCATAGCTCCGCCACGGCCTCCACGCCTGCGACAGCGTCTCCGCCTCTCGCGCGCTGAGGCCGCCGAGCGCATTTCGCACGGCAATATCCTCCTTCGGAAATGCATCCGCCCAATGCAGCGCACGCATGGCGATGTAGTGAGCGGTCCACGGACCGATTCCCGGCAGCTTCGTCAGCTGTCCGATGACATCGGCAGGATCCTGCGAGATGAGGCCGTCAAGGCGCAGCCCACCCGTGTGGTGTGCGTCCGCGAGCGCAATGATGCTCCGGCAACGGGCCGACACGATACCGAGTCGCGCGATCTCATCGACAGACGCGGCCGCCACGCGGGATGGTGCGGGCGTCAGGCGATTCAGCTCCGGAAACGGCGTCGCGATCGGCTCACCGAATGTTTCGACGAAGCGCCCGGCGATCGTGGTCGCCGCGCGCACGGTGACCTGCTGGCCGAGAATCGCGCGCACGCCCAGCTCGAAGCCGTCGAAGGCACCGGGAACTCGAATGCCCGGGCGCGCGCCTACAGCTGCCGCCAGCCGCGGATCGTCGCTGAGATGGCGCGCGATCGTGTCGGGTCGCGCGTCGAGATCGAACAACGCCCGCATGCGCGTGACCACGAGCGGAAGCACCGGCATGAGCGTGTCCGCGACTTCGAGCGTCAGCGCCGGCGCATCCTCCGCCGGCGTGATGCGGATCCAGCCTTTCGCATCCCCGATGTGGACCGTCCGCGCATACGACCCCCCGGTCACGTGCTCGATGCCCGTGAGCGCGCGCGCGGCGAGGAACCGAACGATGGCGCTCCAGTCGTAGGGTGGGTGATACGGGAGCGTCGCCACGGCAGTCAGCGCGGACGCGCCGTTCGTGGGGAGACCGCCGTGCGGCTGGCGGGGCGCGAAGACGGGGCGCACGTGATTCGAGTATGACATGATCGTACGCAAGGTCCAGGTTGCACGCCCTCCTCACCCCCATCGGATCCGCGGGCGACGTTTATCCCTTCCTCGAAATCGGCCGGGCACTCGAGGCGCGCGGACACGAGGTGACGGTGTTCGCGTCGGCCACCTTCGAGGCGGCGGCTGCGCGGGCGGGCGTGCGGCTGGTGCCGACCTGGTCGGCTGAAGAGTTCGACGCCTTCACGAAATCGCCCGACCTCTGGGATGCCACGCGCGGGCCGCGGCGGGTCGTCGAGGCCGTCCGCGACCTTCTCGAGCGCGGGTATCGGCAGCTCGCACCGTACGTGGAGCCCGGGCGGACGCTCCTCGTCGGCCACACGCTCGCCCTCGCGACGCGGATCCTCGAGGATGCCGAGCACCTGCCCGCCGTGACGATCCACCTCGCGCCGAGCGTCTTCCGGTCCGCCTATCAGCAGCCGGTGCTCCCGCCGTACCGCGCGCTGCCGCGGATGCCGGCGCCGGTCGCGCGACTGCTCTGGCGCGCGGTGGACCGCTTCGTGATCGATCCGGCGATCGCGCCGGCCGTGAACCGCCTGCGTGCCGAGGTCGGCCTTCCGCCGGTCACGCGCCTCTTCAAGTCGTGGGTTCACTCGCCGAACAGCGTGCTCGGGCTGTTCCCCGGCTGGTTTGCGGAGCCGCCGAGCGACTGGCCGCCGCAGCTCCACCTCGCGGGCTTCGTACTCTCGACGGACGAGTCCGGGGATCCCGGCGACGTATTGCGCGCGTTTCTCGACGCCGGACCGCCTCCCATCGCCATCACGCCCGGATCGGCGAACCGCCACGCGCGCCCGTTCTTCAGCGCGGCGGTCGCCGCGGCGCGCCGCCTCGGCCGACGCGCGGTGCTCGTGACGCCGTACGACGAACAGGTTCCGGCGCCTCTGCCCCACGGCATGCTGCACGTCGTGGCGGCGCCGTTCTCGACACTCTTCCCCCGCTGCGCGGCCATCATCCACCACGGCGGCATCGGCACGTCGGCCCAGGGGCTCGCGGCCGGCATCCCGCAGATCGTGTCGCCGTTCTCGTTCGATCAACCGGACAACGCCTCGCATCTCGTACGGCTCGGCGTCGGCCGGGTGGTCATCCCTTCGCGCTTCACGGCGGAGATCGTCGCGAGTGCGTTGAGCGAACTGTTCTCGAGCGGCCGCACAGCCGCCGCCTGCCGCCAGTACGCGGATGCCGTCCGCGCGTCGGACGCGCTTGGCGTCGCGACCCGCGTCATCGAAACCGCCGGCGCGGGCCTGAAGCCGTAAGCTCGTCGCCCCTCAGCTCTTCCACGCCCCGAGCAGCCGCCGCACGATCACGAGCTCGCCCAGATGATAGGCCTGGTGATCGGCCGCCACGAGCGCCTCGCGAAGAACGGTCTGGCCATCGCCCTGCGGAATCGGCACGAAGAGATCGACCGATTCATCGGCGACCAAATCGCACCAGGCGCGGAAATCCCGCCTGAACGCGCGTACGCTCTCGTCCCACGCCGCTTCGTCTGGCGGTTCAGGCGTTGCCGGCCAGTAGCCGTCCGGGAACTCCGGGGACTCGTGGTTGGGATCGCGCGAGAACTCGAGGATGTCCCACTGCGCGAGCCGCAGGTGCTCGAGCAGCTCCCACGGCGAGTGGACACCCTCGTGCGGCCGGACCCCGCGCACGCGCGCCGGCAGGTCCTCAACGGCTTGGTCGAACGTCACATGCGCGTGCCCGCCCTTCAGCAACTCGAGCACATGCTGCCGGATGGGCCCATCCGTTCTCGTGGTCATCGCCGCCTCCTCCTCTCGTAAGATACTCGGATGCACACACCTCAGATCGCTCCGCACCTCTGGTTCGACACGCAGGCCAGGGAAGCAGCCGACTGGTATGCCTCGATTCTGCCGGGCTCGCGTGTCACGCACGTGGCGAAAATCGAGAACACGCCGTCGGGCGAAGCCCATGTCGTCACGTTCGAGCTGGCAGGCCAGCCGTTCCGGGCGATCAGCGCCGGACCGCTGTTCAGGTTCAATCCTTCGATCTCGTTCCTGATCGCCTGCGCCACGAAAGAGGAAGTGGATCGCCTGTGGACGCCTTTCTCGCAAGGCGGACAGGTGCTGATGCCGCTCGATTCGTATCCGTTCAGCGAGCGCTACGGGTGGCTGCAGGATCGCTATGGCCTTTCGTGGCAGATCATGTTCATGGGCGATCGGACGTCGCCGCGCACGATTACGCCGACGCTGATATTCACGGGGCGCGTGGCGGGCCAGGCGGAAGAAGCGATTACGCTCTACACCTCGATCTTTCCGGAGTCCTCGATCGATCACATCGACCGCTGGGGCACCGGCGACCAGCCGAATCGCGCGGGCACGGTGAAACATGCCGGCTTCCGGCTCGCGGGCCAGTCGTTCGCCGCGATGGACAGCGCGTACGACCACACGTTCGCCTTCAACGAAGCCATCTCGCTGACGGTCAGTTGCGACACGCAGGACGAAATCGATCATTACTGGAGCCAACTGTCCGCGGTCCCGCAGGCGGAGCAGTGCGGCTGGCTGAAGGATCGCTTCGGCGTCTCGTGGCAGATCGTCCCGGGCGTGCTCGGCGAGATGATGACGCGCGGCTCGAAAGACCAGGTGATGCGCGTCACCCAGGCGTTCCTGAAGATGAAGAAATTTGATCTCGCGGCGCTCGAAAGAGCCTACCGGGGGTAATTCAGCTCGCGGCGACAATTCCCCGCTTGATCGCCGCCAGCGCCCGGGTCGCCTCCGCGACGGCGGCGCCGTCCAACCCCGGCAGGAGCAGATCGATCACGCCGAGATCCGGCCGCGCCTCCAGAAATCGCGCCACGGCGTCGGGTCCGGTCTCGCCCTCGGCGACCACCTGGAGATCGGGCTGGCGGTCGACGAGCATCATCCGAAAGGTAGAGGGAAGAGCGGGGCGGCCAGAGTGGCCGCCCCGTGGTGGTTATGGCTTGCCGGTCCCGGTGCCCGTGGCTCCCGTCAGCCCCCGATACTTCAGCATCGGTTCGATCCGCGGATCGTGCCCGGTGAGGTCGCGGTACATCTTCCCGAGATCCTCCGTGTTGCCCCGCGACAGCACCGTCTGGCGGAAATGATCGCCGTTGGCGCGCGTCAGCCCGCCATGCGTCTTGAACCAGTCGAACGCATCGTCGGCGAGCATCTGCGTCCAGAGATACGAGTAGTAGCCGGCGCCGTAGCCGTTCGCCCAGATGTGCAGGAAGTAGCTGGAACGGTAGCGCGGCGGCACCTCCGGCAGGTTCACGTGCGTCCTGGCGAGCGCTTCCTTCTCGAAGGTGTCCACGTTCTGCCGCGGCGCGGAGGCCGGCAGCTCGTGCCACTGCATGTCGAGCTCCGCGGCCGAAATGAGCTCGGTCATGTTGTAGCCGGCGTTGAAGTCCTGTGCGGCGAGGATCTTCTTGACGAGCGACGCCGGCATCGGCTGATGCGTCTTGTAATTGAAGGCGTAGTGCGCCAGGACCGACGGCTCGAACGCCCAGTGCTCGTTGAACTGTGAGGGGAATTCCACGAAGTCGCGCGCGACGTTCGTCCCCGACAGGCTCGGATACTCCTGGCTCGCGAAGAAGCCGTGGATGGCGTGCCCGAACTCGTGGAACATCGTCACCACATCGTCCGAGGTGAGGAGCTCCGGCTGCCCCGGCGCCGGCGGCGCGAAGTTCGCCACGTTGTAGATCACCGGCCTGGTGCCGAGCAGCTTCGACTGGCCGACGAACACGTCCATCCAGGCGCCGCCGGCCTTGTTGTCGCGCTTGAAGTAATCCGCATAGAACAGGCCGAGCGGCTTGCTGTCCTTGTCGAAGACCTCGAAGACGCGCACCGTCTTCTCATAGACCGGAATGTCGTGGCGCTCCTTGAAGGAAAGGCCGTACAACTGGTGCGCCGCGTAGAACACGCCGTCGGTGAGCACGCGATTGAGCTCGAAGTAGGGTTTGACCTGCGCCTGATCGACGCTGTACTTCGCCTTGCGGATCTGCTCGGCGTAGAATTCCCAGTCCCACGGCTCCAGCTTGAAGTTGCCGTGCTGCTGGTCGATCAGCTTCTGCAGGTCGGCGGCTTCGCGGCGCGCGCGCGCCGTCGCCGGCGGCACGAGCTGGTCGAGGAACGTGTTCACCGCCTCAGGCGTCTTCGCCATCTGCGACTGCAGCTTCCAGGCGGCGAAGTTCGGATAGCCGACCAGCTTGGCTTCCTGGGCGCGGAGTTGCGCGAGGCGCGAAATGATCGCGCGCGTGTCGTTCGCATCCCCGTGCTCGGTGCGGTTCCAGGAATTCTCGAACAGCTTCTCGCGCGTAGCGCGGTTGGTCAGCGACACCAGGTCCGGCTGCTGCGTGGTGTTCTGTAGCGGAACGACCCACTGACCCTTCAGGCCACGCTCTTTGGCCGCCTGCGCCGCCGCGTCGATCTGCGAAGGGGTGAAGCCGGCGAGCGCCGCCTTGTCGCTCACGACGAGCGCCCCGGCCTTCGTGCCCGCGAGCAGGTGGTTCATGAACTGAGCCTGCAGCGTGGCGTCTTCCTCGTTCAGCTTCTGCAGCTGCGCCTTGTCGGCGACCGAAAGCCGCGCGCCGGCCAGGACGAACTGCTGATAGTAGTACTCGACCAGCCGCTTCGATTCGGGATCGAGCTTCAGCTGATCGCGCTTCGCGTAGATCGCTTCGACGCGCTTGAACAGCTTGTCGTTCAGGTACAACTCGGAGTTGAGCGCGGCGAGCTTGGGCGCCTCCGTCTCCTGGACCTTCTGCAGCGTGTCGTTGGTGTTGGCGCCGACAAGGCCGTTGAAGATCGCGTAGACGCGCGTGAGGAGCTGGCCGCTCTTCTCGAGCGCCACGAACGTGTTCTCGAAGCTCGGCGGCGCCGTGTCGTTCGCAATCTTGTCGATCTCCGCGTGCTGCTCGCGGATGCCCTGCTCGATGGCGGGCTCGAAATCGCTGTCCTTGATCTTGTTGAACTCAGGGGCCTGGAACGGCAGCGTGCTCGGCGTGAGCAGTGGGTTGGAGCGGGTGCCCGGCTGCGACGGCCGCGCTGCGCCCGTCTGCGCCGCCACGGCCGGCAGGGCCATCAGCAGCGCCGCCGCCACCGAGGAGATAAGGGTCAGATGTCGCATGAGCTCTCCTGTTGATTCGGACTATACAATAGCGCGTCGGATATCGTGCTCCCACACTGAATTCAGTCGAGAGGATGCCATGCCTGCCTATGTCGTCGTGAACATCGAGGTACACGATCCGGAGCGGTACAAGGACTACATCAAGATGTCGCCCGGGTCGATCGCGCAGTACGGCGGACGCTTCATTGCCCGTGGAGGCCGCACGGAGGCGCTGGAGGGGACGACGCAGGCGCGCCGGGTGGTCGTGCTGGAATTTCCCAGCTACGAACAGGCGAGGGCCTGGCATGTCTCGGCCGAGTACGCCGACGCCAAGAAGCTGCGCCAGTCGATCGCGACCACCTCAATGCTGCTGGTCGAGGGCGTCGCCTCCTGACGGCGGCACCGGCAGGGCCGCTTCGGCCGCCATCGCCTGTCCGGCTTCTTTCCGCCAGCGTCCGGGCGACAGGCCGACGGCCTTCTTGAATGCCCGGCTGAACGCCGCCTCCGATTCGTAGCCGATGCGCTCGGCGATCTGCGCGAGGCTGTCGGCGCCGCGCCGCAGGTCTGCCGCCGCGAGCTGCATCCGCCAGTTCGTCAGATATTGAATCGGCGGCTGTCCCACGAAACGGGTGAACCGATCGGCGAGTGCCGATCGCGAGAGCCCGGCATCTCGAGCCAGCAAATCGATCGTCCAGTCGCGCGCCGGCTCGCGGTGCAGGGCCGCGAGCGCCTTCCCCACGAACGGGTCGCGCAGGCCGGCGAGCCAGTTCGCTTCGTCCGCCGGCATGCTCTCCAGGTGGCGCCGGATCACCTCGACGAACATGAGCTCGCTCAGCCGGCCCAGCATGCACAGGCCGCCGGCTC
>JANWLS010000115.1 GCA_025450765.1 Vicinamibacterales bacterium | reverse complement strand
GGCCCGGCGCGCAGCTTCCGGGTCGCCGAGATATCGATGCCCGGTCGGCCGCAGATCGGCGTCCAGCTCGTAGAGCAGTGGGATGCCCGTCGGAATATTCAGGCCGACGATCTCCTTATCCGATAGTCCATCGAGATATTTCACCAGCGCCCGCAGGCTGTTGCCGTGCGCGACGATGAGCACGCGCGAGCCCCCGCGGATCGCCGGGGCGATCGTTTGGTGCCAGAGCGGCAGGAAACGCGCCACCGTGTCCTTGAGCGCTTCCGTCCGCGGCAGCTCCGAGGGCGTCAGGCCGGCATAGCGAGGGTCGTGCGACGGATGCCGCGGATCGTCGAGCGAGAGCGGCGGCGGCGGAATGTCGTAGCTGCGGCGCCAGATCCTGACCTGTTCCTCGCCGTGCCGGGCGGCGGTCTCCGCCTTGTTCAGCCCCTGCAGCGCGCCGTAGTGCCGCTCGTTCAGCCGCCAGTCGCGGACGACCGGGATCCACATCCGATCGAGCTCGTCGAGCGTGATCCACAGCGTCCGGATGGCCCGCGTCAGCACGGACGTGAACGCGACGTCGAAGTCGAATCCTTCGCTTCGGAGGAGCCGGCCGGCCGCGGCGGCTTCCTCGCGACCCTGCGGCGAGAGGTCGACGTCCGTCCATCCGGTGAAGCGGTTCTCCCGGTTCCAGACACTCTCGCCGTGGCGCAGCAATACAAGAGGATGCATGGTGCCCTGTTCCTTTAGTTGACGCGCGGGCGGAAGGCGGCGCGGCCGGCATACGTCGCCCGGCTGCCGAGGGCCTCCTCGATCCGCAGCAACTGGTTGTATTTGGCGATCCGGTCCGTGCGGCTGGCCGAGCCCGTCTTGATCTGCCCGGCGCCGGTGCCGACGGCCAGATCGGCAATCGTGGTGTCGGCCGTCTCGCCGGAGCGGTGCGAGATGATCGTGGCGTAATCCGCCTTCTTCGCCATGGCGATGGCATCGAGCGTCTCGCTGACCGTGCCGATCTGATTGAGCTTGATCAGGATGGCATTGCCAATGTGATCCGCGATGCCGCGTGAGAGGATCTCGGGATTGGTGACGAAGACATCATCCCCGACGAGCTGCACGCGGGTGCCCAGCGCGTGCGTGAGCGCCTGCCATCCGTTCCAGTCCCCTTCGGCGAGCCCGTCTTCGATGGAGATGATCGGATACTGCCCGATCCAGTCTTCGTACAGCCGAATCATCCCATCCGATCCGCGCGTGGGCTCGCCGGATTTCTTGAAGGCGTACTGGCCCTCGCCCTCCCAGAGCTCGCTCGCCGCGGCGTCGAGCGCGAGGAAGATCTGCTGGCCGGCCGTGTAGCCGGCCTTCCGGATCGCCTCGAGCACCAGGTCCACCGCTTCGCGGTTCGAGCGGAGATTGGGCGCGAACCCGCCCTCGTCCCCGACGCCCGTGGCGGGGCCGTGGTGCTTCAGGAGTCCGCGGAGCGCGTGGAAGACTTCGGCACCGGCGCGCAGCCCCTCGGCGAAGGAGGGCAACCCGACCGGCACGACCATGAACTCCTGGAAGTCGACGCTCGAATCGGCGTGGGCCCCGCCATTGAGGATGTTCATCATCGGCACCGGCAGCAGGCACGCCGCGTCGCCGGACGTGCCGGCGAGGGCGGCGAAGTGCCGGAAGAGCGGCTGACCCGACGCGGCGGCTTCGGCGCGCGCCGCGGCCATCGAGACGCCGAGCAACGCGTTGGCGCCGAGGCGGCTCTTCGTCGGCGTGCCATCGAGCTCGATGAGCGCGCGATCGAGCGCCCGCTGGTCGAGCGCCTTGCCCGACAGGGCGTGCGCGATCTCGCCATTGATATGGGAGACGGCGGTGCGGACGCCCTTGCCGCCATAGCGGCGCTTGTCGCCGTCGCGCAACTCGAGCGCTTCGCGCTCGCCGGTCGACGCGCCCGAGGGAACGGCCGCGCGGCCGTGCGCGCCGGAGGCGAGCTCCAGGTCGACCTCGACGGTCGGATTGCCACGCGAGTCGAGAATCTCCCGGCCGTGCACGCGCGTGATGGTCACAATCGCTCCTTTCGTCGCTGGGTGTCTGGTGAGGGGATCTCGTGAGGAATCAGGCAGTTCGGGGAGTGTCGTACGCCGAGATTCGGGGCGGGGCCCCGACCGGAATTCGATGATAGCATACGCCTGCGGCCCGGCTGGTCCTGCGCGGAACGGCACATCGTGGCTCGAAGTTGCGGCCCGACAAGTGTTTGACTTGTCTGGCGACCCCCGCCTATGATCGAGGACCAGTAAATTCCATCTTGCACTCTTCTATACAGGGGAATGTCAGTTATGCAGAGTTGGCGTCGGTCGGTGGCGGTGACATCCGCCGCGGCCTTCCTGGTTGCGTCGCTGTGGTCGGGCGGCTTGCTCGCGCAGCAGAGCAAGCAGGATAAAAAGCAGAGCAAGGACGAGAAGAAGGAAGTCCAGACGCTCGTCAAGCTCGTCGACGGAGTGATGGCCGGTCAACCGGCGCCCGCCGATTTCTCGGTGAGCTGGTCGGACAACTTCATGAAGGCGACCGAAGGGAAGACGTACGTGCCCTTCACGCTCACCATGGATACGTCGAAGCTCGCCAACCCCGGCATGGCGATGTACTTCCGCGTGGTGCCCAAGGCGGGCGCGACGACCGAAGCCGCCCCGGCGGCGGCCAGCACCGATAAAGATAAGGATAAGGATAAAGACAAGGACAAGAAGAAGGGCAGCCAGTATCCCTTCGAGGATGTGCACTTCTTCCAGGCCACGACCGGCCCGCAGCCGTTTCAATTGAGCCGCGCCTTCGCGGTGCCCGCGGGCGACTACGACGTGTACGTCGCCCTGCAGGATGACGCGGGCAAGGACAGCAAGAGCCCGCAGCAGACGACGGTGCTGAAGCAGTCGGTTTCGGTGCCGGATCTGTGGAACGGCAAGCTGTCGACGAGCAGCATCATTCTCGCGCAGCGCGTCGAGCGCCTCACGGCGCCGCTCTCGGCCGACGAGCAGGCCGACCACCCGTATGTGATCGGCAACGCGCAGATCGTGCCGGAGACCAGCTCGAAACTGGCGAAGAGCGGTCAGCTGTCGTTGATCTTCATGATCTACAACACGGGCATCGACGCGACGACGAAGAAGCCGAACGTGACGGTGGAGTACGAGTTCTACCAGAAGACCAACGGCGCCGAGAAGTTCTTCAACAAGACGAGCCCTCAGGACTTCAACGCGCAGACGCTGCCGCCGGGGTTCGATCCGGCAGCCGGGCACCAGTTGGTGGCCGGGCAGACGGTGCCGCTCGCGACCTTCCCGGTCGGCGACTACCGGCTGAACATCAAGGTCACCGACAAGACGTCCGGGGCGAGCATCACCAAGGACGTGAACTTCAGCGTCGTTTCGTAGTCCTCTGCCGCCTGGCGCCGCCGATTCCTCGGCGGCGCCGGTGTGCTGAAAGCGAAGCGCAGCATGACTGGCCTGTGGAAGCTGAGACTGATCGCGGCGGTGGCGGTCGGCGGGTTCGCCACGGTGGGCGCCTCGGCAACGGCCCTGGAGGTCAGGTCGAGTCAGGCTGTGCCGCACGTCCAGCCATCACCGAGCAAGGCGGCGACGGTACCAGCCCTCGCGGGACTGGTCGTCGATCAGGCTGGTGCTCCGCTCGCCGCTGCCGTCGTCTCGATCATCGGGCCGACGGCCAGTATCGCCATCACCAATTCCGCCGGACGATTCACCGTGTCATCGCTGGCCGCGGGGCGCTATCTCGTGCAGGCCCGCATGGTCGGCCGTCGCCCCTCGCCCCCCCTCGCCGTGGAGATTGGCAGTCGCGGCGGGCTGTCCGTGCAGACGCGCCTGGTGCTCGTGCCGGCCAATTCCACCCAGGCCGACACCTCCGCCATCGTCGAATACCCGGTACTCGCCGCTGGCTTCGGACCTGCTGAGGAAGAGACGGCGGAAGCGAGCGATCCCTCGAACCCGCGTGAGACGGCCTGGCGGATTCGCCACCTGCGGCGCAGTGTGCTGAAGGACGCGGAGGTGGCCGCCGTCGACACGGATGATCATGCGGCGCCGGGGAACTGGTTGGCCGGGGCTCTCGATCAGCCGGCTGCCGGGCTTCCCGACTTCGGTGCCTTCTCGTCCGTGTCCGGGCAACTCAACCTCCTGACGGTCGGCTCCTTCGACAACCCGCAGCAGATCTTTTCGGCGGACGGCTTTTCGCACGGCGTCGCCTATCTCTCGATCGGGTCGTCGGCCAGCGACCGCACGGCCTGGACCGTGCGGGGCGCGATGACCGAGGGCGATTTCGCGTCGTGGGTGCTCGCGGGGACCTACATCGCCGATCTCGGCGATCACCACCGCTATCACGTCGGCCTGATCTACGGCACGCAGCGGCCCGATCGCACGAGCGCGCTCGCCGTCGACCAGAGCGTTGAGGGTGGGCGCGACATCGGCATCCTCAAGGGACAGGATGTCTGGACGTTGTCGTCGAAGGTGGCGGTGTCCTACGGCGTCGATTACACGCGCTACGACTACGCGAACGGACACGGCCTGCTCGACCCGAACGCCGCCGTCACGATGGGTGCGGGCCGGGTGTTCGTCATCCGGGCGAGCGCGACGCAGCAATCGTCCGCGCCAGGTTCAGAAGAGCTGATGCTGCCGACCGCCGACGGCATCTGGCTGCCGCCGCAGCACGCCGTCGCGATGCTGCCCGATGAGGCGGACGTGGCGCCGGAACGGGCGCGGCAATATCGGCTGGAAATCGAGCGGCCGCTCGGCCCGGGATCGAGCGTCCGGGTGGGGGCTTTCTATCAGCAGGTGGATGACCAGCTCGCGACGGTGTTCGACCTGGACGACAGCGCGCAGGCGATGCCGCGCTATGTCGTCGCGGACAGCGGCGATGTGAGCGCCCGTGGGTACGACGTGACACTGACGCACGCCATCACCAGCCGTGTGCACGCCAGCGTCGCGTACGCGACGAGCACGGCCGACTGGCGGCCGGGCTCGGGGCTGCTGCTCGTCGCCCCGTTCGCGGCGCGGACCGGATCAGAGCACCTGCAGGACGTCTCCACCTCGCTCGAGACCGATATCCCCGAAACAGCGACCCACGTCCTGATGCTGTACCGCATCAACACCGGGTTTGCGGCTCGAAGCGACGAGAACCAGCCTGGGCTCGGGTACCGCTTCGACGTGCGGGTGACCCAGGGGCTGCCGTTCCTCAACTTCAGCGGGACCGAGTGGCAGGCGCTGGTGGGCGTCCGCAACTTCTTCCGCGACTCGGCGACGACCGCCTCCGGCTACGATGAGCTGCTCGTCGTCCGACCGCCCAAGCGGATCGTCGGCGGGTTGATGCTGCGATTCTAGACCCCCGGGGTCAGATCTTGTTTCTTGCACCGGCGTGCCAACAGTGTAAAAAACAAGATCTGACCCCGTTCGTCCGTGCAAGAACAAGCTCTGACCCCCATTTTTTCTCAAATCCAATTTTGTGGTGTAATTGGACCGAATTGTTGGATTGGACGCAATTTCTGTTGCGGCGCGATCTTGTAAGCGGCCAGATTTCAGTAGGTTAGATGCCTGAATGAGAACTCAGGCGTGGTATGGCGTTTGCACCGCCACTCCGCTCCAGAACTCAGACGGCCCTTCCATGAAGCATGCGGCGAGCGGCGTGATTCCAGGCGGGCGGCTGGCGGCCAATAGAGTCCGCCTGCCGTGGGAACGCTCTGCGCCCGCGTGGCTGCTCGTGGCGGTGCTGCTGGCGGCCGGCATCACCAACATGGTGGTCCGATCGCGCACCCACGCCGTCGAGGATGGGGCGCTCTGGATGGCGCGCCAGCAGGGCGTCACCGCGGTCGCCATCGCCCCCCGATCCCCCGCCGCCGCCGCCGGGATCCGCGTCGGCGATGTGCTGCTCGCGATCGACGGCCACGCGGTGGCCGGGGTCGCTGATGCCGACGCCGTCACGCACGAGGCGCCGGGCACTGCGGTGCACTACACCGTGCTGCGCCTCGGGTCCGCGCAGCTCCTCGAGATCACGCTGAGCCCCGCGCCGCGCGGCAACACGCCGCTCTACTTCGCGCTGGCGGTTGTCGGGATTTTCACGCTCCTGGTCGGCGCGTCCGTCCGCCTGCGCCGGCCCGATGATCTGGCCACGCTCCATTTCTTCTGGCTCTGCGTCGCGCTCTTCGGCACCTTCACCTTTTCCTTCAACGGCACGCTGACGCGGCTCGATTGGCTGTTCTACTGGGCTGACGATGTCGCGATGCTGGCGCTGGCGCCGCTCTTCCTGCACTTCACGCTGGTGTTCCCGGAGCGGCGGCCGCGGTCGTGGACCCGTTCGCGGGTGGTCAAGTCCCTGGTGCCCGTGCTCTACGTCCCAGCCGTCGTGCTGGGCGTTGCGCGGATTGCGGCCGTCCTGCGCGCCGCAGTGGACGAAGCGCGGTTCGCGCGGGTTCTCGGGACGCTCGATCGCGTCGAGCTCGTGTACCTGGCCGTCGCGTTCCTTGGCGGACTGGCCGTTCTGGTCCAGGCCAGGCGGCAGCTGCTCTCCGGAACGGCGCGGCGGCAGCTCCGGTGGATTCTCTGGGGGACGGCGCTCGGCACCGGGCCCTTCGCCATCGCCTACGCGCTGCCGTGGGCGCTCGGGTTCAATCCGCCGACCGTCGTCCAGTTCTCAGCCCTCGCCATCGGCCTCCTGCCGTTGACGTTCGCCTCGGCGATCGTCCGCTACCGGCTGATGGACGTCGAGGTCATCATCAAGCGCGGGCTCGGCTATGCGGCGGCGATTGCGACGATCGTCGCCATTTATGCGGGCGTCCTGCGCCTGACGACGAACTATCTCACCACCGACGCGGCGCAGCGCAATTCGGTGATCGCGCTCCTCGCCACGCTGGTGGTCGTGCTCCTCGCGCGTCCGGTCAAGGACGCGATGCAGGACACGCTCGACCGGATGTTCTATCGCGACCGCTACGATTACCGGCGGGCGCTGGTCGGCTTTGCGAGGGACCTCAATAGCGACCTCGATCTCGATCGCCTGAGCGACCGCCTCGTCACGCGCGTCATGCAGACGCTCGATGTCGACCGGATGGCGCTCATGCTCGCTGATGACCCGGCGGGCGAATTCGCGCCGATCGGGACGGCCGGATTCGGTGAGCCCGTCCCATCGCTGGGTAAAGCCAGCGGCGTCGGCGCCCGCCTCGGCCGCGGCACCACCGTGGCGCTCGACGATCCGATCGCGGCGGCACGTTTCAGCGCCGAGGAAATCGACGAGTGGCGCGACACCGGCATCTACTACTTCATCCCGTGCGTGTTCAAGGAGAGCGCGATTGCCGTGCTCGCGCTCGGCCGCAAGGGGTCGGGCGAGCCGCTCAACAGCGAAGACATGGCGCTGCTGACCGCGGTGGCTGGCCAGGTCGCGACGGCCCTCGAAAACGGCCGGCTCTACCGTCAGCTGCAGATCAAGGCCGACGAGCTGGGACGGACGCAGGAGCTGAACCAGAGCATCCTGGAGTCGCTCGATAACGGCCTCGTGGTCCACGATGTCGCGGAGCGGATCGTCTGGTGGAACCGCGCGCTCGAGCGGCTGTACGGACGCGACCGGGCTGATGCGGTGGGCCACGCGCTCGACGAGGTGTTCGAGCGGCCGTTCGTGGAGGCGCTGCGCGCGGCTCGCCGGGAGAATCCTGGCGGCGCCACGCTGTTCCGGATGCCGCTGGCGAACGGCTCGGCCGAGCGGCTGCTCGTCAACGTCACCATCGTGCCGCTGCAGTCATCGGCCCTCCACGCGGCGCTTCCTGGCGAGGTGCCCGAGGGGACCATCATCCTCTTCGAAGACATCAGCGCGCGCGTGCGCCTCGAGGAACAGCTGCAGATCTCGGAGAAGATGGCGTCCATCGGCCTCCTCGCCGCGGGCGTCGCGCACGAGGTCAACACGCCGCTGACGGGCATCTCGAGCTTCACGCAGATGTTATTGAAGAACGCGGATCCGTCCGACCCGAAGACGCGCGTGCTGGAGAAGATTGAACGGCAGACCTTCCGGGCGGCCAAGATCGTCAACAGCCTGCTGAACCTGTCGCGCCCGGCCCGTGCGAACGGCAGCGAATCGGGCCCGGTCGACCTGCACGACGTCATCGCCGACGTGCTCTCGCTGCTGGAGCACCAGCTCGAGCTCGGCAGCATCAAGGTCCGCCGCGAAATGCTGGCCTCACCCTCTGTCGTCCGGGGCATCGAGCATCAGCTGCAGCAGGTCTTCCTGAACCTGTTCATGAACGCCCGCGACGCGATGCCGCGCGGCGGCTGGCTCTCGGTCGCCACCAAGGTGAGCGGCTCACGGCTGCTCGTGGAAGTGGCCGATACCGGCTCCGGCATTCCCGCGGAACATCTCGCGCGCATCTACGATCCCTTCTTTTCGACCAAAGTCATCGGCCAGGGCACTGGCCTCGGTCTGTCCATTACCTACGGCATCATTCGGGAGCACGAGGGCACGATTCAGTGCGACAGCGCGGTCGGACAGGGGACGCGCTTCACGCTGGCGCTGCCGCTGTCGGCGGCCCAGCGTTCCAGCCGCGCCGCGAACTGAATCGTCCCGCTGATCGTCTGATGAGAAGCAAGAGGTAGCAGGTTTGAAGGAAATCAGGCGAAACGGTTCGATCCTCGTCATCGACGACGAGGAGATCATGCGCGAGATCCTCGAGGCGTTGCTCACGCGCGAGGGGTATCACGTACGCCTTGCCGCGAACGGCGCGGAAGGTATCGAGCTGGCGCGGACGCTGCCGTTCGACGCGGCCATCGTCGACATGATGATGCCGGGTCTCGATGGCATGGCCACGCTCGACGAGCTCAAGAAGATCAACGACGAGCTGGCCGTGATCATGATCACGGCGTTCGCCTCGGTCGAGAGCGCGATTGCGGCGATGAAGAGCGGCGCGTTCGACTACATCACCAAGCCGTTCAAGAACGACGAAGTGCTGGTGGTGGTCCGCAATGCGCTGGAGCGCGGCCAGCTGGTGGCCGAGAACCGGTCCCTCCGCCAGAACATCCAGGAGCGCTACCACAAGTTCGCCAACATCATCGGGCGGAGCCCGAGGATGCGGCAGGTGTTCGACCTCATCATCCAGGCGGCGCCGAGCCGATCCACCATCCTTATCCAGGGCGAGAGTGGCACCGGCAAGGAGCTGGTGGCACGCGCCATCCACGCCAATTCAGCGCGCGCGGATCGCTCGTTCGTCACGGTGAACTCGGGGAATCTCCCGCCGGACCTCCTGGAATCGACGCTCTTCGGCCACGTGAAGGGCGCCTTCACGGGCGCCGTGTATCCGAAAAAGGGCCTCTGCGATCTCGCGGACAAGGGGAGCATCTTCTTCGACGAGATCGGCAACGTGCC
>JANWLS010000114.1 GCA_025450765.1 Vicinamibacterales bacterium | reverse complement strand
GGACCACCTCGAAGACGGCGGCGTTCTGCTCATGCCGCCAGGGCGCGTGCCGTTCCCGGACACCGATCGCGACGTTCTGCTGGCCCTCCACAAGGTGGCCGCACGGAAGAATATCGCCTATCGGCCGCTTCGCGACAAGCTGACCGGCGCCTCGCGCGAGACCGACGCGGTACGGCTGCACGGCATCATGCGGCGCTTCTCGGCGCAGGCCTCAGCGCTGGTCGGCACGCTCCTTCCGGCGGATGCCGCCGCCTGGCAACACCCTGAAAGATGATGCCGGCTTTTAGCAGTCCTGCCCGAAATACGAGCTGCGCTTTCCGCCCGGCTCGTGCTGGATGGTGTTCACGGACATGACCAGCCATGCGGTGCTCTCGGGCCGCTTCGCCCTGGAGCAGACATTCAAGATTCCCCCACCGGCCATGGCGCATCCCGAGCGCGCGCCGGTGGCCGTTCTCGAACGCCTATGCGGGCATCCGGTCACCTGGACTTGATTGTCAGCAACGGTGGGAGCGCCCGCGGCCATGCTGAGCGAAAGACATGGAAATCTCGAGCGAAGCATCGGCGTAAGTTCGGCGTGGGGGTGGGGCCCCACGCCCAATAAAAAATGCTGACAGAAACACTCAAAGCCGACGCGCTCGACCGTTTCCTGCGCTACGTCAGGATCGACACGCGTTCGGATCCGCATGCCACGACCGTCCCGAGCACGCCCGGGCAGCTCACGCTGCTGCGGCTGCTCGTCGACGAGCTCACCGCGCTGAAGCTGCACCACATCAGCCTCGACGAGCATGGCTACGTGATGGCGACCGTGCCCGGCAACGCGCCGGCGCCCACGATCGGGTTCCTGGCCCACGTCGATACGTCGCCCGAGATGAGCGGCACCAACGTGCGGCCGCTCGTGCACACGAACTACGACGGCCGCGACCTGATCCTGCCCGACGATCCTTCGGCGGTGCTCAGGCTCGCCGAGCAGCCCGAGCTCGGGCAGCAGTTCGGCCACGACATCATCACGGCCTCGGGCAAGACGCTCCTCGGCGCCGACGACAAGGCCGGCATCGCCGCGATCATGGCCGCGGCCGCCTACCTCATGACGCATCCCGAGATCCCGCACGGGCCGGTACGTCTCGGATTCACGCCCGACGAGGAGATCGGGCGCGGCAGCGATTTCTTCGATGTGCTGCGCTTCGGTGCGGTCTGCGCCTACACCCTCGATGGCGGCGAGCGCGGCGACCTCGAAATCGAAAGCTTCTCCGCCGATACGTTCGTCGTCACCTTCACGGGCTTCAATACGCACCCCGGCTATGCCAAGGGCCGGATGATCAACGCCATCAAGATGGCCGCCGAATTCATCAACCGGCTGCCCGTCGATGCCCTCTCGCCCGAGACGACCGAGGATCGCGAAGGCTATCTGCACCCGCACATGCTGGCGGCCGCGGTCGAGCAGACGGAGGTCCGCGTGCTCCTGCGCGATTTCACCCGCGCGGGCCTCGACGCGCAGGCTGCGCACGTCGAGCAGCTGGCGGCCGCGGCGACGGCGCGATTTCCGGGCGGGCGGTACACCGTCGCGCGCGAGGAGTCGTACCGGAACATGCGCGAGGTGCTCGACCGGCACCCGGAGGTCGTCGATCGGGCGGCCGAGGCGATCCGCCAGGCGGGGCTCACGGTCCGCATGCCGCCGATCCGCGGCGGCACCGACGGATCGCGCCTCTCCTTCATGGGGCTGCCGACACCGAACCTCTTCGCTGGCGAGCACAACATCCATTCCCGGCTCGAATGGGTGTCGGCCGAGGACATGGCGAAGGCGGCGGAAGTGGTGATCCACCTCAGCCAGATCTGGACTAGACTCGGGTGAGCGAGGTTCTCATGACGCGACTGACGAGTGGAGTGCTGGCGGCGCTGATGATCGCCGCGGCGGGCGTGGCCATCGGCGCCACCGACGCCATCCCGGCCGCGGGCGGCAACATTCAGATTACGCCGCTCTACCACGCCAGCCTGCAGATCGAATACGGCGGCCAGGTGATCCAGGTCGATCCGACGAAAGAGGGGAACGCGTTCTCTCCGAAGAAGGCCGACATCATCTTTGTGACCGACATCCACGGCGATCACTTCCAGCCGGACGCGCTCGCGGCCGTTCGCGGATCGTCCACGACGGTCGTCGGCCCGCAGGTCGTCGCCGACAAGCTCCCGGGCATCACCGTGATGCACAACGGCGAGACGAAGACCGTGGACGGCATCACCGTGGTCGCGGTGCCGATGTACAACCTCACGCGCGGACCCTCGGCCGGCAGCCTGTATCACACCAAGGGCCGCGGCAACGGCTACATCCTGACGCTCGGCGGCAAGCGCGTGTACATCGCCGGCGACACGGAATGCACGCCGGAGATGAAGGCGCTCACGAACATCGATGTCGCCTTCATGCCGATGAATCTCCCCTACACCATGACGCCGCAGGAAGCCGCGGCGTGCGCGAAGACGTTCAAGCCGAAGATCGTGTACCCGTACCACTATCAGGGACAGGACACGAAGGCGTTCGCCGCCGCGCTCCAGGGGACCGGGATCGAGGTTCGGCTGCGGGATTGGTACCGGCATGCCGCGGCCGGCGGTCGGTCGGCGCCGCGCCGGTGACGCTCGCCTTGTGATTGATGGCGCCACGCAAGCCACGGCGCGGACGCACGCCCGACGTACGACGTCCCAAGCCCGAAGCCCATGACGGGCCGCCCGACGTCCGGAGTTCCCCGTCCAGCGCGGGCGGCGCACGCCTGCCCTGGCTGCTCGGCATCTTCCTGCTCGCGCTCGCCGTGCGCCTGCTGCACGTCTGGCAGATCCACGGCGCGGCCTTCTTCGATTTACGGCTCGGGGATGCGGCGGCCTACGATCAGTGGGCCCGGCAAATCGTCGGCGGCGACTGGATCGGGCACGACGTCTTCTACCAGGCGCCGCTCTACCCCTACTTCCTCGCGCTGATCTACGCCACCCTGGGCAGCTCCGTGCTCATCGTCCGCACCGTGCAGGCGGTGCTGAGCGCGGCGGCGTGCGCGCTCCTCGCTCATGCCGGCTGGCGGTTCTTCTCGAAGCGCATCGGCCTCGTGGCCGGCGCGATGCTGGCGCTCTATCCGCCGTCGATCTTCCTCGACACGCTCGTCCAGAAATCCGCGGTCGATCTGTTCTTCCTGTGCCTGTCGATCTGGCTCTTGAGCCGGCTCGTGCAGCGCCCGTCCCGCGGCACGATCTTCTGGCTGGGCGCCGCGCTGGGCGGGTTCATGCTCACGCGCGAAAACGCGCTGGTGCTGGTGGTCCCGATGCTGCTGTGGGTGGCGCTGCAGCATCACTTCGCCTGGCGCGCACGCGCGGCGCTCGGCGCCTGCCTTCTCGCCGGTCTCGCCGTAGTCCTCCTCCCGGTCGCCACGCGCAACGCGATCGTCGGCGGCGAGTTCTACGTCACCACGTCCCAGTTCGGGCCGAACTTCTACATCGGCAACAATCCGCACGCCGATGGCACCTACCAGTCGCTGAAGCCACGGCGCGGGCGGGCGCAGTTCGAGCGGCAGGACGCCACCGATATCGCCGAGGCGGCCGAAGGACGGCGGCTCACGCCGGCCGACGTGTCAGGCTACTTCACGGACCAGGCGCTCGCCTTCATCCGGAACGAACCCGGCCACTGGCTCGACCTGCTCGCACGGAAGTTCGCCCTCACCTGGAACTCGACGGAGATCTCGGACACCGAGGATCAGTACACTGCCGCGGCCTGGTCGTGGCCGTTGAAGCTCGGCGTCATCTGGAATCTCGGCGTGCTGGCGCCGCTCGCGATCCTGGGGCTCTGGATCACGTGGGACAAGCGGCGGGAGATCTGGATTCTGTACGTCATGCTCGCCGCCTACGTGGCGAGCGTCACGCTCTTCTACGTGTTCGCACGCTACCGGTTTCCGATCGTGCCATTCCTCATCCTGTTCGCCGCGGCGGGATGCGCCGGCGTGGCGCGGTTCGTGCGGGCACGCCCGCCGCGCGAGATCGTCGCGTGCGCGGTGCTCGTCGTGGCGGTGGCGGTCTTCTGCAATTGGCCGATGATTCCCATCGCGCGCCTGGAAGCGACGACGCATTACAACTACGGGGTGGGGCTCGAGGCGGAGGGGCGGCAGGCCGACGCGGTCAGCCAATATCAGCAGGCGATCGAGCTGCTGCCGACATTCGCCCTGGCCCACAACGATCTCGGCTTGCTCTACGGCGAGCAGGGGCACCTGGCGGAGGCGACCGCGGAGCTCACGCAGGCCGTACGGCTGGATCCGACGTACGCGAAGGCCGAAAACAACCTCGGCGTCGTGCTCGGGCAGCAGGGAAACGCCCGCGATGCGGCGGCGCACTTCGAACGGGCCGCCCGGCTCGATCCCACCTACGCCGATCCGCACCGGAATCTCGCCCAGTTGCTCGCCGCCGCCGGGCAGGCCGATGAGGCGAGCCGCGAGTACCAGCAGGCGATCGCGCTTGCGCCTGACGATGCGACCGCGCGAAACGAGTACGCCGCGCTCCTCGCCCGCACGGGCCAGCTGGATGCTGCGGCCGACCAGCTGCGGGCGCTCGTGGCCCGCTCACCGGATCGCGCCGACGTGCACAACAATCTTGGAATCGTCCTGGCGCAGCAGGGTCACCTGACGGAAGCCGCGCAGGAGTTCCGCCGCGCGCTCGACATCGACCCGCAGTCCGTGCAGGCCCGGCGCAATCTCGAACGGCTTCAGCACCCGCAGTGAACCGGTAGCCCGAGGCCCGGAGGTCGCTCAGTGTACGCGCAGGCCCCAGGTGAGCTTGGCCTGCTCCCAGTCTTCGTCGACGATGGTCCAAAGGGCCTGATCGAGGTATTCGCCGGCCCGGAACAGCGCCCGCCGCAGCACGGCTTCCTTCACCGCGCCCACCTTCTGCAGCGCATTCTGGCAGCGCCCGTTCTGCACCGCCACGCGCGCTTCGAGCCGATGCACGCCGACCGTGGTGAAGGCGAAATCGATCAACTGCCGCGCCGCATCCATGAAGTAGCCTGAACCCCAGTGGCGCGTGCCGATGGCAAAGCCCCATTCGGCGGTCGCAAAGTGCGGCTCGAGCTCGCGCAGGTACGCCATGCCGACCGGCTGCTGCGCCTCGTGCGGCACCATCGAGAAGGCGAAATACCGCCCCGCCTGTCGCTCGCTCACGGCCCAGGCCACGTATCGCTGAAAGTCGGACGCCGTCTCGGGCGGCGCCGAGAGATACCGCGACACGTCGGGCGCCGTCAGCAGCTCGACCAGCACCGGCGCGTCGGTGGTCTGCACCTCGCGCAGGCTGACGAAGCGTCCCGTCAGCGTGGGCGGCTCGTTACGCCAGTCGGGCCCATTGGCAGGTCCGGCATTCGATTCGTCCGCCTCGGGCGGTTTTGGCATCTTTTCCATGATAGGTGTCGAAGCACGCCCACCCTGCAAACGGCCCGCCACGGCGCGCGACGCGCCTCTCTACCCGCAACCGGCTTGAAAGTCAGGAGATGACGTCGAGCGGCGAGGGAGGCATCGTGAGCGAAGGCGCACGGCGTGTGCGCCGGCGGTCACTCGATCTCGCCGGCCTCCTCGGCCTGCAGCACGAGCCGGATTTCGAGCGCGATGGTTTCCGGCAGGCACGGCTTGGCGAGAAACGCGTCGCAGCCGCACGCGCGGGCTTCCTGCCGCGCGGCGCCGTCCATCGAATAGCCCGTCATCGCGATGCAGCGGATGTGCGCGGTTTCCGGGTCCCGCTTCAGCCGGCGCATGACCTCCCAGCCGTTCACGCCGGGAATCTGCAGGTCGAGCAGCAGCACGTCGGGCTTGAGGGCGCCGGCCTTGATCAAGGCATCGGCGCCGTCGACCGCTTCGACGGCGCGAAAACCGAAGAGCGCGAGGCCGTCGAGCACCCACTCGCGGATGGCCGCATCGTCCTCGACGAGGAGCACGAGCGGCGACCGGGGAACGCTCACTCCTCGCCGCTCACCCGTGTGGTCGGCGCCTGGGTCATGTCGCAGTACATCCCGCTCGACTCGCATCGATCGATCTCCACCTGGACGGTCGTGTGCCAGATATCGAAGTGATGCCCGAGCTCGGACGAGACGTTGTGCAGGACGTCCTGTGCATCGCCCGTCCTCGCATGCTCCACCAGCACGTGACAGCTGCACGCGATGAGCCCCGATGAAATCGTCCAGACGTGCAGATCGTGGACATCCTGCACGCCGGCCACGCCGCGAATCGTCTCCTCGACGCGCGCCATGTCGAGCCCTGCCGGCGTTCCCTCGAGCAGCACCGTCACGCTCTCCCGCAGCAGGCCCCACGAGCTGGCGAAGATCAGCACCGCGATGAGCAGCGACACGATCGGGTCCGCGAGCACCGACCCCGTGGCCATCACGATGGCGCCCGCGACGATGACCCCGATGGCCGCCAGCGCGTCGCCGATCATGTGCAGGTACGCGCCGCGGACGTTCAGGTCGTGCCGGCCGCCGTGCAGCCAGGTGCTGATCACCACGTTCAGCACGAGCGCCATGGCCGCGACGACGATCATCACGCCGCTGTGCACGGCCGCCGGCTGGTGGAGCCGCCGCACCGCTTCCCAGGTGATCCCCAGCGCGATGACGACGAGCGTGACCGCGTTGACGAACGCCGCCAGGATGCCGACCCGGTGATAGCCGAACGTCATCCCCGCGTGCGCGGGACGCCGCGCCATCCGGATGGCGTACCAGGACAGGCCGAGCGCGGCGGCATCGGCCAGGTTGTGGCCCGCGTCCGACACGAGCGCCAGGCTGTGCGCGTACCAGCCGGCGATCGCCTCGATGACGACAAAGCCGAGCGTCAGCGCCAGGGCCGGGCCGAGCCGCCTGAACGCCTCAGCCGCCGACGAGGGCTCGGCACCGCCCTCAGCCGGTCCATGATGATGATGGGCGTGTCCAGGCCCGTGGTGGTGATGGAGATGAGACATCGACATCCGGCGGGCGGCGCCTCACGGCCCCGCCCGACATGATGCGATCATGCCGCGCAACGGCTGCTGCTGTCTACGACCGGCCCGGCTAGGCCGCCGGTCGGGCCGGCATGTCGATGCGGCCGTGAAAAACGGCCCCCTCTTCCATCGCCACCCGCGGCGCCGACACGTCGCCTTCCACCGACCCGTTCCGGCGGACCTCGATCCGGTCGGTGGCCCGCACCTCACCCGTGAGGGCGCCGGCCACGCTCACCGACTTGGCCGACACCGAGGCAAACACCTTCGCCTCGGAGGCAATCGTCAGCACATGGTCGCGCACGTCGATCGTCCCCTCGACCTGCCCGGCGATTTCCAGGTTTTCCGCCGCCGAAATCGTCCCCTTGATAAACACGGACTGTCCGGTGCTCATAGTTTGGTCACTCCCGCGACTCGCCGGTCCACTGGCAAAGTGCGTTCCCGAGGCGGATCTCGCCGGAATACGGCCGACAGAAACAAAATCGGCCGAAACGGTCGACCCCTGCAACGAGCGATGGTTACGGATTTGTCGCTGGTCGACCGTTCTGTCGACCTGGTGGTCGCTGGACCGGCCACGGGAGGAGAGGGGGGAGGAGAGGGGGTCAGATCTTGTTTCTTGCACCACTGGACTGATCTTGTTACGTTGCATTATCTGGACGGTTGTGCAAGAAACAAGATCTGACCCCTTGTCTATTGCGCGGGGGCCTTGGCCAGACTGAGAAGATTTGCGAACAGGCGATAGGCGCCGGGGACGCCGGCCGGCAGCTGCCGGAACCAGGCGTAGGAGGTATAAACGTACTGCCCCTTGCCCAGTCGCGCGTACACTTCGCCACCGTTCTGCGGCGCCTCGCCCGGATCGCGCGATTCGAGCAGGGGCACGTAGCGCGGGTCGAAGGTGGTCAGGCTGTACAGATCGCGTTCCTGCACCCAGCCGTCCCAGTCCGACGCGGTGATCCGGTTCGGGAAGTTGAACAACGGATGCTGCGGCTGGAGGATCTTCACCGGCGCCTGTTCGTCGACGATCCGTGACGCCATCTCGGCCGGGAACGGCATCAGCTTGCGCTGCACGTAATCCGGCTGCTGATACTGCACGATGAGGGTGCCGCCCTGCCGCACGTAGTTGTAGAGGCGATCCGTATTCGCCACGAAATCCGGCCGCGTCTGGGACGCGCGGATGCCGACCACGATCGTGTCGAATTTCGAGAGATCCCCCGCCGACAGATCGTCGGGGCTCAGCATCGTCACGCTGAGGCCCAGGCGGCGGATGGCCGCCGGCACTTCGTCGCCGCTGCCCATGATGTAGCCGACCCGCACCGGCGCCACCTTCAGATCGAGCACATCGACCTTCGCGGCGGCGGGTTCGTACATCCGGTGCGTCTGGATGTGCGGATACGCGATCGTCTCCTCGGTCTCGTCGAACGTGTGACCGTCCACCGAGGCGACGACGCCGATGTGATACTGCCCCGGCTTGATGCCGGCGGGCGGGGTCACCTGGAACGGAATGGCCGTCTCTTCACCCTTCGTCTTGAACGTGAACGGCGCGCCGCTCGGCGACGACGTCCAGCCCGACGGCAGCGAAAGCTCGACGCGCCCCGTGAGCGCGGCCGGCGCATTGCTCGTCAAGCGCACCGACAACGTGCGCGCCTGCCCGCGGCTGGCGAGCGGGACGATCTCCAGATCGGAATCGAGCCCGACGGAGACGGCCGGCACGACGTTCACGTTGCGGCGCAGCTCACCACGCGCGCGATCCGCGTAGCGGTACTGCACCGGCTCGGTGATCATGACCGCCACGCCGCCAATCTCCGCCGCCACATCGGCGGTGACGATGGGTGGTGAGAACGGTTCGTTCTTCGCCGAGCTCGCCGGCCAGGTGTAGATGTCGCCCTCGCGCGGGAGGCGCAGCCAGTAGGGCTCGGTCAGCGGCGCGTTCGCCGCGGCGGTCACCCGGAAATCCTGCTCACGATCGGCAACCTCCCGGAAGAAGCGCGCGAACGGACTGTTGTCCTGCGCCGTTGCGACCGGCGCCGGCCCGACCGTCCAGCCCTGCGGCGCGTGGATCTGCGCGTCGCCGATCGTCGCGAGCGACTTGTCGGCCACGTACGACTTCACGCTCACCGACAGCGCCCCGCCCGGCGTGACAGTCTCGAGATCGGACAACGCATCGACGACCACGCCGGCCGCCTGCGCGAGGGCGTGCTCGAATCCTTTTTCTTCATGGGCGAGCACGAAGTCCACGTCCGCCTTCGCACCCGCGTCGCCCGGCGCCGAGGCGAGCGCGTGGCGCGCGGCGCGCACGGCGCGCAGACCATCGGCCAGGACCGGGATGATCGTGCCGGGCTCACGCGGATTGAGCTCGGCTACCGCGCGATCGGCCGCCTGCTGAATCGGTTCGAGCTGCGGCTTCAGCGCATCGCCCGGCAAGCCCATGAGCGCGCCGAGACCGGCAATCGACGTATCGAGGCCGTCGAACAGGCTGTGCTCGGGTTTCGTCGCCTGGACCTTGCTGTCGATCAGGCGGACGCCCGATTCGTGCGCGCCGCGCAACTGCAGCGTTCCCATCCCCTGGGTCTTGTGCTGGCTGCGCCCTTCCATCGCGATTTCGTAATCGGTGCGGCCCAGCACCGGCTCGTAGTCGCCGGTCTGGATCTCGAGCATCGGCTGCTCAGCCCCACTCCGTCCGAAGCCGCGCTCCATATAGAACTTGCGCGGCTGCCACGGGCGGAGCCCCTCCTTGATCTGTTCGGGAAACTGGGTTGGATCGCCCGCGGCCTTCCACGCCATCGGCGTCACCTGTCCGGCGACCTGGTGCTGACCGTGTCCGTCGGCGGGCGTGCCGCTGAAGCGCGAGATGAGGACCAGCGGACGATACAGGCGGATGGCGCGCACCATGTCCTCGAGGACGTTCTGCACACCCCACTTCTCGTCGGCTTCGGCCATCGTCTTGGTGAAGCCGAAGTCGAAGGCGCGGGTGAAGAGCTGGTCGGCTCCGTCGAGCGTACGCGCCTGCAGCAACTCTTCGGTCCGGATGATCCCCAGCGCGTCGAAAAGCTCGGGCCCGATGATGTTCTGCCCGCCTTCTCCGCGTGTGAGCGACAGGTACGCCACCCGCGCATGGGCGTGGCGCGCCAGCGTAGCGATGAGGGCGGAGTCCTCATCGTCCGGGTGCGCGCCGGTCT
>JANWLS010000113.1 GCA_025450765.1 Vicinamibacterales bacterium | reverse complement strand
GTGGTCATCAGCAACTCACGCGGACCTGAGACGCTCGCGCCGCTCATCAAGGAGCTCGGCCCGCACGCGCGCGCCGGCACACCGCTCGAAGCCGCCAACGCCGGCGACCTCGTCGTGGTCACGATTCCGCTGAAAGCCTACAAGACGGTTCCGGTCGAGCCGCTGGCCGGCAAGATCGTGATCGACACGATGAACTACTACCCGCAGCGCGATGGCCAGATCCCGGAGCTCGACAACGAGTCGACCACCACCTCGGCGCTACTGCAGAGGCACCTGCCGACCTCGAAGGTCGTGAAGGCGTTCAATCACATCTACGCGGCGCAACTCACCACGGACGGGCGTCCAGCCGGCGCACCCGATCGGCGCGGCCTCGTGATCGCGGGCGATGATGCCGGTGCCAAGGCGCGCGTGACGAAGCTGTTGGATGCGTTTGGCTTCGACACCGTCGATGCAGGGCCGCTCGAGGAGGGCTGGCGCATCCAGCGCGACACACCTGGTTACGGCCCGCGGCGAAGCGCGACCGAACTTCGGCAGGATCTCGCCGCGGCGAAGCGCTACCGGGACATGTGAGCGGCAGCTGGTGCGACGTGCGGCGCGCAGCTGATCTGTTTGCGAAATTTTTCGTGAGTTCTGTAAGGTCCCGTGCTAAAGAGTCGAGTTCCATCGTGGTACGATCGGACGCATGCTGAAAACGTTGAAGCTCAGCGCGCTCGAAGTGGCGGCGCGCTCAGGGCTATCGGCGGCTGTGCGCGACAGCCGCTGGCGACAGCGCCGTCTGCTGATTCTCTGCTACCACGGACTCTCCCTCTCCGACGAACACGTGTGGGATCCGGAACTGTACATGGAGCCCCACCTGCTCCGCCGACGCTTCGAAACCCTCCGGCGTCAGCAGTGCGCGGTGCTGCCGCTCGACGAAGCCGTCGAGCGCCTCGCTCACGACGATCTGCCGCCGCGGGCGGTGACGATCACGTTCGACGATGGTTCGTACGACTTCTACAAGTGCGGACTGCCGATGCTCCAGGAGTTCGGCTTTCCTGCAACCGTGTATCTTTCGACGTACTACGCGACGTTCAATCGTCCGGTTTTCGACAGCATGTCGCGCTACTTGCTGTGGAAGGCAAACGGCAGGGTTCTTGATTACCCCAGAGTTCTGCGGAAGGTCGTTCGCCTGGACCAGTCAGGACAGCGCGAGGCCGATCTTGCCATCAAGGAGCACGCGAGGAACATGTCGGGCCGTGAAAAGGACGAGCTGCTCGCCGAGCTGGCGGCGTGCCTGCACATCGATTACGAGGCGCTCTGCTCACGGCGCGTCCTCCATCTGATGACCATGCACGAGGCGGCGGAATGCGCCGCGGCCGGCATCGACATCGAGCTGCACACCCACCGCCATCGCTCGCCCGCCAACCTGCAGTTCTTCAACCGCGAGATCGAAGACAATCGGCGACTCATCGAGCCGATCCGGCAGGCGCCGGCGCGCCACTTCTGCTACCCGAGCGGCTTCGAGCGGCCCGAATTTCCCGACTGGCTCGAGCGCGCCGGGATTCAGTCGGCCACGACGTGCCAGCTCGGAATGGCCACGCGGCGATCGCATCCCCTGCGTCTGCCGCGACTGGTGGATGGCAGCCTTCTTACGACTACGGAATTCGACGCCTGGGTCAGCGGCGTCGCCAGCTTCCTTCCACGCCGACGACTCCTCGTACAAACCGGGGTCTGGCCCGATGAGGCCACACAATCGTGATTGGACTCCATCGGCACACACCGGCGATCGCGCGGATCTCAGACGAGGCGTTTCTTCGCGAGTGGATGGCGCTCGCCGACGCGTGTCCGCACGGGACCTGCTACCAGCAGCCGCCGTTCGTCCTCGCCTGGTATCGCTGCTACGCGGAGGTGTTCGAACCGGTGGTCATCGAAGAGCGCGACGACGATGGCACGCTCTCCGGATTGTTCTGCCTCGCGCGCGACCGGCGGACGGGCGACATCATCGGCGCCGGCCGCGACCAGGCCGAGTATCACGCCTGGCTCGCCCGCCCCGCGCAAAGCTGCGCCTTCTTCGAGCGCGCGCTCGACCTGCTCGCGCACACCTGGCCCGATGGCCACATCCAGTTCCTCTTTGCCGCGCCCGGGCTGGCGCTCGAGCTCTCGCCCCGCTGGCGCTCTCGCGTCGTCCACCGCCCGATTCCGCGGCCGCTGATGTCCACCGGCCCCGAGGCCCCGCTCGCCGAGTCGATGAAGAAATCGGCCAACCGGAGCCGACTGAATCGCCTCAAGAAACTGGGCCTCGTCAGCTTCGAGCGCTTGACGACGGTCGATGCGCTTTCGGCGGCGCTCGACGAAATCATCCCGTTCTACGAGTGCCGTCAGGGGGCGATCCACGCCGCCCTGCCGTTCCATCTCGATCCGCACAAGCGCGCGTTCCTGCTGGCGCTCATGGCCGAGCCCGGCCTCCTGCACACCACCGTGCTGCGGGTGAACGGCCGCGTGATCGCCGCGCACATCGGGCCGTGCAACGGCCGGCAGGTCGTGCTCGGCATCATCGCGCACTCGCCGTTCTACTCGAAGTACTCGGCGGGCAAGCTCCTGATCCGCTTCCTCGGCCTCAAGCTGCAGGAGGAAGGGTTCTCGCACCTGGATCTCACACCTGGCGGCGAGTACAAGGACCGCTTCGCGTCGGACCACGACGAAGCGTCGGTGCTGGACGTCTGGTTCCAGCACAAAGGCGTGCGCGCCTACAAGCTGCAGCGAGCCCTCATCGACGCGGGGAAGCGGTTCGTCTCGACCGATCGCCTGAAGGAACAGGTCGCCTACGCGCGGCACAAGGCCGGGCTCATCCGGCCCGCGGAGGCGCCCCGCAAGTTCCTGAACCTGGCGCGGCTCGCCGCGCACGGCGCGCCATCCGTCGATGTGTATCGGCGAGAGGCGGCGAGCGTCTCGACCACGGGCATCGAACGGATCTTTGCGCGTGACTCGCTCTGGGATCTCACGACCTACGAACCGTCGGAGCTCTGGCAGCCTCCCGTTCCGGCCTTCCTGCGCATGGCCATGGAGCGGCTGGAACGCGGCGAGCACGTCTACACCTGCGTGCGCGACGGACGCCTCGCCTGCGTCGGCTGGCTGATCGAACAGGCGGACACGATGCTCATTCCGGAGCTCCAGCAGACGGTCAGCTACCCGGCGGGGTCGAGCCTCATTTATGACGGCTATACCGATCCGCGCTATCGCCGCCTCGGTCTGTACAGCGCGCTCATCCGGCAGGCGGCGGCGGACACGGCGGCCGAACCGGCGACGCGCGCCATCTACATGAGCGTGCTCGCGCACAACCCCGTGTCGCGGCACGCGGTCGAACGAGCGGGCTTCACGCTCGAGCGCACGATCGCCGCAGCCGGTTCGCCGCTCTCGTCCGCGCTCGCCACCGTCGCCCATGCCGCGGGATTGGCGATGCCGATCCTGACCGCACGGTCCAACCCCTCCGGCGCCGGCGCCAAGTCGGGCACGCCGCCAGCCGCGGACGCGGCCGGCGGACATCACCCGGCCGCCGGAGCCTCGCCCGGCACGTCCCGTGCAACACTCCCGCTGGCATTCCGTTCCACGAATGCCGGGAGGCCTCGTGATGTCGAACAAGGATCTGCTTATCCGCTGGTTGAACAACGCGCACATGATGGAGAATCACCTGAGTCCCGTCCTCGAGACCCACGCCAAGGACATGAAGAAGAACCCATCGGCGCAGCAGCGCATCCGCCAGCACATTGATGAAACCCGCCGTCACAGCGAGCGCGTGGAGCGGTGCCTGGGCCTGCTCGGCGCCTCGCCCTCGAGCGCGAAATCGACGCTGGCGAGCCTGATGGGATCGGCCCAGGCCGTGTCGACGGGCCTCTTCAAGGACGAGCTCGTGAAGAACGCGCTGTCCGACTACGCGACCGAACAGTTCGAAGTGGCGTGCTACAAGGCGCTGATGATCGCGGCGCGCGAGTCGGGCCAGTCGGAGATCGCGCGCGAGTGCGAAGAGAACATGCGGGAAGACGAGGCGATGGCGACCTGGCTCGATCAGCAGTTGCCGACCGTCGTCCAGGAATCCCTGGAACCGGTGGGGGCGCACTGACCGCCTGAAACGACAATGGGCCCGCCGGTGCGACCACCGGCGGGCCCATGCTGTCCTGACGCGCGCGGTTTACCAGCGCGGCTCGGTACGGCGACGCGGTCCGCGGTAGCCACCGCCGCCGCCGAACCCGCCGCGGCCACCACCACCGCCGCCGGCCGGCTTCGGACGCGCCTCGTTGACCGTCAGCGAGCGGCCGCCGAGCGAGTACTGGTTCAGCCCCTGCTCGGCCGCCTGCGCTTCCTCGTCGGTCCCCATCTCAACGAACGCGAAGCCGCGCGCACGGCCGGTGGCCATGTCGCGCATCACGCGCACCGATTCAATCGCACCGTACTGCGAGAAGAGCTGCTCGAGCGCCGCTTCGTCCGTGTCGTACGGCAGGTTGCCGACGTATAGCTTTCGACCCATTTCGACTCTACTCCCGGGCTCTCCACTGAGAGCCTATCCGCCGGCCCGGAACGGACCGCGGATGAATGATGGAAACTCGCCTGAGCGGGACTTCCACTCGCGTTGCTCGGTTGTCACTCTGAGGGAGCGAGTTTTGACGGGCTCGATCGTCTCTGGAGGCAGACTGAAGCAGAAAGGCTCACTTCCAAGGAACACCTAGTATACTACATCACCCACCGGACAAGGCGCCGCACCGTGTCGGCCGTCAGGCCATAGACCAGGTGCGCGGCGAGCGCATTCAGGTGCGTGCTCGGCGGGTAGTCGAGCGGCGGTTTCGACAGCCCCAGCGCCGGCACCGCTACCTCATCGGCACCGAACCACAACGCACTCCCGAAGAGTAACCCGCGACCGGCGGCGGCCACGGGAGCCGCTTCGGCCGTGGCCCCGTAAGCCGCCCCGATCGCAGAACCGAAGGCGTAGTGGACGATCGGTCCCGCCTGTTTCTTTTCGCCATGCGTGAGCTTCCGCTCGATGACCGGCTCGGTGAGCGCGGCCGCCGCCTTTTCGGTGGCGGGTTCGGGTTCGCCATCCTGGCGACTCTGCTGTCCGTGGCCGTCGCGGCGCTCCAGCATCCGCGTCATCGCGCCCTGGACCTGCGTAATCTTCCAGGCGGCGACGGCGCCGCCCGCCACGCCGGCGACGACTCCCCTCCAGATCGCGCGATCGTCTGCGGTGTGCATGGCTGAATCCTGCGGCCCGCGGCACGGAGCCGCGTGCCCGTCAGCATCCATCTTCGCAAACGTGATACCGCTTGCCCCCGCCGCGAAGGCGACCGGCATCTACCCGGGAAACCCGTTCACGAGGAGGTTCGACCGCAGGTGCCGCACGCCCAAACCTCATCTGTCTTCGACATGCGGCTCGCACAGATCGGACAGAACCGATACGGCTGGCCGGCGCGGTCGACATAGGTGGGGCGCTCACCGGGTGCCGGCCCGGCGGGAGGAGGCGTGGGGGCCGGGCGGGAGAGCGTGAGGAAGCTGCGCCGGTCCATCCGGCGCGGCGGCCGCTGGGAATTTTTCATGACTTGACAGGTCCCCACACGACATTTTCCTGTCGACCGGTTTTCATTGTCCAGTATGCGTCATGGATTTCCGGCTCGTGCGGAAAAATGCTATTGTGGACTCGTGATTGACCCATCATTCGCATCAGCAGCTTCGGCAGCCACGGCGTGGAGCTTTCTGACCAACCACGCCTACGTGTTGATGTGCCTCGCCCGCGATCCGGGCGCGCGCATCCGGGACGTGGCCGACAGGATCGGCATCACCGAGCGGGCGGTCCAGCGGATCGTCGCGGAGCTCGAGCGGCATTCGTATCTGCGTCGCGTCCGTGAAGGCCGTCGCAACCGGTACGAAGTGCAGATCGACCATCCGCTGCGGCATCAGATGGAACGCAGCTGGACGGTCGCCGATCTGCTGGCACTCGGCGACGCCGAGGCGGCCGACCCGTCCGAGAACACGCCGCGCCTGAACGCCGTGCCGAGCAGCGCCTCGACGCGCGCGTAGTCGGTCGCCGGCGCTCCGGTCGAGCGCGCGGCTCAGTGCGTCACCGCTCCGCGTGCGGCTGACGACACGAGCCGCGCGTATTTCGCGAGCACGCCGCTGGTCACCCGGGGTGTGGGCGCCCGCCACCCCGTAAGCCGCGAACCCAGTTCTGCCTCCGACAGCTCCACAAACAACGTCCGCCCGTCCACGTCGAACACGATCGAATCTCCATCCTGCACGACCGCGATCGGTCCGCCGAGCGCCGCTTCCGGCGACACATGCCCGGCCATCAAGCCGTGCGTCGCGCCCGAAAAACGGCCATCGGTGAGCAGCGCCACCGACTCGCCCAGGCCGGCGCCGACGAGTGCCGCCGTCACCGCGAGCATCTCGCGCATGCCCGGGCCGCCGCGCGGTCCTTCGTAGCGGATCACGACGACGTCGCCGGGCCGCACGCGACCGGCCGTCACGGCGTCGAACGCCGCCTCTTCCCCGTCGAAGACCCGCGCCGGCCCGCGGAACTGACGCACACGCTTGCCGGCGATCTTCACCACGCAGCCTTCCGGCGCGAGATTCCCACGCAGGATCGCCAAGCCGCCTTCAGCGGCCAGCGGCGCATGTGCCGGCCGCACCACCTGCTGGCCCGGTGTCTCCACGGCGCCGGCCGCCTCCTGCGCGATCGACCGGCCGCTGACCGTCCGCTCGTCGCCATGGAGGACACCGGCCGCCAGCAGCCGCGACGCCACGAGCCGCGTGCCGCCCGCTCGATAGAGATCGTGCGCGACGAATCGTCCGCCCGGTTTGAGGTCGGCAAAGAGCGGCACGCGGCGGCTGATGCGATCGAAGGCGTCGATGTCCAGCGAGAGCCCGGCTTCGTGCGCGATCGCGGGCAGGTGCAGCACCGCGTTGGTCGAGCCGCCGGTCGTGGCCACCGCGGCGATCGCGTTCTCGAACGCCCCCGGCGTGAGGAGCTGCCGCGGCCGCAGATCCTCGGCGACCAGCTCCATCACGAGGGCGCCGCAGGCGCGCGCGACCTCGTCTTTCTTCAGATCCGTGGCGGGGACGCCGGCCGTGCCCATCGGCGAGAGGCCGAGGAACTCGCACACCGTCGCCATCGTGTTCGCCGTGAACTGGCCGCCGCACGCGCCGGCGCCCGGGCACGCCCGAACCTCCAGCTCGTGGAGTGCGTCGGCGCTCAGCCGGCCCGCCGTCCGCGCGCCGACGGCTTCGAAGACATCCTGGATGGTGACGTCGCGGCCGTCGAACCGCCCGGGCGCAATCGATCCGCCGTAGAGCACCAGCCCGGGAAGATTCAGCCGCGCGAGCGCCATGGCGCCGGCGGGAATCGTCTTGTCGCAGCCGACGAGCGAGACGAGGCCGTCCAGCAGGTGCCCGCGCGCGACCAGCTCGATCGAATCCGCGATCACCTCGCGGCTGACGAGCGACGCCTTCATGCCGTCGGTCCCCATCGAGATGCCGTCGGAGACCGCAATGGTATTGAACTCGAGCGGCGTGCCGCCGGCGGCGCGCACGCCCTCCTTCACGCGCTCGGCGAGCCGGCGCAGATGGAGGTTGCACGGGCCGATCTCGGTCCATGTGTTCGCGATGCCGATGAGCGGCCGGCTCAGATCCTCGTCGCTGAGCCCGCAGGCGCGCAGCATCGCACGCGCGGGTGCCCGGCTGTCGCCGTCGAGGAGTCGTGAGCTATGAAAGCGATTTGGCATGTCGGGCGTCCTCGATCGCGATGTGCGGCACCGGAATCTCGATGTCCTGCTCGTCGAACACCTGCTTGATGCGGCGGCGCAGCTCGCGCGCCACTGGCCACTGCCGCCCGGGCAGCGTCTTCATCCGCATCTTGAACTGCACGGCCGAGTCGCCGAACTGCTCGACGCCCGGCACCTCCAGATCGTCGAGGATCATCGGCGCCCACGCCGCCTCCTGGCGCAGCGCCCGCCCGATGTCGCGCAGGATCCGCATCACGCGGTCCACATCTTCCTTGTAGGCCACGCCGAGGTCAACCACCGCATAGGAGAAATCCTTCGTCTGGTTGGAGAGCTCCGTGATGATCCCGTTCGGAAACACGTGCACGGTCCCTTCGCCCGAGCGCAGCACGATCGTACGCAGCCGGATCGCTTCCACCAGGCCGCTCTTGCCGTTGATCGTGGCCACGTCGCCGACGCGCACCTGATTCTCCAGGATGATGAAGAAGCCCGCGATGAGGTCGCGCACCAGGTTCTGCGCGCCGAACCCGACCGCGAGGCCGGCGATGCCGGCGCCCGTGAGGATCGGCGTGATGTCGACACCGATTTGCCGCAGCACCATCAGCACGCCGATCCCGATGATGACGATGTCCGCGAGCACGGTCAGGAGCCGGGCGATCGTCCGGACGCGCTTCCGCCGCTCGTCGGAATCGACCAGGGCCGGGTCGGCGCTCGTGAGCAGGTCCTGCAGCCGGTCGATGAAGAACTGCACCAGCCGCAGGAACACCAGCGTACCGCCGACGATGATCAGGATCCGCAGGCCGGCGCCGCGCAGCCAGTAGATGATCTCGTTCGCCGTGAGCCTCGGCGTGCCGCGGATCCCCATCCCCTGCAGGACGACGACCGCGGCGGCGATGAGCGCCACCGCCTGGATGATGTTCCGCAACACGCGGTTGAGCTGTGCGGCCCAGGCTCCGACATCCCGCCACGGCTCCTCACCCTGCATCGAGCGGGCGACGTGCCGGACGCCGCGCGACACGAGCCAGGTGAGCACCCACATCAGCACCAGCACCGCCGCCGCCGCGATGAGGGCCGGAAGCACCCGCTGGAACGCGATCGCCTGCACCACCATCATTGCCATCCCTGCGCTCGTTCCTCTCCAGTCGCTCTGTTATGCTGAAAGCCGTATGCGAAGGGTTGCCGCGGCCGCCCTGATCGGCGCCGCCGTTCTGCTCGCCACCAACATCACCGCCGTCTCGCGCTACACGCTGCTCGTACTCAGTGCGCGCAATCACATGCTCTACGAGCTGGACCCCGACAGCGGACGCGTGCTGCATGCCCTGTCGTTGCCCGGCACGCCCGCCGACGTCGTCGCGTCGCCGGATGGGCGGACGGTGTACGCCACGATCCCCGGTGCGGTGCTCGCCATCGATGCCGCCGCGTTCCGGACGCCGGTCCGGATCGCCACGCTGCCGGCCGCGGCGCCGCCGCACGGCCTGGCGCTCACCGATGATGGCACAAAGCTGTACGTGGGCATGGAGCCCTCCGGCCCGGCGAAGCTGACCGAGGTGGACCTGCCTTCCAAAAGGACCCACACCATCGACCTCGGGCTCGCCGGCGGCCGCTCGTTCGGCATTCAGCTCGGGACCAACTATTTGTACTATCCTTTTGGGCAGCAGAACACGGTCCTCGTGCTCGATACGGAAAACGACCAGAAGATCGGCACGATTCCGGTGAACGGCGGCCCCGCGGATGTTGGATTCGCGCCAAGCGGCGACGTCTGGATTCAGGACGATGGAAACGGCTCAGTGGCGATCCTCGATTCGATGTCGAACAAGGTCGTGGCCACGGTGCCGACCCGCGCGACCGGATCCGGCCACATCGCCGTGTCGCCGAGCGGAGCCTACGCCGCCTCGACGCGCGCCGATTCGCAGAGTGTCGTCATCTTCAACGCCCGCACGCATCGCGTCACAGGCACCGTGCGCACGGGCAAGGGGCCCGCGACGCCGATCTTCTCGGCCGACAGCACGAAGCTGTTCGTCCTGAGCAGCGGCGCGGGCGAGATCGCCGTCATCGACACGACGACGCTGGCCATCACCGCGCACTGGAAGGTGGGCACCGATCCGGTGGCTGGCGCGCTGCGCTTCACGGCGAAGCGCTGACCGTCTGTGGCCCGTGGCCTGTCGCCCGTGGCCTGATGAGCACACCATGACCCAAGCCGACAAAGCCCGCGCCCTGCTCCAGCGGCACCTCGCGCCGCCGATCCTCGTCCTCCCCAACGCCTGGGATGCGGCGAGCGCTCGCGTCTTCGAGACGGCCGGATTCCCCGCGATTGCCACGACGAGCGCCGGCGTGGCGTGGGCGCGCGGCTATCCCGATGGCGCCTACATCCCGCCGGGCGAGATGATCGCGGTGATTGCGCGGATCGCCGCCTCGGTGGACGTGCCGGTCACCGCCGATATCGAGCACGGCTACGGCGGCACGATCGGCGAGGTGGTCCGCACGGTCGAACAGGTGATCGAGGCGGGTGCGGTCGGCATCAATCTCGAGGACGCGCTGCCGGGCGTGCGCGGCACGCTCGAAGCCGTGGGATTGCAGGCGGAAAAGATCCGCGCGATCCGCGACCTCGCCGATGCGGTCAAGGTGCCGCTGGTCGTCAACGCGCGGACGGATGTGTATCTCGATGCGATCGGCGAACCAGCCACGCGCCTCGAGGCCACCGTGCGCCGGGCGCGCGCCTACCGCGCAGCGGGCGCGGATTGCATCTTCGTGCCCGGCGTGCGCGACGGGGAAACCATCGGGCGGCTGGTCGCGGAGATCGGCGGCCCGATCAACGTCCTCGCCGGCCAGGGAATTCCACCGGCGGCGGAGCTGCAGCGGCTCGGGGTGGCGCGCGTGAGTGTCGGGTCGGGCCCGATGCGGGCCGTGCTCGGCCGCCTCCAGCAGATGGCGGCGTCGCTGCACGACGAAGGGCGCTTCGAGCTGGTCACCGAGGGGCCGACGCACAGCGCGATCAACGAGCTGATGGCCGAACCGGCCCGGCGCCTCGCGGCCCGCCGAGGCTAGGCGGGCTCTCCCTCCTCCACCAGCGCGTGGAGAAACGCGCGCGCCGCCAGGTGATCGGCCAGGCGGTACGGCGCGATGCTGGCGCCGCTGCCGATGTGGATCGCGAAGCTCTTCTCCGGCAGTGCCTCGAAGGTTTCCTCGTCGGTCCGATCGTTCCCGAAGGCGGCCATCGTCACGGGCTTCGGCGTCGAAGCCAGGATCCGCTCGATCACCCGCGCGCGATTCACGCCGTGTGGCCTGAGCTCGATCGACTTGTCGTCTTCCAGGATTTCCACCGGCATGTTGCCGAGCGCCTGACCGAGCGCCTGGCGCAAATCGCGCGCCTGCATCGATCCATACTCCGGGTCGGCCATCCGGTGGTGCCAGCCGATTGAGGCACTGCGCTCTTCGATGAGCGAGCCCGGCGTGCTGCGCGTGTACTGCTCGAGCATCGGCCGGATGCGCGCGACCCACTCGGTCGAGACGTCTTCGGTCCGCTCCCAGCGCGTCTGGCCGGCCGCGCGATGCCAGAGTCCGTGCTCGGCCCAAAGCGAGATCGGCAGCCCATCGAACCAGCGGTCCAGCAACTCGAACCGCCGGCTGCTCACCAGGTGCACCTGCGTGCGCGGCCGTGCGGCGAGGCGGTCGAGCAGCGTGAGCAGATCGTGATCCGGCGCCAGGAGGCCCGGCGCGCTCGGCGTCGGGATCATCGTGCCGGCGTAGTCGAGCACGAGCACGAGCCGGGAGGCCCGCCGCAGCGCGTCGGCCAGGTCGTCGATCCGTGCGGGCGGCGACGGCCGCTCGGCACGGGCGGGCACGGCGGGCTGGCACTCGCCGAGCACTTCGAGGAACCGCGCGGCCCAGCGGTGGATGTCCTGCGCGCGCACCCGGCCCCGCAGGTTCATCATTCTCGTCGTCCGCTCGATCGGCTCCATCGTCAGGGCGCGGCGCAGCGCCTCGGCCATGCCGTTCACGTCGTACGGATTGACGAGCAGCGCTTCGCCGAGCTCCGCCGCGGCGCCGGCCAGCTCGCTCAGCACGAGCACGCCGTCGCCATCCGTGCGTGAGGCGACGAACTCCTTGGCGACGAGGTTCATGCCGTCGCGCACGGGCGTCACCACCATCACGTCGGCGGCGCGATAGAGCGCGACCAGCCGCCGGTTCGAGACCGATCGATAGAGATAATGGATGGGAACCGAGCCGATCGTGCCGTAAGCGCCGTTGATGCGGCCCACGTTCTCGTCGACCTCGCGCCGGAACCCCTGGTACACGTCGATCTTGGTCCGCGACGGCACCGAGATCTGGATGAAGCGGATGCGATCGCGCAGCGACGGCTCCATGTCGAGCAGGCGTTCGAGCGCGAGCAGGCGCCGCAGGATCCCCTTCGTGTAATCGAGCCGGTCGACGCCGAGCAGGATCTTGCGGTCGCCGGCTTCGCGGCGGATCGCCTCGACATCGATCTGCACACCGGGGTCGCTGCCCAGCCGTTCGAACGACTCGACGTCCACGCCCATCGGAAAGACGCCGAGCCGCACTTCCCGCCCTTCCAGGCGCGCGCGATCGACACTCGATTCCAGCCCGAGCAGGTGCAGCAGCGCGTCGGCGAAGTGGCGCTGATACGAGAAGGTGTGGAACCCGATCAGATCGGCGCCGAGCATGCCGCGCAGGATGTGCTCGCGCCAGGGGAGGATGCGGAAGACGTCGGGCGAGGGAAACGGGATGTGGAGGAAGAAGCCGATGCGCGCCTCCGGCAGCTGACGCCGCACGAGGTCGGGCACGAGCATCAACTGGTAATCGTGGATCCAGATGAGGCTACCGGGCTCGTACGCACGGACGATGGCGTCAGCGAACTTGGCGTTGACCTGCTGATAAGTTTCCCAATCGCTCTGGCCCACGGGAATCCGATCGAGCAGGTAGTGCAGCAGCGGCCACAGCACGCCGTTCGAGAATCCCTCGTAGTAGCGGCGCACTTCGCCAGGCGAGAGCTCCACAGGGACAATGCGCTGCTCGGCGAAGCGGCGATCGAGATCGCGGCGCTGCGGGAGGGTGAGGCGCGACAGGTCGCCCGGCCAGCCGAGCCAGGCGCCGTTCGACCGCTCGTGGCAGCCTCGCAGCCCCGTCGCGACGCCGCCGGACGCGTTGATCAGCCGCACGCTCCCCTCCTCGAGGCGCACAGTGATCGGCAGGCGGTTGGAGACGATGAGGAGCCGCTCGGGCATCGAGCCATTATGTCAAAAGTGCCCTGATGGCCTCGGCCAGCTGAACCACTTCGCGGCGAATGAGCGAGCGATGGAACCGTGCGATACTGCCGGGGAATGTTGAAGGCGATCGGTTACCTGGCAGGAACCTTGACGACGCTGGCGTTCGTGCCACAGGTGGTGCGGAGTTGGCGCACGCGCTCCACCGGCGATCTCTCCACCGGCATGCTCATCACGTTCAGCGCGGGCGTCGCGCTGTGGTTCATCTACGGCCTGGGCCTGCGCGCGTGGCCGATCGTCGTCGCCAATGGCGTGACGCTCGCACTCGCACTGGTGCTGGTCGGCTTCAAGCTGGCGAGTGGCGCCGGTCGGGGCGGCGCGAGCTGAGCCGTTCATGGCGCCAGCATAGCGGCCTCCGACTGGCCGCGCCTCGATGAGCGCTCGCGTGTCCGATCACTTCAATGGCCGGCGGTTCAGCAATCCGCTCGGCGCGGCGAGCCGGTCCTTCATCGACGTTCCCCGGATGCTCGCGGAGCCGAGGACGCCGTGGCCGCGGCGGGTCGACGTGGTGCCGCAACGGCCACCGGCGCTCGACGGCGCGCGTGTGGTCGTCACGTTCATCGGGCATTCCACGTTCCTGATCCAGACCGCCGCCGGAAATATCCTCACCGATCCGATGTATTCGGATTGCGCCGGGCCGTTCAACCTGGTCGGGCCGCGGCGTGTCCGGCAGCCGGGCGTCCGGTTCGAGGACCTGCCGCCGATCGCGCTGGTCCTCCTCAGCCACAATCACTACGACCACTGCGACCGCCCGACACTTGCGAAGCTGGCACGCCGGTTCGATCCGCTGGTCGTGACGCCGCTCGGCAACGGCGCGCTTTTTCGCAAGGAGGGCCTCCGCCGCGTCGAAGCGCTCGATTGGTGGCAGTCGTCGACCATTTCGCCGCTGCGGGTGACGGCGACACCCGCGCAGCATTTTTCGGCGCGGACGCCGTTCGATCGAAACCGCGCGCTGTGGAGCGGCTTCATGCTCGAGGCCGACGGCGCGACGATCTATTTCGCCGGCGACACCGGCTATGCGCCACTCTTTCGCGAGGTCCGACAGCGGCTGGGGGCGCCCGATCTCGCACTCCTGCCGATCGGCGCCTACGAGCCACGCTGGTTCATGCGCATCGTCCACATGGACCCGAACGAGGCGGTGCAGGCCCACCTCGATCTCGAGGCGACGCACAGCATCGCGATGCACTTCGGGACATTTCGGCTGACGTCGGAAGGGATCGATGCCCCGGTCCGCGTCCTCGAACAGGCATGCCAGGAACGACAGGTGCCGGCCGATCGCTTTCGCGTGCTGCCGTTCGGGGGATCGCTGCGGCTGGGCACCGGAGAGCCGTAAAAGGAGTCGGACGTGGATCTCGGCTCGATTACGCATTTCCTCTACGGCTTCTTCATCAACCTGGGTGGGTTCGGCCTCCTGCTGCTGGGCGTGCTGGATTCCTCCTTTCTCTTCATGCCGCTCGGCAACGACCTGCTCGTGCTGGCGCTCTGTGCCCGCAGGCACGTGATGCTCCCCTACTACGCCGCGATGGCTGCCGCCGGCTCGGTGCTCGGATGTCTGCTCCTCGACCTCGCCGTGCGGAAGGGAGGCGAATCCGAGCTCGAGAAGCACCTGTCGCCGCGCCAAATCGAGTCCATCAAACGAAGAATCAAAGCCCGCGCCGGCTTCGCGCTGGCGTTCGCGTCCCTGATGCCGCCGCCGTTTCCGTTCACACCGTTCGTCATCGGCGCGGCGGCGTTCCAATATCCCCGGAAGCGGCTGCTCGCGGTCGTCGGAGGCGCGCGGCTCCTTCGGTTTGCCGCGGAGGGAGCCCTCGCCATCTTCTTCGGCCAGCAGATTCTCGACCTCGCCAGGACAGGATGGGTGAAGGACCTGATCCTCGCGCTGGTGGCGCTCGCCGTCGCCGGCAGCGTCCTTTCGGTGGTCCGGTGGATACGCAGCCGGCGGAAGGCGTGAGCTCATGGAGCTGAGTTGGCCGGTCTCCCGAGGCCCGGCCGCCTCAGAGAAAACATCGCGCAAATCGGCGAGTCCCCGCGGCTATAATCCGCGCCGCCCGGCGCTCCGCCGTCGCGGGCGATGGTGTCCGCGACCCAGGAACGCGGCCCACCCGGAGGATCCGATGGCAGCCACTGCGTTCTTCTACGCCAACGACAACACGCGATATTTCGATCCGTACACCGCGAGCTCTCCGGCGCTGCAGCACCTCGGGGAGCTCGTGCTGCAACCCGGGCGGTACCTGGTCTGGGCGAAGGCCTCCGTGATTGCCATTCCGGCGCCTCAATATCCACCGCCGAATCCGAACATCACTTGGGTAGGCGGAATCCTCTCGCTCTCGCTGGCCGGAGTACAAGACGCGGCCTCGGTGCCGCTGCGACCCGAGCAGGGCGAAAATGTGGAGGTCGCTTCACTCATGGTGGCGGCTGAGATCACCGGCGTGCTGCCCGCTCAACTGCGCTTCCAGACCTCGCTCTTTCAGCAGGGGCCGTCCGTCGCGGTGAACTGCATCCGGATTACCGCGTTGCAGGTGGATACGCTGAGCGTGACGGCGGAGCCGCTTCCGATCCCCGAGGGCCAGATCCGCCGACGGTAGATGACGGTTGCGAGCGCGCGCGTCCGGTGCTGGTCGTCGTTCCAGCACCGGCGCGAGTGCGCGCCCTTGTGCGATCGGCACGAGGGCGGCGCGGGACGGCTCCTATCCTCTGCTAAACTAAGCCGTTATCACCATCAGGCGCCCGTAGCTCAGGTGGATAGAGCACGAGCCTTCTAAGCTCGGGGCCGCTGGTTCGAGTCCAGCCGGGCGCGCCAGTTTTCCTGAGGAAACTTGCCGATTTCGACAGCGCGCGTCAGTCGCGGCTGAGCTCGACTGACAAAAGACCGACAATCGTGGAGCCTTGAGTTCACTTACCGGCACTCCCGCTGATTTTTCGATCCCTACTGCCCAACCGCCCGGAGTTGCCGGCGGCGTTCCCAGACCCCTGTCATCGCCTTCCGCAGTTCTTCGTCCGTGATGTTCAGGTATCGCTGGTATCGCTGGGTCTGCTTGATATCGGCATGGCCGAGCATCAACTGGATCGTGCGGATGGCCCGCCCATATCGGAGCACGCAGCGAGTAACGCCTGCCCTTCCTGAAGTCCGATTCGACGATCGCGCTTGGTTTCCTCCTTCACTTTTATCGTCACGCCGAATCGGTGGAACGGGGTTGTCGTGAGGCCAAGGGGGCGTGTCGAGGCCGCGCCAGCGCCGAGCGCAGCGAGGTGAGCCTTGATGCGACCCGCGCGCTCCGGCGGCCGAACATCCAGCCCTTATCGAAGCGCCAGATGCGGGTCCGTCGCGTGCCCGCGCCAGGCCCGGCGTTGGACCAATTTTGATTCATCAAAACAACACGCGCCTGACACCGATCCGGCACGCGCTCGGGCACACCATCGGCCACATTGCCGCCCTGGTCTTTGCCGCCCTGGCAGCGGTTGTGGTTGTCGAGACCAGGCCAGCGCGGGTCCTCTCGGCCCTCCCGCTCTGGCTGATTGGTGTGGGCGGACCGAGATCCGCCCTCGACGTCGCCGCGGTCCAGAAGTCTATCGTCAGGCCGCCTGGCGTCGTCATCGGGACCGATGTCACGAGCGAATTTCGGTCATCGTCGCGGCGCCGCTCGACGTCGAAGCGGCGTCGCGGGAATCGAAATCACGCGGATCGAGGTCCATACAGCGGTCCTCCTTGGGAGCAATACCGGCGTAGAATGGCTCTATGAACGTTGAGCTGGCTCCCGCTCAGCGGGCCTTCATCCAGAAGGCCGTCGAGAGTCATAGAGGAGTTAATCTGTTGCCATGGATGCCAAAGCGCTCCTAGCCGAAGCGCTCCAACTCTCCGACGAAGAACGGGCCGCACTCGCCGGAGAGCTGATTCAGAGTCTCGAGAGCGAGGTCGACGCGGACGCCGAAGCGGCGTGGTCAGCCGAGATTCGCGATCGACTTGATCGGCTCGACGCAGGCACCGCCCAGACGCTGCCCTGGTCGGAGGCGCGCCAACGCATTCACGCGGCAGCCGGCCGTGGCCCGCGAACTTAAGTACCTCAGGGAAGCGCTCGAGGAGGCGGAAGCTGCCGCACGCTGGCACGCGGAGCGCAGTCCCGCGGCGGCGGCGGCCTTCAGCGAGGAAATGGACGGAGCGGAATCTGCAATCGCTCGGCTCCCAGAGGCATGGCCTCCGTTTGAGCACGGTACCCGTCGATACTTGCTGCGGCGTTTTCCGTTCAGCGTCGTCTACCGAGTTGAACCTCACCGTGTGGTGATCGTCGCCGTGGCGCACGCGCGCCGACGTCCCGGTTACTGGCAATCGCGGCGATAGTGGATGGCACGTGCCGTCGCCCGCAGGCGACGGCACCCGTTGGCGAGATGAGCGGCGATCCGCTAAGCGACTGTCCAGCCGGGCGCGCCACCGTGTCGCCTGCATTCCGTGCCGCCCCTGAGCAACGACCGCGTGTTCGCGACGTGATCGGTCCTCCAGGAAGCCTCCTGCAGCCAGAAGTGCTCGTCGCCCGCGCGCACGAGAAATTCAACGCCGAGGGACGATAGCGAGGACCAGCCGCCTTGTTTGATGCAACGGATTTCGGACGCACCTTCGCCGTATCGGGATTCATGCCGAACTCCTGCTTGGCATCGCGCTGACGCAGCAGGTCCCAGCACTGGTCGAGCTCCACCTCGAGCTCCTCGAGACGGGCACGGTCGGTGTCCGACATGTCACCGCGCCTATAGAGCTGACGCTCCTCCCGCACGAGATCTGTGATCCGATCGAGCGCCGAATCGGTCGGTGCGCTCTGAGCCATGATTCACCTCAACGTCGAGCACGCCCGAGGTGACGGCCGAACCAGTCCTTCGCCAGGTCCGCCACCTCGTCGAGCGCGCCCGATTCTTCGAACAGGTGCGAGGCACCCGAGACGATCTGCAGCTCTTTGGGTCCCCGCAGCCGCTCGAGTGCGTGCCGGTTCAAGTCGATCACCACATCATCCCGCCCACCGACGATGAGCAGGGTCGGCGACGTCACGGCCTCGAGGGCTCGGCCCGCAAGATCGGGCCGGCCACCGCGCGACACAACGGCGCGGACGGCGTCGGGACGCTCGGCCGCCGCGATGAGCGCCGCGGCACCGCCGGTACTGGCCCCGAAAAGGCCGAGGGGCAGCGACGCGATCGCGGGTTGCCGGGTGACCCAATCCACCGCGCCGATGACGCGGGTCCCGAGCATCGGAATGTCGAATCGGAATTCGGCCGTGACCAGGTCCGTTTGTTCTTCGCGGGCGGTCAGCAGGTCGAGCAGGAGCGTGCCGAGGCCGTCATGCTGCAGCACCTCGGCCACGGCTCGATTGCGGGAGCTGTGGCGGCTGCTCCCGCTCCCGTGCGCGAAGATGACCAACCCGATCGCGTCGGCCGGAACGGTCAGGTCGCCGTCCAGGATGAGACCGGAGAGTGCCACACGAACCGGTCGCACGGTCGCGGGCATCACCGGCGTACCCATCTGCTCAACCTCCAGGACCTACTTCAACGCGTTCGCCAGCAGTTGGCCGGCGTGCGCGCCGCCGTTCTTCTTGACGTAGGAGACCAGCACCGGGACAGCTTCCTCAACCTTATCCGGCGTCAGACCAAGCTTCTGAAACGTCTGGCCCACGTCGGCCAGCGTGCTGAAGCCGACCGCGTTCTTGAACGTGTTCTTCGCGCTCTGATTGGCTTCTGCCGCGCTCAACAGGCCGTTCATGCCGGGAACAGCCTTGGCGACCGCCTGCCAGTCCGGCGGCGCCAGCTTGCTCTGCGCGTAATGGAACAAGGCGCCCGCCGCGCCTTCCGCCTGTTGCGGGGTCGCGTTGAGCTCGCGTGTCAGTTCGCCGACGAGCGTCGGATTGGCGCTCTGACGAATCTCGGATTTCTGCTGTGCGCGTGTCGAGGTGGCCTGCGCGCGCGACGTCGTGGTCGGGCTCGCCGCCGCCAGCCCGCTCACCAGCAGCAGCGCACACACCGTCGGAAATACCTTCCTCATGAACTGCCTCCTGCGCGAGTTTCCGGTCAGGCGATATTCGGCTGCGAATTTCGCGCCAAGGCGGGAACGGGAGCGGGAAGAATGCCGAGGGTCACGTAGATGGGCCGGATCTCGCGCCGAATGGTGTTCAACCGTGTCGCGAACCACGCGGCGCCGAACAGACAGCTGATCCTGCAAAGCACAGGCCCAACCTCGGCCGGCGAAAGTGGTCAAAATAGGAGGCACGTCGATCAGGCGACGTAGGGAGCACCGGCCATGGTGAGCGAAATCACGAACACGACGCGACGAGGACTGGCGGCCGCCACCGTCCTGCTGATGCTGGGGGGTGTCTGGGGCTCCGCTCCACTGCGCGCCCAGTCGGTCACCCTGACGGGTGGGTGGACGCTCGATCGGCGGCTCAGTCAGTTTCCACAGGAAATCGGCTTCGGCACGGCGTGGCCGTCGCCGGAGCGCGCCGGCGCCGGCCAGGAGCCGACGGAGCAAGGCGGCCGCCAGGATGCCTCGAATGAGCCCTCACCCGAGCGCCCACGATTGCCGGAGAGCGAAGAGGAAGCGGCGAGAGTACAGCTGCTGACCGCCGAAGTGCGCGAGCCGGCTTACCACCTCACGATTGCCGACACGGGATCCCGCGTGACCATCGCCGACGACCGCGGACATTGGCGGACACTGCGCATCGACGCGGAAGAGACGCTCACGATCGGCGGCGTGCCCGTTCCGTCGATCGCCAGGCGCCTGCCCGACGGTGTCGAGGTGATCTATGACGTCGACCGCCAGCGCGAGCTGCGCTACGTCTACTCCCGCAGCCAGAGCCCTTCACAACTCATCGTCGAGGTCCAATTCCTGGATCATGGCAAGGGCGACACGATCAAGCGCGTGTACGAGCCATCGACCTCGCTCGAACGGCAGCCGGCGTTTGGCGCCGCTGCCCCGGCCCCGGCGACCGGCGCAAAGGTTTCCGGCGCGCCGGCGCCTCCTCCCGTGAATCAGCGCCCGGCCGCGGCGCTGAACGGCCTGAGGGAGCTCAGCGTGGATGTGGAAGGGATCGACGCCGATGCGACCGCCTGCGGGCTGCAGCAGGACGCCATCAAGACCGCCATCTCGAAGCATTTCACCGATGCCGGCTTGAAGGTGATCGACTATTCGAAGAACGACACCTATCTGAACGTCCGCTTCGTCACAGAGAAGCTCTCGACCGGCCTGTGTGTGTCCCGCTACGACGTGTCACTGGAGACGCAGACCACCGCGACGCTCTCGTATGAACAGACACCCGTGCCGGTGGAGGCAACGCTGCTCCGGCAAGGCGGACTCGCCGGCAGCGACGCCAGCACGCACGGCGCCGAGGTGCTGCGCGGGGTGCTGTCGTACGTGGACCAGTTCGTCACGCGCATTCACAACGCCGGCAAACCGTGACGAAGGACGGGCCTCGCCTGGTCGGACCGTCTGAATTCGAGCAGGCGCTCGCGGAGCTCCACGCGGCCACGCTCGATCCGCAGGCCGGTCTCTTCGGCCCGCAATCGATGCTCTGGCGGGTGGACCAGGACGCCGCCATTTTCCTGGGCGCCGGCCGCGCGCTGCTGCTGCAGCTGGCGCATCCGTGGGTCGCCGCCGCGATCACCGATCATTCGCGGAGCCTCACGGACCCGTTCGGCCGGTTTCACCGCACCTTCCGGATCGTCTTCACGATCGTCTTCGGCACGCGCGACCAGGCGCTCGCCGCCGCGCGACGGCTCTATCGGCTGCACACCACCATCACCGGCACGGTGCCCGCGCGCAGCGGCCGCTTTGCCGCAGGAAGCGCCTATCACGCCAACGAGGAGGAGGCACTCCGCTGGGTGCACGCCACGTTGATCGAAACGGCCATCCTCGCGCGCGCGATCGTCCGGCCGCCGCTCACCTCGGCCGAGTTGGAGCGTTACTGGCAGGACGGGCGGCGCTTCGCCGCGCTCTTCGGGATCCGCGACGAGACGCTCCCGCCGGATTGGGCCGGCTTCATGGCCTACAACCGCGCGATGTGGGCGTCGGATACGCTTGTCGTCACGCCGGAGGCGCGGGCGATTGCCGACGCGCTCTGGTCTGGCGCGGGCACCTGGCTGCGCGTCCCCCGGTGGTATCGCCGGCTGACGGCCCACATGCTGCCGTCGTCTCTCCGGGCGCCATTCGGCTTCGCACCTGCCGACTACGACGAGGCGCGAGCCGCGCGCATCACGACGTGGGTACGCGGCGCGTATCCGTGGATCCCCTCACGCCTGCGGCTGGTCGGTCCTTATCAAGAGGCGCGCGGCCGCCTCGCCGGTCGCGCCGAGCCGGCCTGGATGGTCCGCCGGCTCAACCGGTTCTGGATCGGCCAGCCGGCGATGCCCGCCCCCCGGTAACCTGCCTCATCTCTTGCCAATAGCCGCGATTCGGACGCATACTCTGCGCGGTGTGATCTATCTATCCGGAATCCTGAATTGAGGACGGAAGGAGCTTTCGATGAGTGACGAGCTAGCCAGGCTGTTCAACGCATTCGATCGCGGCCGGATCTCGCGGCGCCAACTGCTTCAGGCGCTGGGGATCGCGGTCGCTGCCGCGCCGGTCGCTGCCCTGGCGCAGGGGGCTCAGGGCCGGCGCCGCGGCGGACGCGAGCGTGCTCCGCTCGACACCAAACCGGCCAAGCTCCCCTTCAAGTCGACCGGCTGGAAGACGGTGCTGCTCGACCACATCACGTACGAGGTCGACAATGCCTCCAGGGAGGCGGCGTACTACAACGCGCTGATGAACTGGGGCGTCCGCAGCGACACCGGCAAGGAAGCGGTCCTCGATATCGGCGACTGGGGCGGCATGGTCATCAAGGCCGGCTACACCGCGCCGCCGCCGACGGCCGAGGAAAAGGCGCAGTACGCGCGCTTCCAGGCACAGGCGAAAGCGCACGGCCAGAACCTTCCGCCGCTCACGCCCGTGAACGCCAAGTTCACCAACTTCGCGTGGGGCATCGAGCCGTGGGACGCCAAGGCGGTCGAAGCGGCCCTCAAGGAGCGCGGCCTGAACCCGGTCGCTGAGAATCACGGCAAGGAATTCGAGAGCTTCCACGTGAAGGATCCGGACGGCTTCGACGTCCAGGTCACCAACGGCAACAAGAACAACCGCCGCCGCACGCCCGCGCACGGCAAGGCGATGGCGCCAGCGCCGTTCCCCCACACGGACTGGAAGACGGTGTGGCTCGATCACATCTCGTTCGAGGTGCCGGACTACAAGCAGTCGGTCGCATTCTACGAGGCGCTGCTCGGGTGGAAGTCGGGCGAGGATACCGGCAACCAGAACCAGGTGGAAGCCGGCGATGTCGGCGATCTCATCATCCGGTCGTTCAATCGGCCCGGCGCCCCGCCGCGCAAGGGCGTGAACATCGGCCACATCGCCTTCGGCATCCAGCCGTTCGATCCCGACCAGGTGAAGGCGGAGCTGGAGAAGCGCGGCCTGCCGGCCCGCGTCGACACCGGCAACACCGGCAGCGATATCCACACCGCTGAGTACAAGAGCTACCACACGAAGACGCCGAGCGGGTGGGACCTGCAGATCAGCGCGACCACCAAGGCCAACCGGAACGCCGGCGCCGTGGCGACCAAGCCGACCAAGGGTCCCGGGCTATGACCGGCGAGTTGTCCAACTTGTTCAACGCGTTCGATCGCGGCCGGATCTCACGCCGCCAGCTGTTGCAGGCGCTCGGCGTCGCCGTGGCCGCCGCACCGGCGTCGGTCCTCGCGCGGGGACAACACGGTCGCGGCCAGGGCCGCGGCGAGGGCCGGGGCCGGCAACCACTCGACACGACGCCGGCCAGGCTCCCTTTCGAATCCACCGGGTGGAGGACGGTCCTGTTGGACCACTTCACCTGCGAGGTCGACGACTACGCGAAGGAAGCGGCCTACTACAACGCGCTGATGAATTGGGCCATCCGCGAAGACGATGGGAAGCAGGCGATGCTCGACATCGGCGATTGGGGTGGGCTGATCCTGAAGGGCGGCTACCAGGCGCCGCCGCCGACCGACGAGGCGAAGGCGAGGGTGAACGCGAGGTTCACCAACTTCGCCTGGGGGATCACCCCCTGGGACACGAAGAAGGTCGAGGCCGCGCTGAAAGCGCGCGGCCTCGATCCGGTCGCGGAGAATCACGGGAAGACGTTCGAGAGCTTCCATGTGAAGGATCCGGACGGCTTCGATCTCCAGATCACCAACGGGAACCGTCACAACCGGCGCACGACCGCCGCGCACGGCAAGACGTCGGCGCCGGCGCCGTTCCCGCACACCGACTGGAAGACGATCTGGCTCGATCACATCTCCTACGAGGTGCCTGATTACAAGAAGACGGTCGCCTTCTACCAGGCCCTGCTCGGATGGAAGCCAGGGACGGATGAAGGCAACCAGAACCAGGTGGAGGCCGGCGAGGTCGGCGACCTGATCATCCGGACCTTCAATCGGCCGGGCGCGCCCGCGCCGTCGGGTGCCAACATCGGCCACATCGCCTTCGGGATCACGCCCTTCGATCCCGACCAGGTGAAGGATGGGCTCGAAAAGCGCGGGTTGCCCGCACGGGTGGACACCGGAGGCCGCGGCGATATTCACACCGCCGGCTACAAGAGCTATCACACGAAGACGCCGAACGGGTTCGACCTGCAAATCAGCTCGACGACCCGCGCGACGCGCACGCCACCGCCGGTGCCTCGCCGCACCACGACTGGCGGATAACGCACGATCTCACCCCTTCGGAGGATTCGATGAGTGACGACCTGTCGATGCTGTTCGAAAAGTTCGACCGCGGCCAGCTCTCACGCCGCAACCTGATGAAAGCGCTGGGCGTCGCCGTCGCCCTCCGTCCCGCTGCGGCCCTGGCGCAGGGCCAGTGCGGCAAGCCGGGCACGCCGGGCTGCGACGACAAGACGCCGGCCAAGCTCCCGTTCGAGCCGACGGGATGGCGAACCGTCCTGCTCGATCACTTCACCTGCCGCGTGCACGACTATAAGAAGGAAGCGGCGTACTACAACGCCCTCATGAACTGGAACATCCGCAGCGACAACGGCAAGGAGGCCATGCTCGACATCGGCGACTGGGGTGGGTTGCTCCTCAAGGGCGGCTACACGGCGCCGCCGCCGACCGCCGCGGAGAAGGCGCGCTTCGCGCAGTTCCAGGAACGGGCGCGGAAGGAGGGCCGCAAGCCGCGCGCCTATACGCCGCCCAACGCGACGTTCGACAACTTCTGCTGGGGCATCGAACCGTGGAACGCCAGGACGGTCGAGGCCGACCTGCGCAAGCGCGGCCTGAGCCCCGTCGCCGAGAATCACGGGGAGTTCGAGAGCTTCCACGTGAAGGATCCCGAGGGCTTCGATCTCCAGATCAGCAACGGCAACCGGCAGAATCGCCGCCGGACGCCGGCCCACGCGCAGGAATCGGCGCCGGCGCCGTTCGCGCACACGAACTGGAAGACGGTGTGGCTCGATCACATCTCCTACCAGGTGTCCGACTACAAGAAGACGGTCGCCTTCTATCAGGCGCTGCTTGGCTGGAAGCCGGGCGTGGACGAAGGCAGCCAGAATCAGGTGGAGGCCGGCGACATCGGCGACCTCATCATCCGCCGCGGCTATCGGATCGACCCGAAGAAGCCGATGGCGCCGCCTCCGGCGCCGCATGCGACGATCGGCCACATCGCCTTCGGCATCCAGCCGTTCGATCCCGACCAGGTGAAGGCGGAGCTCGAGAAGCGCGGGCTGAGCGCCAGCGCCGACACGGGCGGGCCGGACGACATCCACACGGCGTTCTACAAGAGCTATCACACGACGACGCCGAACGGATTCGACCTGCAGATCAGCGCGACCACGAAGGCGACCCGCAGCGGACAGCCGACATAGGACGCTCTCGACTGGCTACGGGCTTCGGGCTTCGGACCTGACACGCACTCTTGTCAGGTCCGTGGCCTGTCGCCTGGAGCCCGCCTACCGCAGCCTCTGGCCTGACTACATTCCCTGCTGCAAGCTCGCCCTCGTCGTCGACAGCAGCGTCAGCGTGGGCTCGGCCGCAATCGCCTGGCGGATCGCATCCAGCATGTCGCGGTCCGTGCGCGCGGCGCGCTGGACGTCCACGGGATACCGCACCAGGCACTCGATCCCGGCGGCGGTGAGATGCGCGCGCACATCGGGCGTCGGTACCGACGTCTCCATCTCCACGAACCGCTGCATCGTCGCATGCTGCTGCTCGATCGACGAGCGGTAATCGTCGTACACGGATTCCGCCGCGGCTTTCACCCGATCTTCCACGGACGTCAGCTCCGGGCCCGCAGCCACCATCACGGTGATCGCGTGCCAGATGTAATCGGCCCCGGGCAGCTGCTTGAAGAGCGCCGACGGCTGGAAGAGGACGGCGTTCGAGAGCACCGAAATCCGTCCGGTGGGCCGCAAGTCGGGGCCCGCAAGCTCCATCAGGTAGATCCGCACCAGGCTGATGTCCACCACCTTCCCGGTGACGCCCGCCAGCGTGATCCGGTCGCCGACGCGCACGCCGTAACGGCCGATCAGGAAGAAGTAGCCCGCCACGGCGAGAATCACGTTCTGCATCGCGACGGCGACGCCGGCCGTCACGAACCCCGCATACGTCGCGACCGATCCAATCTGCGAGACGAGGCCGAAGATGAGGATGAGGGCGACGGCGAAGCCGATGACGACGCGCCGGAGTACGAGGAACTGCCCGCGCCGCCGCACATCGAGCAGGTAACGGAAGGTGGCCCGCCGCCACATCTCGGAGAAGAGAAAGAGGATGACGAGCGCGACGATCAGGATGCCGCCCCGCAACAGCACGTACCACAGCGTCGTCCCGAGGCGCTGGCTCACGATGGCGCGCCACTCGACGAGCGTGCTGCGGCTCGTCTCGATCGAGATCCCCTGCTCGCCGATCGGCACGAGCGCCGTGGAGAGCAGCTTGAACCGGGCGCTCGAGGCCAGCAGATCGCGGGTCGCCTGGGCCGTCTGAGCCGGGCTGGCCGGCTGGACGCCGCCCGGGTCGGTGCTCGCGACGAATTCGCGGATCTGCAACACGAGCGGTCCACGCGCCTCGCGGGTTTCCTTGAGCAGCACGTCGGTCGCGCGCAGCGCATCGTCCAGTTGCCGCCGGTTGTCCTCGATGGTGAAGAGACCCGCGACCAGACCGATCAGCCCGGCCCTTTCGGGACGAAACGCCGCGGTCGACGCGGTGGTGGGTGGCCTGGCGGCTGACGCGGGCTGATTACTCGCCCCGGCCGAGGACGATTTGGAAGACGGCGGGGATAGCGCTTCGGGCACCGAGCGTTCGAGCTCGTTGATCTGGCCGGCGAGGCCGGTGCCGGCGCTCGCGGCCGCCGCGGAGGTGGCCGCGAAGCGCGCGAGGTTTTCCATCGTGGTCTGCACGTCGCGGGCGAGCGCGAGCGCGGCGGAGACGCGGTCGCGCTCGGCGGTGAGCGTCGCGCGCGCGGCCGGCGTCGCACGCGCCAGGCCGCGATCGAGCGTGGCGAGGCGAGCCTGCAAATCCGCGATCCGCTGGCCGATGCGCGCCACCTGGCGATCGAACCCGTTGGCCGGCACGGCCGCACCGGCGCCTGGCGTGCCCTGGCTCCCCGCGGCTGCATTCGGGGGCGGGTTGATCAGCGTGGCCGCGGCCCGCGCAAAGGCGAACGCCAGGCGCAACGCGGTGGTGGAGGTCTGCTGCAGACGGTCGCGGTACACCACGTCACCGGCGAGCGTCGATTGCTGCTCGACGGCCTGGATGCGGTGGAACCAGGTGACGGTCGCGTTCAGGTGGGCGACGACCTGGGCCGGCGTCAACGCCTGCGCTGGCGTTGAGGCCGGCGCTGCAGGCGCCTGTGCGTCGGCGCGAAGACAGAAGACAGCGAAGAGCGCGCACACCGCCGCTCGCCACACACGGGCGCGGCGGTTGGCGCAGGCACGGAGGCCGACCATTATCTTCAGGATAGCGGACGCGACGCCGGCCGAGCTTCTTCGCGGATCAGCTGGGTGGGACGAGCTTGCCCGAGGTGAGAAAGCGCCGGTAATCGCTCAGATCCCGGTGCGTCCGGACGCGCGGCGCGCCGGAGTTGCGAATGATCTGCAACGCATCGATCGAGACCGGCAGCATCACCGTCTCGTCGGGATTGTGAAACGCGATCGGCTTGTAGCGGATCGTCTCGTCGGCACGCTCGATCTCCATCCAGGAAGGACCGAAGTGCTGCTTGTCGGGCGGCACGTTGAAATCGAACCGGCCCTCGAGGCGCGAGTCGACCCGCAGCACGTCGGCCGATTCGAGGTCGAGCCAGACGCGGCCGCGCTCCTGGGCGGGCACATCCACGCTCACGCAGTCACCTTTCCAGACGACCGAGGCGGGCGGCGCGTTGAGGGGCCGGTAGTCGATCCTGGCGGCGACGCGGCCATCGACACGGTCCGTCCCGGCCCATGTGAAGGCGTAGTCCGCGCGGTGCGACGCGAGCAGGAACTCCAGCGGCTCGGGCGAAACCGGTCGCGGATCCATACAGGCGTCCTCCGGGTTCCGTTTGGCCTTGTCGGGCGGGCGGCCGTTGATCGAGATCGTCCGCCGCACGACCTGGGCCTTCGGCGTGGGCCGTGCCTTGGGATCCCACTCGACCCGCAGCTCACTGACGACCCGGCGGGGCATGCCGCGCGGTGACCAGTCGCTGTCGAGCGGCTGGAGCAGCAGGGTTTCGGTGCAGATCAGGGTTCGCGCCTGGGCGTCGTAGCTCGCCACCCGATCGCCCGCGCGTGCGAGGAGCGCCGGCAGGTCCGCCGGACCGAGGCCGCCGGGCGGGGCCGCGACCGCCGAGCCGAACAGCGCCACCGCGACCGTCCACCCGCGGAGAGAGTGCACGGCGGAAGCCTACTACAAACGATCTCTCGACCGCTCAACTTGACAGCGCGTCCTCAGCGTCGATAATCAGCGCTGAGATCGTGGATCTCATCGGCGCCGCGGCGCCGTGCCTGCCCACCCCAACCGAAGGAGCGTCCCCTGATGTCCACCCGCGCGCTGGTTCCCCTGCTCGCCCTGCTCGTGCTCACCTCGACGGCCGCCATCCGCGCGGCAGCCGCCGCACGATCGGGCCTGGTGGCCACAGCCGCCTCGCAGCGCATCCAGAACCGTCGGGCGGACGCCCAGAACCTGTCCCGGATGAGGAACGCGCGCATGGTGCTCCGCTTCCGGCATCTCGGCCTGCTGGTGCCGGTGCGCACCTCGACGCCGTGGTATTACCTCCACTCGATTCCGGCGAACCTGCGCTACCTGCGGCCGTGGACGCGGCTGTTCCTCACACGCCTTGGCCGTGAGTTTCATGCCCGCTTCGGCGCCCGCCTGCGCGTCACCGGCCTGATTCGCACCATGAATCGCCAGCAGCGGCTCGAGCAGATCAACGTGAACGCCGCCGATGCCAGCGGCCCGGAGCGCTCGTCGCACCTCACGGGGGCCACGGTCGACATCTCGAAGCGCTTCATGCAGCCGGCGCATGCCCGATGGGTGCGGCACGTGCTCACCGAGCTGAGGGATCAGGACGTGCTCTACGCCATCGAGGAGTTTCACCAGCCCTGCTTCCACGTGATGGTGTACCGAAGTTATCTGGACTACGTCGACCGCCTCACGGCGGGATAAGATACGGCGCCATGAGGTGCACCCGCGCGCGAGACATCCTACTGGCGGTCTCTCTGCTGGTCGTCGGCGCTGTTCCCGTCGCGGCGCAGACGCTCCCGTCGATCGCCGCCAACGACAATCGGGCGCCGGCTGGCTCGCTGCACGACGGCGTGCTGACGCTCCGCCTCGAGCTCCGCAAGGGGATCTGGCATCCCGAGCGTGAGGACGGCGAAGCCATTCCGGTGTACGCCTTTGGCGAAGTCGGGAAGCCCCTGCAGGTCCCGGCACCCACGATCCGGATCCCGCAGAGGACCGTCATCGATCTCTCGATCCACAGCGATCTGCCGGTCCCGGCGACGCTGCATGGACTGTACGAACGCCCGGGCAGCGATGCCAGGGTCATCACACTTGCGCCCGGGGCGACGCAGCACGTGCGCTTCCCGGCCGGCGCGCCCGGCACCTACCTCTATTGGGCGCGCACGCCCGACGGCCGGCGCGGCAACAATCGCGTCGTCGACTCTCTTCTCGGCGGCGCGCTCGTCGTCGACCCGCCGGGCCGCGTGGAGGCCGATCGCATCTTCGTGCTCGAGCGGTGGGACGGGCCGACGCGCACCGCCATCAACGGGAAGTCGTGGCCCTTCACCGAACGGCTGCAGGAGCGGGTCGGCGAGACGGTGCACTGGCGGATCGTGAACGCCTCGGACCTGAGCCACCCCATGCACCTGCACGGCTTCCACTTCGAGCTGGACGGCGAAGGCGACGGCGCCACGTATACGGCGCTGCCCGCCGGCCAGCGGCCGCTCGAGTTCACGCACTCCGTCGAGATCGCGCATACCTTCGACATGACCTGGGTCCCCAGCGAGCCGGGACGATGGCTGTTTCACTGCCACCGGCTGCCGCACATGCGGATGCCGATCCCCCTCGATCCGAAGGACGTGCTCGTGCTCGATCCGCATGCGCACATGCACGATCCCGATTCCGGGTACGACGGGATGGGGGGCATGATCATGGGGATCACCGTCACGGGTGCATCGAAGTTCGACACGACGAACAACTGGACGCCGGAGCGTCGGCTCCAGCTGACGGTTGCCTCGAGCCCATCTTCTCCGCAGGCGTATCAGCTGGCGCTTCGCGATATCACGTCACCGGCGAGCGCAGCGGCCAAGCCGGCCATGAGCACCGGCCTCAACGGACCGCCGATCGTGCTCACGCAGCATCAGCGCGTCGAGATCGACGTCGTGAACCATCTGAAGGAAGAGACGAGCATCCACTGGCACGGCATGGAGCTCGAGAGCTACTACGATGGCGTGCCGGAATGGGGCGGGCTCGGCGACAAGAAGACACCGGCCGTGGCCCCTGGACAGACGTTTACGGTGCGGATGCAGCCGCCGCGCGCCGGCACGTTCATCTACCACACGCACTGGCACGACGTGGAGCAGCTCACCGGCGGCATTCACGGCGCCCTCATCGTACTGCCGCCCGGCGAACGCGACAATCCGGCGACGGATCGGAGCTTCGTGTTTACGCAGAGCCCCAACGATCCATTCGGCGGAGCCATGCTGCTGATGAATGGTTCACCGCAGCCCGGGAGCGCGGCCCTGCAGGTGGGCGTGACGTACCGCCTGCGGTTCGTCAACATCACGCCATCGGTCGACAACCTGCAGGTCTCGCTCCGCAGGGATGGACAACCGGTCCAGTGGCGCTGGATGGCCAAAGATGCCGCAGACGAGGCGGCGCCGGCGCTCGTCAGGGCCGATCAGCACATCGGCGTCGGCGAGACGTACGATTTCGAGTACCGGGCGACCGCGCCTGAAACGCTCACACTCGAAGGGCTCTCGCCGAACGACAACCGGCGGGCGGTCCTCACGCTGACCTTCGCCGCCGCCGCGACCCGCTGAACACCCATGGCCTTCGATCTTCAACGCCTGCGCGCCGAGACGCCGGGGTGCGCCGAACGCATCCACCTGAACAACGCGGGCGCGGCCCTGATGCCGGAGTCGGTCATCCGCACGATTCAGGAATACATCGTGCTCGAAAGCCGGATCGGCGGCTACGAGGCGGCTGACGCGAGCGCGGAGGCCGTCGAGGCAGCCTATCGCGTCGTGGCCGACCTCGTGAGTGCCGCCCCGCGCAACATCGCCTTCACCGAGCACGCCACCGCCTCGTACGTGCAGGCGCTGTCCTCGATCCGCTTCGAGCGCGGCGACCTGATCCTGACGACCAGGAACGACT
>JANWLS010000112.1 GCA_025450765.1 Vicinamibacterales bacterium | reverse complement strand
TTGAACTTGAGGGCGCTCGCCAGGGCCACGGTCGACAGGCCCTTGAAGCGGCCGATCTCGACGAGCTGGGTCGCCCGCGTGCTCACCGCGAGCGAGAAGAGCGTCATCGGCAGCCCAAGCTCCGAGCCCCCTGAGGCGAGCCCTCCGCGGAGGAGCTCGAAGAAGCGTCCGAAATAGCCATCGAGCGGCTCCCGGTTTTTCGGGAGCGCCTCGGTCGGCATCCGTTGTTCCGCGCTGAGATGAGCCATGTGGGCGTTCCGTTCAGGCGACACGCTGGGATGATTCGTCAGGCTACGCCAGTCGCGCGGCCAGGCGGCGGCTGTCCTCGACGGCGTGGTACATGCCCCGCAGGACGAGCGAGCCATAGCCATGCTGCAGGTCGGCCAGTGAGAAGTCGCGATCGTGCTGCAGCAGCTGGAACTGAAGCGGCCCTGTCCAGAAGAAGCACGTGTTCCAGTAAATCGGGCTGCTCTCGAGCAGGCCGGCGATCTGATGCTCGTTGCCGAAGATGAGATGCTCGATGAGCGGAATCTTCAGGAGCAGGATCAGCCGGCCGGCCTCGGCCCAGAGCAGCGAATGATGGTGAACATAGCCCCGCCACGGCGGACTGCTGGCGTCGACGCCGCGGCAGCTCTCGGCGAGGGGCGACGGCGTTTCGATGTACCCCGCGCGTGCCACGCGCGCAATCTCGCGGCACGCGTGCAGCGGGTTGTAGAGGTCCTCGAGCGTGTGGCGCGTGTACAGGAAATCGATGCTCTGATCGGGGAACGGCAGGCGATCGACATTCAAGTCGAGCACGTGAACGGGGCGTCCCTCGACCGCGGGGCGCGGCAGCCAGTCGACGAATTCTGTCGCCAGCGGGAATGGCAGATCGCCTGGCCCGATCTCCAGCACACGCGCGGCGCCGCGGGCCGCTTCGAGCGCCAGGGCGCGGACGGGCTCATGCGGGTGCCAATAGTGGACGCGCGGCTTCACCGAATCCGTCATGCGGCCGTTCTCCTGCTCTCGTCGGCCGCCTGCCATCGCTCGAGCAGCGCCAGTCGGCGAATCGTGGGGAAGCGCTGCGCCACCTTCCGCAGCATCGAAAGATCCGGGCGCGAGCCGGCGTCAGCGCGCCAGGCCGCGAGCTCGCGGAGCGCCTGCCAATCCTCCTCGAGCACCATGTCCGGAGCGGCTTCCCGATCCAGCATGCGCATCGCAAGCGGGGCCCGGCCTGACGCGAGGTGGCGGGCGATCCGGTCGACGAGAGGCGGCTCCGGCGCGAGGGCGCGCCGGCACAGCGTGTCCCATGTCGCCGCCACCGCGGACCAGGTATAGCCGTCCCACGCGTGCGCAATCGCGCCCCGGCTCAGCGACTGCCAGGCCTCATCGTCGGTGAGCAGGCGCACGCAGGCCTCGACGAAGGCGCGCTGATAGTCCGGGCTCGTGATCTCACCCGGCAGGCACACCCCGCCGCAGCCCACGGTCTCCGGCAGAGCCCCGAGCTCCGAGGTGACGACGACGCAGCCGGCCGCTTGCGCTTCGAGCGCGGCGATGCAGAACGTTTCCGGATAGGAGTTGGGATAGGCGAGCACACGGATGTCGCGCAGCCGCTCGGCGAGCTCCAGTTGCGGCACGGTGCCGACGAGCGTGACGCCGGGCTGCTTCGCCTTTCGATAGAGCGCGCGGAACTGACGGCGGTCGTCTTCCTCGGCCATCCCGTACACGCGCATGCTGCTGAAGACCTCCAGCTCCGCATCCGGACACGCGGCGCGGATCCGTGGAAACAGGTCGAGCAGCACATCGAGGCCGCGGAACGGCGTGCTCGTGTACGCGAGCGTCCGCCGCCTGGCGTCTGGGACCGGACGCGTCGACCTTCCGCCGTCCAGGCCCGCTGCGGATGCGGCGAAGCCGTACGGATGCTGCGCAATCCGCCATGGCGGAATGCCGTGGTGCGTGGAAAACGTGTCGGCCTGCCACCGGCTTTCGAGCGCGACGAGGTCGATGCCGGCGCGGCGCTTCGGATCGTCGATGCCCTCGAGGAACGGCTGGTCGTAGGCGTCGCCGGTCCAGAAGATCTGCAGCGGGGCGAACCGGGCGCGGCCGATCGCCTGCCAGTAGCGGATGGCCACCAGAACATCCGGCCGATCGCTGACGGCGCGCGCCGGCATCGTCTCCCAGCGCGCGTACTCGACGCCGCTCCAGCGGCCAGGCTCCTCGCAGTTGTTGAGCACCACGATCCGGTGGCCGCGTTCGGCGAGCGCTTCGGCGAGATAGACCACCGCGCTCTCCGTGCCGCCAAGCCCTCGCGTGCGCGGCGTCCGCGCGTCGTACATGATGCCGAATGGGTTGTAGAAAAAGATGGTGAACGGGCTCTCGTCCGATCGAGCGCGGGCGCCGAGCTCGGTCGAGGCGAGCTGGCTGAAGCGCCTGAGGGCGGCGGGGTCGTCTGGCGCCAGCTTCAGGGCGACGGTCGCCGCGTCGATCGCCCCTTCTCGATCGCCCGAGGCCTCGAGCGCGGCCGACAGGTTCATGGCCGCTTCCTGGCTTTCATGGATCTGCAGGCTGCTGCGCAGCGCGGCAATCGCCTCCTCACGTTCGCCGAGACCGAGGGCGACGGCGCCGCGCAGGGCCGCCACTTCCGCATCGGCGGCCTCGCCAAGCTGCAGCAGGCAGCCGCGTGCCTCGGCGAAGCGCTGTTGGCCCACCAGGATGCGCGCCCGGAGGCGGAGCGCCCCCGGATGCGAGCCGAGCGATTCGAGATCGGCCAGGGCGCCGGCGAGGTCGCCCGTGTCGCGGCGCAGCTGCGCACGGAGCGCGAGCGACTCGAAGTGCCCGGGGCAGTGGACCAGGACCTGATCCAGTGCCGTGAGGGCCTCGGGGATCCGGTCGCTCCGCTTGTAGACCAGCGCCAGGTTGACGCTCGAGGCGGCGAACGTCGGGTTGTGCGCGATGGCTCGCTTGAAGGCGCGCTCGGCCGCCGGCATGTCGTCGAGCGCCCGCCGGACATTCCCTTCCTCGAGCGCAATTTCCGCCGCGAATTGGGGCAGTCCTCTGGCCGCCAGCCGCAACGAGACCAGCGCCTTCTGGAACTGGCGCAGCCGGACCTGGCAAATCGCCTGGCGGAGCAGCGTGTCGCGGAAATTCGGATGGAGGGTCTGCACCCGCTCGAAGCAGGCGGCCGCGTCTGTTGGCTGGCCGAGCTCGAGATACTGAATGCCGAGCTCGTAGTGTGCGAGCGGATCCTTGGGACGATCCTCGATTTTCTTGCGGCCGATGCGCAGGTAGGCCTCGCCCTTGGCCTTGAGCACGGCGTCGCCATCCACCTTGCCGTAGTGATGAATGATCCACGGGCCGCGCGTCTGGGCGAGCGGCTTGCCGGGATCGGACGACACCAGCTCCTCGTGTACCCGGTTCTGAAACCGCAGCCACGGACGGTTGCGAAACAGCCGGCGGCACTCCACATCGAAGAACCCCGGGTACGGCTTGCCTTCCTCGTACCCACCAGGTCCGGGCTGCCACCCGACCACCGTCCCCTGCGCGAGGTAGTGGCGCTGATAAGCCGTGACCGCATTCAATGCGCTGTCGCACAAGCCTGCACGGATCGGCGCGTGATCGCACGCGGCGATCGATTCGTCCGCATCGAGCACGAGGATCCATTCGCCGCGCGCCTGCTCGAGGCTGTGGTTGCGCGCCAGGCTGAAGTCGTCCTGCCACGCAAGCGGGAAGACGCGCGCGCCGAAGCGTTCGGCAATGGCAAGGGTGCCATCGGTGCTGCCGGTGTCGACCAGGACGATGTCGTCAACGAGATCGCGAACCGAGGCGAGGCATCGCGCCACGTGCCGTTCCTCGTTTTTCACAATCATGCACAGCGAGAGCGACGGATTGGGCATGAGACGCGGCCGGGAATGCACGAACGGAGCCAAGGGCGCCCTGGCGCGTGGCCTGCGGCCTGTGGCCTGACCGCTCGAACGAGAAGCCCGAGTGTTGGCAAGCTTCTCGCTCCCTTGCCGCGCCGGGAGGACCCGAATGCCGCACGTCGTCGTGAACGAAGGCGAACAGACGCTCGAAAAGCTGCCGGAAACATGGGGAAAACTGCTGGCGGGCGTTGACCGCGACGCCGCGGCGCGCGGGGAAGTCGTGACGGCAGTCCGATTCGACGGCGTCGACGAACCGACATTCCGCCAGCCGGCTCACGCCGCGCTGCCCCTCACCGGATTCGAACGGATCGAGATCGAAACGACGCCGCCGAGCGAATTGATCGACGAGGCGCTGGCGCAGGGGGCGCTCTCCCTCGCGGCGCTGTCGGCTGCCGCGGCCCAGACCGGCGACGCCTTTCGCGGCGTCGACCTGGCGGGCGCCAACCAGGGCCTGATGGAACTGGCCGAGGGGGTCCGCTCAATGGTCGCGATCCTGGCGACCGGCGCGCAGGCGCTCGGCGTGGACCTGCAGCAGATGACGCGCGACGGCCGGTCGGTCGCGGCGCAGATCACCGAGCTCAGTGGGCAGCTCGAATCGATTATCGATGCCCAACAGGCGCACGACTGGCTGACGGTCGCCGACATTCTCGAGTACGACCTCGAGCCGGCGCTGAAGCGCTGGCGGCCGATCTTCGATACCTTGCGGGCCTCGGTCCGGCCCGCGGCGTGAGCAGAGCCATGGAACAGATCTCAGACACGGCACCGGCGTGGGAAGTCCTGCTGACCCCGTCCGCCTCGCGCCCGATCCACTCGATGGCCCAGAGCGCAGACGGCCGCTGGTTCCTCACCGACGAGCTGAACCATCGGCTCGTCATCGTCGAGCCTGACGGCACGCGCCGGCAGATCGGCGGTCCTGGTTACGGCGCCGGCGAATTCCTGCATCCGCGCGGCTTGACGATGCTCACGCATCCGGTCAGTGGTGAGCCGCGCCTGTACATCTGCGATGCCGGGAACCACCGGATCCAGATTCTCACGCTGGACGGGGAGCCGGTTGGCGCCTTCGGTGGCTTTGGCGCCGGTCCCGCGCAGTTCAGTGCGCCGAGCGACATCCTCATTACACATCCGCGCGTGGGGCGCACGTCCGCCAACGGCGAGGACCCACTGCTCGTGGTGGCCGACGAGCGAAACAACCGCGTCCAGGTGTTCGATCCGGATGGCGTGTTCGTGGCGGCGATCGGCGGTGAGTTACAGCAGGCGGCGCGGCGCCCCCTCTCGCGCAAGGGATGGCCGTACTTTCGTGTCGGCAGCGATCCCTCGCTCGTCTATCCCTCGCGGCTCGCGTGGGCGCACGGCCAGTTGCAGGTGACCTGCCGCGACGGCGTGGTGCGCGTTGATCTGGCGCTCGCGCTGCTGCCGGATTTTGCGACCTGGCGGCGCGAGGCCGAGAGGCGGCTCGCCGCGTCAGCAGGGGTGGTGACCTTTCATAGCCGGCCGACCGCCGGGGCGCCACTGCCCAAGGCCCACTTGTCCTCGAAGGGGCTCGTGGGCAGCGGACGCCGGCTGCCGGCGAACGTGGAGCGATTGGTGTGCCGCATTTAGCCGCGCGTCGATCGACGGCGAAACCGGCGCGGCAGGAGGCGCCGGTCGCATTCGCCCGCCCGAGCCTTGGCACGGACGAGATCGACGAGGTTGTGGCTACGCTTCAATCCGGTTGGTTGACCACCGGCCCTCGCGTGGCGCGCTTCGAGGAGCGGTTCCGATCGCTCGTCGGCGCCCGCCATGCCGTTGCCGTGAGCTCGTGCAGCGCGGCGCTGCACCTGTCGCTGCTCGCCGCCGGCATCGGCCCGGGCGACGAGGTGATTACGACGCCGCTGACATTCTGCGCCACGGCCAACGCCATCATCCACGCCGGCGCGACGCCCGTGTTCGCCGACGTCGACCGCGTGACGATGAACCTGGACCCGTCGGCGGCGGCTGCGGCGGTGTCGCCGCGCACGCGCGCGGTCCTGCCGGTCCACTTCGGAGGACGTCCCGTCGACGTGCGGGCCTTCAGGCGCCTCAGCCAGCGCCACGGCCTCGCCTTAATAGAGGATGCGGCGCACGCCGTCGAGGCGGTCGCCGGCGGCCAGCGGATTGGCAACACGGCCGACTTCACCTGTTTCAGCTTTTACGCCACGAAGAACCTGACGACCGGCGAAGGCGGGATGGTGACCACCGACTCGGGCGAGGCCGCGGCGCGCATCCGGACGGCCGCGCTCCATGGGCTCAGCCGGGACGCGTGGCGGCGCTATGAGATCGGCGGCGCGGCTCACTACGACGTGGTGATGGCCGGGTTCAAGTACAACATGATGGATCTGCAGGCCGCCATCGGCCTGCGCCAGCTCGATCGCCTCGACGAGATGCACGATCGGCGCGAAGCGATCGGCCGGCGCTACGACGAAGGCCTCGCGGATCTCCCACTGACGCTGCCGTCCCTCCCGGACCTCGGGATGGTACACGGCCGTCATCTGTATACCGTGCTGGTCGACGAAGCGTCCTGCGGCTGGTCGCGCGACGGCCTGCAGGCGGCGCTCGCCACCGAAGGCATCGGCACCGCGATCCATTTCACCGCGCTGCATCTGCACTCCTACTACCAGGAGCGGTTCGCGCTCGCCCGTGGGCGGTTCCCGCACGCGGAATTCATTTCGGATCGCACATTGTCCCTGCCGCTGTCGGCCTCGCTCTCCGACGAGGAGGTCGACCGCGTGATTGATACCGTGCGGCGACTGGTACGGACCACCAGGATGTTGAAGCGAGCGGGATAGCGATGCAGGTGCTCTTTCGGGCGGCCGGCGGACCTCGTCGCGGCTTCGGCCACCTGGTGCGAAGTGCCTGGCTGGCGCGCGCGCTCGAGGTGGAGCCGCGCGTGAGCGTGCGCGGTGGACGCACGGCAGCGCGCGTCGCGCGCCGGCTCGGATTGGAAGTGGTCGACGGGTCGCCCTCGGACGTGATGGAGCGCGAACGACCGGATCTGCTGGTGATCGATGATCCCCACGCCGGGTCCGCGAACCCATGGTGTGCGGCGGCGCGACGCCGCGGCATTCCCGTGGCGAGCGTGCACGACCTGGGGCTCGCCCGGTGCGCCTCAGACCTGCAGATCGACGGCAGCATCGTCCCGATGAAAGCGTCTCCCCGCACGGTGGTGCTGGCTGGCACGCGCTACGCCATCCTGAATCCCAGGCTCCAGTGGCTCAGGGCGCGGGCTCCGCGCGACTGGGACGATCTGCCGCGGCCGCGGGTCCTGGTGACGCTCGGCGGCGGCGCGCAGGCGCGCGCCGCGTGGCGTTTCGGCACCGTGCTGGCCAGGCGCAGACCGGACGTCGAAGTGCGGATCGCTGGAGGGTTCGTCGCCACGCCTCCACGACGGCTGCCGCCCAACGTGCAGTGGGTCGTGTCGTCCGACGGGCTGGCCTACGAACTGGCACACGCGACCGTGGTGCTCGTCGCCGGCGGCGTCACGCTCTACGAAGCCTGCTGTCTCGGCACCCCGGCCGTGGCGGTCGCCGTGGTCCCGGCGCAGCGGCCCACGATCCGTGCATTTGCCGCGCGCGGTGCCGCCATCGATGCCGGCACGCCGCGCAACCTCGAAGGCGCCATCGGCCAGGTGCTGCGACTACTCGACAGCGTCCGCGCGCAACGCGATCTGAGTGAGCGAGCGAGCCAGCAGGTCGACGGCCGGGGCGCCCAACGCGTCGCCACCGCGCTGCGCAGGCTGGCGCACGGAACCTCGAAGCGGTCGCTTGGCGACCGCAAGGCGGCGTAGTGATGCCGAGAGCCCTGATGTTCGATCTCGACGACACGCTGTATCCCGAGCGGCGCTACCTGCTGAGCGGCTTCGTCGCGGTCTCGGCGCACGTGGAAGCGCGCTTCGGCGTCGCGCGCGGCGACGGCTTTCGCACGCTCGTGCGTGTCGCCCGCCAGGGTGGCCGCGGCCATGCGTTCCAGGCGCTCTGTGAAACCTTCGATCTCGATCCCGAGATCGTGCCGGAGCTCGTCGACGTGATGCGGGCACACCGGCCGAGGCTTCGGCTGCCCGACGACTGCCGGCGGATGCTCGAGCAGGTGCGGCGGCAGTGGCGCCTCGCCATCCTGACCAATGGCCTGCCGCGCGTGCAGGCGAGGAAGATTGCGGCGCTCGGCCTCGACGTCTTCGTGGATCGGGTGATCTTCGCGTGTGAGTACGGCGACGGCCGCGGCAAGCCCGACCCGGCGGCGTTCCGGGCGGCCCTGATGGCACTCGACGTTCCGGCGGAGCGGGCGGTGTTCGCGGGTAACGACCCCTGGTGCGATGTGGCGGGCGCGCGGCGGGCAGGGCTCTGGACCGTACGGATCCGGCGCGGCGTGTTTGCGCGCGCCGACATGACCGAAGCGAGCGAAGCCGACCTGGTGGTCTCGACCTTATCGGAAATTCCGGATGCTGCGGAAGCGTTGGTGGAATATGCCGCTCAGTATGTCCATTGAAATCGGCAGGCACATCGTCGGGCCGGAGCAGCCGCTCTTCGTCGTCGCGGAGCTCGGCCTCAACCACGGCGGATCGCTGGCGCGCGCGCTGGAGCTGGTCGCGGCGGCCGCCGCCGCGGGGGCCTCGGCCATCAAGCTGCAGACACTGACGCCCGGCGGGCTGGTGGCTCCGCACTGCCCGGCACCGGCGCATGTGCGCGCCGGGTCCATGTCGGACTTCTTCCGCGCCTTCGAGCTCGACGAAGCGGCACATCGCGCCGTGGCGGCGCGCGCGCGGCAGCTCGGTATGGCGTTCATCGCCACGCCGCTGTCGCTCGACGCCGTCGACTTGCTGGAGCACGTGGGCGTCGACGCGTACAAGATCGCGAGTGGCGACCTGACGTGCCAGCCGATCATCGAGCGGGTCGCGCAGACGGGGCGCCCGATGATCTGCTCGACCGGCATGAGTGACCTGGGCGAGGTGGCCGAAGCGCTCATCTGCGCCCGCACGGCCGGAGCGCGCGAGATCGCGCTGCTGCACTGCGTCTCGGCGTACCCGGTCCCGGCTGGCGCCGAACATCTCAAGGCGATCGAGACGCTCGCCGCCGCGTTCGGCGTTCCGGTAGGCCTCTCCGATCACACGACGGAGCCGCTGGCCGCGGCCCTGGCCGTCGCGCTGGGCGCGTCCATTTACGAGCGGCACTTCGTGCTCACGGCGGACGACGCTGGGGCGGACGTGGCCGTGTCCTCGACGCCGGAGGCGTTGGCGGAGGTCGTGCGGACGACGAGCCGTGTGCGCGGGGCGCTCGGGGATGCCGCGAAGACCTGCGTGCTCGCTGAAGCCGGCAACCGCACCGCGAGCCGCCGAAGTCTCTACGCCCGCCGCGATCTGCGACCCGGGGCGAGCATCACCGAGCGGGACGTGACCGTCCTGCGGCCCGCCGACGGCTTGGCGCCGTCGAAGTGGCGAGACCTGGTCGGTCGGCCTGCCGTGCGGTTCATCGCGGCCGGCTCGCCGTTCGTCGAGGCCGATCTCGGAGGAGGATCCCGCGACGCGGGGAGGATGCGTGACGTTGCTTAACGTCTTGATTACCGCCGCGTCGCGTCGCGTCGCCCTCGTCCAGGCGTTTCGGCAGGCCCTCGCGGGCGCCGGTGTGCGCGGTTCGGTGGTCGTCACCGACGTCAATCCGATGTCGCCGGCGGTGCACGTCGCGGCGCGCGCGTATCGTGTCTCGCTGGCCACCGAGCCCGCCTATCTCGACGAGATCGGGGCGATCAGCCAGCGCGAAGCGATCGGCCTCATCGTGCCGACGATCGACGATGAGCTTCCGCTCTTCGGGCGCGTGCGGCCGGCGTTCGAACGGATGGGTGTGCGCGTGGCGGCGTCGACCGAGCGGACGGCCAGCCTGTGCAACGACAAACACGCCCTCTGTGAGCATCTTCGTGCGCGGGGGATTCCGGCCGCGCAGTCGTTCCTGCCGGGCATGTTGCCGGATCGACCTGATTTCCCCCTCTTCATCAAACCGCGGTACGGCCGGGGCAGCGTCGGCGCGTATGCGGTGCGGAACCCGCGCGAGCTGGCGTTCTTTCTGCACTACGTCGAGCAGCCGGTGATTCAAGAGTTCCTGAACGGCGCCGAATACACGATTGACATGCTGTGTGACTTCGACGGGCGCCCGCTGTCGGTCGTGCCGCGCGAGCGCGTGGTGATCCGCTCCGGCGTGACCGACCGGGGACGCACGTCCGGCGATCCCGCGCTCATCGAGCTGGCGCTCCGGTGCGCCGACGCCCTCGCGTTCGCCGGCGCCGTCAACATCCAGTGCCGCATCGTCGACGGCCGGCCCGTGATCTTCGAAATCAACCCGCGGTTCTCGGGCGGCATTCCGCTGACGATTGCCGCGGGCGCCGACTTTCCCCGGATGCTCGTCGATCTCGCCATCAACCGCCCGGTGGCCTCCGCCGTCGGTGAGTTCCAGCGCGACCTGTGGATGACGAGTTACGAACAATCCATTTTCAAACCCGGGAGTGAAATGGGGGTACTCGAGGCAGGAAATCAAGGGTGGGAGCGCCCGCGGCCATGCGAGCCCGAGGACATGCGAATCCGAGCGCGAGCATCAGCGTCAGCTCGGCGTGGGGGTGGGGCCCCACGCCCATTAATAAATGCCGACAAGGAGGTGGCATGACCTCTGACACGGCAATTGTGCTGCAGGCCCGCATGGGCTCCGAACGGCTGCCTGGCAAGGCGCTCCGCCGGCTGGCTGGCGAGACGGTCGTCGGACACTGCCTGCGGCGGCTGATGCACGCCGGTGTCGCGCCCGTGGTGCTCGCCACGACGATCGACGAAGAAGACGATGTGCTGGCACAGGAGGGTGAGCGGCTGGGTGCGCAGGTCGTGCGAGGCGCGCGCGTTGATGTCCTCCGTCGGTTCGTGCAGGTGATTCGTGAGACCGGCGCCACCTACATCGTACGGGCCACCGGCGACAATCCGGCCGTTGATCTGAACGCGGCGTCTCGCGTGTTGTCCGCCTTGCGAACGGGCAGCGCCGACTACTGCTGCGAGCGGGAGCTGCCGCACGGGGCTGCGGTCGAAGCCGTGCGATCGGATGTGCTGCTCGATGCGAGCGCCCATGCGACCGAGGCGGACGATCGCGAGCACGTCACGACGTATGTGAAGTTCAATCGCTCGCGCTATCGCGTGCTGCTGCCCAGGGCGCCCGCTGCGCTTCGCCGGCCCGACGTGCGGGTCACCATCGACACGGTGGCGGACCTGGCCTACATGGAGCGCGTGTTGGCGAGTGTCCGACGTCCGCTCCCGACGGCCGATGGCCGAGGTCCGGAGTCGCACGGTCCTGCGCCGCTTGCCGAGATCATCCGGGCGGCCGATGCGCTGACCGCGCAGGCGAGGGTCGCATGATCGCCATCACGCGCCTGGACGGGACGCCGATGCTGCTCAACGTCGATCTCATCGAATACATCGAGCAGACGCCCGATACCCTGATTTCCCTGGCGGACGGCGCGAAGCTGTGCGTCCGCGAAACGCCCGAGCAGATCGTCGAACGGGTGATCGAGTTCAAACGGATGGTGGCGCGTCCGGACTACCCGCGCGAGGTGTCGCGGGTGCGAGCACCCGAATAAGGCCTTACGGTGAGGAAGACACGCATCGATTTCACCTCGGTCGCCGGCGTGCCGGTCAGCCTCGGCTTGATCCTGATCGGCCAGGCGCTCGAGGGCGGACGTCTCGGTTCGCTGCTGCAGCTGACGGCCGCCCTGATCGTCTTTGGCGGCACCATCGGGGCAGTGCTCCTCAGCTTCTCGCTGGCCGACGTCAAGCGTGCGCTTGGCGGCCTGCGTACCGTGTTCCTGTGGGACGGCGAGCCGCCCGAGCTGACGATCGACACGATCCTCGAATACGCCCGCAAGGCGCGCAAGGAGGGGATCATGTCGCTCGAGGACGAGTTGCCGACGGTCGCCGATCCCTTCATGCAGAAGGGGCTTCGCCTCGCCGTCGATGGCACGGAGCCGCACGCCGTCCGCGAGATGCTGGAGATCGAGAACCAGTGCCGCGAGGAATACGACGAGATTCCCGCGAAAATCTACGAGAGCGGTGGCGGCTACGCCCCGACCATCGGCATCATCGGCGCGGTGCTCGGGTTGATCCACGTGATGCAGAACCTCGCCGACCCAAGCAAGCTCGGGGCGGGCATCGCCGTCGCGTTCGTCGCGACGCTCTACGGCGTCGGCTCCGCGAACCTGATCTTCCTGCCGATCGCGACCAAGCTGAAGATGAAGGCGCGCCACGAGGCGCGGCGGCGTGAACTGGTCATCGAGGGGATCATGGCGATCCAGGAAGGTCTCAATCCGCGAACCATCCAGGAGAAGCTCGTCGGGTTTGCGGCGCGCGCCGATGCGCCGCCCGCGAGACCGGCGAAGGCGGCCTGAGGACCCATGCCCCGACCAGACCCTCGGAAGCGTGATACGACGACCGCCCAGGCCACGCAGGTCGTCGAGCGCCGCCGGCGCCGCCTGCGGCGCGTCCGGACCGAACACTCCAATCACGAGCGGTGGCTCGTGTCGTACGCCGATTTCGTGACGCTGCTGTTCGCGTTCTTCACCACGATGTACGCGATGTCGCACGTCGACGCACAGAAGCTGTCGGCGATGGTGAGCTCGCTGCACATCGCCTTCGACGCCAAGGCCGCCAGCGCCATGCAGCAGAAGCTCGGCGTCAACCAGCAACTGCCGGTCGCGGGCGATGACGTGCTCGGGCGCAACCCGAAGCCGGCGGGGCAGGTCGGGCCGAAGGGCCACGAGATGAGCCTGAGCGAGGTGCGCGCGGCGCTCACGCGCGAGCTGCACTCGGCCATCCAGAACAAGCTGCTCGACATCGAACGCGACCCACGCGGCCTCGTCATCTCCATCCGCGAGGCGGGATCGTTTGCGACCGGCAGCGCCGATCTGTCCTCGGAAGCGACCTCGGTGCTGCTCCAGATCGGGCAGACGCTGAACGAGGTCGGCAACCAGGTCCGCGTGGAAGGTCATACGGACGATGTGCCGATCCACACCGCCAAGTTCTCGTCGAACTGGCAGTTGTCGACGGCACGGGCGACCAACGTCGTCGAGTTCCTGATCGGGCAGGCCAGCGTGGCGCCGTCGCGGATCTCGGCGGCTGGGTACGCGGAGTACCGTCCGCGCGTGCCGAACACCAGCGACGCCAATCGCGCGCTGAACCGACGGGTCGACATCGTGATTCTCAACCCGACCACCAGCAAGGCCGAGGAGCCGGAGAAGGCGGGGCATGACTGAACGGGTTCGCCTGGCGGTGCACGAGACGCTGCTCGGGCGTGATGAGCGCGACATCCTGGGTGATGCCGATCGGCAGGAGCTCGCCGGGCAGCGGATCCTGATCACCGGCGCCGGCGGCTCGCTCGGATCAGAGCTGGCGCGGCAGATTGCGCGGTGCCGGCCCGCGCGGCTCACGCTGTTCGAGCAGTCGGAGTACAACCTGTTTCACATCGAGCGCGAGCTCGCGGCGAGCTGTCCCGATGTGCCGGTCGATGCGCTGCTCGGCGACGTCACCCGGCTGCGGCACCTGCGCAGCGCGTGTCAGCAGATGCGGCCACACGCCGTCTATCACGCGGCGGCCTACAAGCACGTCACCATGACCGAGCGCGCGATCTGCCCGGCCATCGAGACCAACGTGTTCGGAACGCTGCACGCGGTGCGCGCGGCCCAGGAAGTGGGCGCGCGCTTCGTGCTCGTGTCGTCCGACAAGGCGGCGCAGCCGCGCAGCGTCATGGGGGCGACCAAGCGGCTCGCCGAGCTCGTGGCGCTCGCCGAGGCCGGCTCGACCTTCCGTCCACTCGCCGTCCGGTTCGGCAACATCCTCGGCAGCAGCGGCAGCGTCGTCGAGATCATGCTGGAGCGGATCCAGGCGGGGCTCCCGATCCAGGTGACGGATCCCGATGCGACGCGCTACTTCATGACGGCGACGGAGGCGGTGGGTCTCATCGTGAAAGCGGACCTGCTCGGGCGTGCCGGTGAGATCTACTGGTTGGACATGGGCGCGCCGGTGCGGATCGGCGAGTTGGCGGTGCGGTTGCTCGCAGTCGCGGCGGAAGCCGGGCTGCCCGAAGTGCCGATCGAAATCGTCGGCCTGCGCGCCGGCGAGAAGCAGCGCGAGGACCTGACGTCACAGGGGCTCGATCTGCGCCGGACGACGCATGGACGGATCTGGGTGGCGAAGCAGCGCGCGATGCACGCGCCGCGCGTGCGACGAGCGCTGCGCGCGCTGCGGGATGACGTGCGGCGGCACGACCCCCTCGCGGCTCTCAATGATCTCTGCGCCGCGGTGCCCGACTTCGAACCGAGCGTGGACGCACGGCGGACGGCTGCCATGACAGCCGTGCACCGCGCGGCCCGGTACGAGGACGATCTCAAGATCGCGTAGTCCTGGGCACGCTCGCGCGATAGATCCCGTACAGCAGCACGATCAGAATAGCCACGCCAGGCCACACCAGATCCTGCACACCGAAGACGGCCAGGACGTCGGCGCGGCCCGAAAGCACGATCGGGATCGCCATGCCGATGCCGACGAGCGCCGCTCCAGTCATCAGGCCCGACGCGATGAGCAGGCCGCGCTGCTCGATCTCCTTGCGCGTCTGCTCGGCCTCTTCGCCGCTCGTGTGCGGAATCCGGTGCTGCGCGCGCTGCACGAGCCACGCGATGATGCCGCCGAGAAAGATCGGTACCGAGAGCTCGAAGGGCAGATAGATCCCGATCGCGACGGCGAGGACCGGCGTGCGGAAGCTGCGCCCGCGCTTCTCCTGGGCCACGTCGAAGGCGATGATGCCGGCCGCCATGATCATCCCGATGACGACCATCGTCCATGGGAGCCCGCCGCGGAAGACGCCTTCGGCCACCGACTGCATCAGCGTCGCCTGCGGCGCGGTCAGCGACTGCGGATGCTGGGGCGTAGCCGGCCCGATGCCGTAGGCGTTCAGCAGCAGGTTCAAGACCGGGGCCATGACCACCGCCGAGACGAGGACGCCGATGATGAGCATCACCTGCTGCTTCCAGGGCGTCGCACCGACCAGGTAGCCCGTCTTCAGGTCGTGCAGGTTGTCGCCGGCGATGGCCGCCGCGCAGGCGACGACGCCCGCGATCAGGATCGTGGCTGCCGCGCCGTGGCCGCCCGCATGGCCGAAGAGGCCAAGAATGATGAGGGCCGCGAAGAGGAGCGTGGCGATCGTGACGCCGGAGACCGGATTGTTCGAGGACCCGACGAGGCCGGTCATGTACCCGGACACCGCTGAGAAGAGAAACCCGCCGACCACCATGATGACCGCCATCGTGATGCTGATGTCGAAGCGGCCAATCAGGAAGTGATAGAGGAAGTAGAGCGGGATCACGGAGAGCACGACCGCGATGAGCACCCACTGCATCGGCATGTCGTGATTCAGGCGGTCCGTCTCGCGGCCTTCCTTCAGATCGCGATACGCCGCCATGCCGGAGGTGATGCCCGAGAACACGCTGCCGCGCATCTTGACGAGGGCCCACAACCCGCCGACGACCATCGCCCCGACGCCGATGTACCGCGTCTGGGTGGACCAGAGGTGGCCGGCGAAATCGGTCGCCGACGTCCCCGCGGGCGCGCCGTGTACCCACACCAGGACGGGGATCGCGACCAGCCAGTTCAGCGCGCCACCGAGAAAGACGAGCACGGCGATGTTGAGCCCGACGATGTAGCCGACGCCGAGGAGGGCGGGGGAGAGGTTGGAGCCGAAGTAGGCGACCGTGCGGCGACCGAAGAGATACGTCGCCCCTTCGGCGGTCTCCGCGACCAGTCGGAGCCCCGTCTGCGAGAACTTGAACGCGGCGGCGACGATCGCGGCCCACGCGATGAACTTCACCCCGGCCCCGCCCTTTTCGCCGGTCTCCAGGACTTCCGCGCACGCCATCCCTTCGGGAAACTGGAGCGGCTGTTCGACGATGAGCGCGCGACGGAGCGGCACGGTGAAGAGCACGCCGAGAATGCCGCCGAAGCAGCCGATCAGGAAGGTCTGAAAGAAATTGAACTGCGCCCAGGTGCCGAGCAGGATGAGCGCCGGCAAGGTGAAGATGACGCCGGCCGCCAGGCTCTCGCCAGCCGACGCGCACGTCTGGACGATGTTGTTCTCCAGGATGTTCGAGGTCTTGAAGAGGCGCAGCACGCCCATCGAGATGACGGCGGCTGGAATCGAGGCCGAGACCGTCATGCCGGCGAACAGCCCCAGGTAGGCGTTCGCGCCGGCGAGGACGATGGCCAGGATGATGCCCAGGATGACCGCCTTGACGGTGATCTCCGGCAGATGCACCGATGCGGGGACGTACGGGCCACGAGTCGGGGTCGGCACGGGCGTAGTGGTCATCGGCATATACGCGCATGATACCCGAACCTGTTCGTCCGAGGTCGGTGGGCCGACGCGGCGTCGCGAGCCTGACAGCGCGGCATCCCGGGCGCGGCCCGATTTGCGCGGAATTGCACGGTCACACCGGCCCGATGCCGCATACGGCGCGGCCACCTAGTGGCGACATCCTTGCAGCCCGCCCACGCACGGCGACCTGCCCCTGAAGGGCAGGGCTGTCCTGGCATCACTTCATGCGGATCGCGCTCGTCCAACTGAACGCCGTCCTCGGCGACCTCGAAGGGAACGCCGCGCGCATCGAGCACGCCATCCGGGCGCTGCCCGGCACGGCTGATCTCTGCGTCACGCCGGAGCTGTCGCTGACGGGCTATCCGCCGCGGGACCTGCTTTTGCAGCCCGCCTTCCTGCATCAGACGGAATCGGTCCTGACGGCGCTCGCCGCGCGGCTGCGCGGCGCGCCGCCCGTCCTGGTGGGAGCCCCCATTCGCCACGCCCGGCGCAACGGCCGAGGACTGTGGAATGCGGCGGCGCTTCTCGCCGACGGAGCAGTCCGAAACGTCTTTCCGAAGACGCTCCTGCCGGACTACGACGTCTTCGACGAGCCGCGGTACTTCGATGCCGGCGACGGCATCGGGCTGTTCGACCTGTGCGGGCGCCGGATCGGCGTCAGCATCTGCGAGGATGCCTGGAACGATCGCGAGTTCTGGCGGACACGACGCTACGGGCGCGATCCCGTGGAGGAGGCCGCGCAGTGTGGGATGGACATCCTCGTGAACCTCTCGGCTTCTCCCTTCGCCGGCGGCAAGCAGCAGGTGCGCGAAGCGATGTTCGCCGCGATTGCGCGGAGGCATCGGGTCCCGGTCGCGTATGTCAACCAGGTGGGCGGTCAGGACGACCTCGTGTTCGACGGCCGCAGCCTCCTGATCGATCGCACGGCGCGCGTGGCGGTGCGCGCACGCGCCTTCACCGAAGACGTGGTCATCGTGGACACCGACCGGTTCCATCCGCCAGTGGAGGCGTCGGCGTCAGTCAATGAGGAAGAGATCTTCCAGGCCCTGGTCCTCGGCACTCGCGATTACGCGCAGAAGAGCGGCTTCCGCCGCGTGCTGCTGGGCCTCTCGGGGGGCATCGACTCGGCGTTGACGGCGGTCGTGGCCGCCGACGCCGTCGGGGCGGCGAATGTGACGGGTGTCCTGCTGCCGTCGCCGTGGTCGAGCCCGGGCAGCGTCGGAGACTCGCTCGAACTGGCGCAACGCCTGGGCATCGCGACCGAATCACTCCCCATCGCGCCGGTGATGGAGGCTTGCGACGAAACGTTGGCCGAAGTCTTCCGGGGACTCGCGCCCGATGTGACCGAAGAGAACCTGCAGGCCCGTATCCGCGGCCTCCTGCTGATGGCGCTCGCCAACAAACGGGGATCGCTGCTGCTCACGACCGGCAACAAGTCGGAGTTGGCGGTTGGCTACGCCACACTCTACGGCGACATGTGCGGCGGGCTGGCGGTGCTGGCCGATCTCACCAAGACGATGGTGTACCGGGTGGCTGCGTGGGTGAATCGCGGCGGGACCAGGATTCCGGCGGCGATTCTCGAGAAGGTGCCGTCGGCGGAGCTGCGGCCCGGTCAGACGGATCAGGACTCGCTGCCGCCGTATGCGATGCTCGATGCCATTCTCGAGCGGCACCTGGAAGGACACGAAACGTTGGAAGAGATTGCGGCGGCTGGATTCGATCCGGCCGTCGTGCGCGACGTGCTCCGCCTGGTGCGCCGGGCCGAGTTCAAGCGCACGCAGGCGGCGCCGGGCCTGCGCGTGACGCACCGGGCCTTTGGTCCCGGCTGGAGGATGCCGATCGTGCGCGGCCACTGGGAATCGCACCTCACCATCGACGAGATCGCCGCGGCCGAGGCGCGCGCGTCCTGAGATTGATTCAATGGAACTGACGATCACCTCGCCCGAGAACCCGATGACGGCGTCCGATGCCTTCTGGAATCAACGCCATCGGATTGCTGCCGCTCGCGAACGCCTGACGGCACTGCAGCGCGCCGTGGGACGGCTCACTGACCTCAGCGCATCGCAATGGGCGCAGATCCTGGCGATGACCCTCGAATTTCGCCCGGACCTGGTGATCGAGCTCGGCCGCGGCCTGGGGAATTCGACCTGCGTGTTCACCGAAGCGGTGAACCAGTCAGGGGCGAACGGGCGCTCGATCGTAAGCGTCTGCATGGGGAACGACTGGGATCGCCTGACCAGGCCGCGCGTCGCGGCGATCGTCCCACCGGAATGGTTCGCGCCGCTGCAGACGCATGAGGCCCGGATCGAGACCTTCGATTTCGAGACGCCGATCGCGCGGGCCCGGCGCGTCCTGGTGTTCTGGGATGCGCACGGCTTCGCGGTGGCTGAGCAGGTGCTCGCCCGGATCGTGCCGGCGATCGCGCACAAGCCGCACCTCGTCATCATGCACGACCTCTCCGACGCCCGGTACGGGCCGCCTGAATCGGCGCGGTATCAATCGCGAGGGCTCTGGACGGCGAACGACTGGAGCGGGCCGCGCCTCCGCCTCGGACACATCGACACGGCGGTCGAGCAGGCCATCGCGGCGATCGACTTCACGTCGCGCAACCGGATCACCCTCCAATCGGCCGACCACAGCTTCCACACGGAGCTCGGCGCCGATCCGGTGAAGGTGGACGAAATGCGGCGGCTGCTCGGTCCGGAATGGTTCAGCCTGAACGGTCACTTCTTCTACTTCTCGCTCAACGAACGCAGTGGCGAGTTCACGTTCCCGGCGCTGGCGGCGCAGTCGGCCGCGGCACCGGCGGCGTGACGGCACGCAGGAGCACATGGGCATGACGTCGTCGGTTGGGGTCATCGGGCTCGGGAACATGGGCGTGAGCGTGCTCGGCGCCTGCCTTCACAAGGGACGATCCTGTGTGGCCGTCGATCTGGACCGTCGCAAGCTCGCCGAGCTCGCGGCGGGACGCACCGTCGTTCCCGAGCATGGGATCGAAGCCATTCTCGCGACCGCCCTCGCGGAGGGCCGTCTGCAGACAGGCGACACCGCGAAGGCGACGCGTGACTGTGCGCTCGTGTTCGTCGGCGTGCAGACGCCGGCCGCGGGCGAGCAGTGCGATTACACCGCGCTCGAGGCGGTGTTGCGTGAACTGGCATCCACCTCACCGGATGGACAGGTCATCGTCATTGGCAGCACCGTGTTTCCAGGCGCGCTCGCGGCGGAGATCCTTCCGATCTTCACGGCGCGGCCCGGGCTCGAGGTCGTCTACGAGCCGGTGTTCCTGCGGGCCGGGTACGGCATCGACGACTACCTGCGTCCCGGCAAGCTCGTGGCTGGCACCCGGAATCCGGCGAACCCGCCGGCTGTTCTGGAGCGGTTCTTCCGCGATGTCGTCGAAGTCCCCGCCCGCTACGTCGGGTACGCCGAAGCGGAGTGGATCAAGATGATTCACAACGCGTGGATGGGCCTGAAAATCTCGTTTGCCAACGAGGTCGGCGCGCTCTGCACCGAGCACGGCGTGGCGCCGGCCGACATCATCGACATTGCGTTCGGAGAAGGCGCGTGGGGGCGTCTGCTGACGCGCTCACACATGAAGCCGGGGCCGCCGTATTCGGGCCCGTGCCTGCCGAAGGATGCCCAGATCCTTGGGGGCCTGCTCGCCGCGTCGAAGCACCATGAGTGGTTCGAGCAGGGCGTCTGCCGCGCGCTCAGGACCTCGAACGAGAAGCATCGCCAGGATCTCGTCCAGCGCTGGCTGAACCTGGGCCTCGGCTCGGGCCGCCCGCTCGGCATCATCGGCACCGCCTTCCGTCCCGGGTTCAACGAGATGCGCGAGTCGCTGGCGCTCGACTTCATCCGGGCCGCGCAGGGCGTGGACGCCGAGGTGCTCGCCTACGACCCGATGTTCGAGGGAATCGATCGGCAGGCGTTCGCGCTGGCGGCGCGCCAGAACACCTTCGTCGAGTCGCTCTACGACACGGTGAGCCAGCCGCTCGAGCGCGTCTGGTGCGATTGTGAGGTCGTGCTCGTCAACCGGACACTCTCGGACGTCGAGCGCCGCCGCATCCAGGCGCTCGGGACGGTTCCCCGGTTCGTGATGGATCTCTATGAGAACGGTCCGCTCCAGGCCGGGCGCCGTTCGGAGGTGGCGGCATGAAGATTCTCGTAACGGGCGGGGCCGGCTACATCGGCTCGCTGCTGTGTCCGATGCTGCTCGAAGAGGGGCACTCGGTCACGCTCCTCGACAATTTCATGTTCGGGCCCAGCCCGATCCTCCATTTCGCGGCGCATCCGCGCGTGACCGTGCTGCACGGCGACGTGCGTGACGCGTCGGTGGTGGCGCCCGCCGTGAAGGCCGCCGACTGCGTGATCCACCTGGCCGCCATCGTCGGCTATCCCGCGTGCGCGGCCGATCCGACGCTCGCCGAGACGACGAATGTGGGCGGCACGAAACAGATCTGCGACGCCGTGTCGCGGTCGCAGCTCCTGATCTATGCCGGCACCGGCAGCACGTATGGCCAGTGCGAAACGGTATGCACCGAAGAAACGCCGATCAATCCACTGACGCTCTATGGCCGGACGAAGCGGGACGCGGAGCACCTGGTTCTCGACCGGGGCGGCATCGGCCTGCGGTTCGCCACGGTGTTCGGCCTCAGCCCGCGGCTGCGGCTCGATCTGCTGGTGAACGACTTCTGCTACCAGGCCTATCACAACCGGCAGATCATCATGTTCGAAGGCCATCACCGGCGGACGTTCCTGCACGCGCGGGATGCGGCCGGGGTCTATCCGTTCGCCCTCGAGCACAGCGCGGCGATGGTGGGGCAGGTGTTCAACGTCGGATCCTCCGACATGAACTACACCAAGATCGAGGTCGCGAAGCGGATTCAGCAGTTCCAGCCGTTCTATCTCCACGACGCGGCCGTGGGCGAGGACCTCGACAAGCGGAATTACGAGGTCTGTTACGAAAAGATCAACCGGCTCGGCTACCGCGCCGCGATCACGCTCGACGAAGGCATCAGGGAAGTCCTGCAGGTGGTGCCGTTCATCAAGCAGCGATCCGAGTGGCGGAACGCGGCGTAGCGCAGGCGCGAGCGATGGGATCGAGAGGGAGACGATGCGATACCTGGTGACGGGCGGGCGGGGATTTCTGGGACGGCAGATCGTCTGCGGGTTGAAACGGGCCGGCCACGATGTGGCCACGCCGACCTCGGCTGAATTCGACCTGACGAGACTCGACGACGCCGTCCGGTGCTTCGAAACCGTCCGGCCGGATCGCGTGATTCATTCTGCGGCCTATTACGGGGGATTGGGCATCAACGGCGTTGAGCCGGCCACGATCTACTATCGCAACATCACCATGGGTGCGAACGTGTTCGAAGCCGCGCGCCAGGTGGATTCGATCCGAAAGATCCTCGTCGTCGGCACCGCCTGCTCGTACCCGGGGCAGCTCGAAAATACGATGCGCGAGGAGGACTTCTGGGCCGGCCCGGTGCATCCGAGCGTTGAGAACTACGGGATCACCAAGAAGATCATGTCGGTGCAGGGCCGAGCCTATCGGAAGCAGTATGGTCTCAGCTCCAGTCACGTCGTGCTCACGAACCTGTACGGCCCGTGGGATTCCTACAACCCCCATCGCTCCCATGTCGTCGCGGCTCTGATCCGCAAGTTCGTTGAAGCCAAGCAGGCCAACGCTGCAGATGTGCGGCTGTGGGGGACGGGTCGACCGATCCGGGAGTTTCTCTATGTGGAGGACTGTGCCGAAGCGATTGTGGAAGCCGCTGACGCCTACGACGACAGCGAGCTGCCGCTGAACGTCGGCACCGGAATCGGCACGAGCATCAAGGAGCTGAGCGAAACGATTGCCGACGTCACCGGCTTTGCCGGCAAGCTCGTGTGGGAGCGTGACAAGCCCGACGGCCAGGCGGTGAAAGTGCTCGACCCGGCACGCGCGCGCACGCACCTGGCGTGGCGTCCCCGACACTCGCTTCGCGACGGCCTCGCGAAGACCATTCACTGGTACGAGGCGCACAAGGCCGAAGCCGACGCTCGCTGGTAGCGGCCATGATCGACATCATCATTGCGGGGCGGAACGACGCGTTCGGCGGAGCGGACTTCGTCGACCGTCTGTGCGCCGCCGCGTCGGCCAATCATCAGGCGCTCGAGCGCGCCAGCGTGGCACATCGCTTCACGCTGGTCGAGTGGAATCCGATCCCCGGCCGCAAGTCGCTCTCGTCCATCGTGACGAGCCGCCTGCCGTGGTGGGACGCCTGCTTCGTCGTGCCCGCCGAGTGGCATCGGCGGCTCTCCGAGAATCCGCACCTCCAGTTCATGGAGTTCTTTGCGAAGAATGCGGCAATCCGTCGATCGCCGGCGCCGCTGATCCTGACGACGAACTCCGACGTGTTCTTCTCCCAGGCGCTCGTCGAGCGCCTCGCCAGGGGCGACTGGCGCGATCGGTGCGTCTATCGGGCGGAGCGTGTGGACGTCGACCGCGGGGTGAACTGGCGTGAGCCCGATGAGCGGGTCTTTGCCGATCCGGCCCACCAGGTTCGCGTCAACCGGCTGAGCGGCCCTGACTATGGAAATTCAGCCGGCGATTTCCTGCTGCTGACGCGCGACAGCTATCACGAGCTCGGCGGCTTCAACGAGACGGTGCGTTTCGCCAAGATTCACAAAGACGGCCAGTTCTGCCATCGCGCCTGGCGCCGCGGTCTCGCCTTCGAGGTGCTGGGCACCATCTGGCACATCGATCACGACGGCTCCTACGCGAACGCGGGGAGCTCCCTGGGCTCCGCCACGGCTCCGTACGGTCCCGAATGGGACTACCGCGTGGAGTACGAAAACGAGCCCGGTTGGGGGCTTGCGTCGGCCGTCGCGGAGCGGACCGGTCGCCGGATCACGACCTTGCAGCATCCCTCGGTGAGCGGTCCACTGCTGAGTGTGATTTCCGCGGATGGCTCTGTGCCCGATCCGGAACCGCCCGGCGAGGAGCTTGAAATCGCGCCGGCCATCGCGGCCGTCAGCGTGAGCCATCGAATCAATGATGGCCTGGCGCGCAGCCATGGCAAGTACCTCTGTATCGTGCCGGGCCCGCTCACGGCCGATGTCGCGGCCGAGTGCCTGGCCGCCACGCGCGAGCTCCGCGAACGTGCCGGCGACCTTGGCGTGCCGTCGTGGGCGGTCGTCCAGGATGCCGCGTCCGGATGGCTTGGGGTTGATGATGCGCCTCTCGTGATGTCGCGCGATCTCTACGAGCAGGTCGGGGGGCTGGACCAGACGGAGTCCGATCCGCTGCGCGCCTTCTTCTTTACCGCAGCGGCGAGCCGTCAACCGCATCTCCTCTCTGCCTGGGAAGCGCCTGTGGCTGGCCCGGCCCGCTGCGCGATCCGTGCACGCCGCGGGCTGATGGCGCGCACGGCCCAGGAGCCGGCGAGGCAGGGGAGTATCGAGGAGCGCAGCGTCGCCGTCTGCGAATACCTTTCATCCAGCGCCGATATTCGCGGCTGGCTGGCGCACTTCGTGGCGCGCGTGACCGCGAAGGGTGGCCGTGGCGCTGAGTGCGGCATCATCGGCCTCGACTGGGCGACGCCCTGGCTGATCGAGGCGCTGCAGGCGGCCGACTGCCGCTGCGCCGGCGTATTCAGCCCGGACCGGCGTGAAATCGGCACGATGCACTGGGGCGAGCGGATGCGGGCGATCGAGGATCTGGCGGTGTCGCCGGCGACCGATCTCTTTGTCACCGTTCCGCAGCCGATGATGCTCGAACGAATCGTGGCAGCCGGCTACGGCCATGCCGTTCATGTGCTCGCCGTCGACCCTGCGCTCGCGCGGGCGCCCCGGATTCCCTCCGAGCTCGACCGGCTTCGAGCGGCGCAGGCGCGCGACCTCAAGACAGAGCATCTCGACGGCGTGCTCGCCCGAATCGAGCCGCTCGCCGCCCTCGAAGGACCGCACTGGGCGCTCCATGCGTACGACGCCGCCCTGTTGTGCGATCGACAGGGCCGATCAATCGAGGCGCTTCGTCTCTTCTCGGACGCCGCCGATCCCCGCAACCCTGACGCGTCCCTGCGCGCGCGGGCGGCGTTTCACCAGGGGCGCCTGCTGGCGGATTCACATGACGATGCGCGGGCCGTCCAGGTGTTCGATGGCGTGCTGACGCAGCAGCCGGACCACGGCAAAGCCTGGGAGTATCTCGTCACCGTGCTCCGGCGCGCCAAGGACGCGGCGAAGCTCGAAGCGCGGCTGTCGCCGGCCATCCGCGACCGCTGGCGGCAGGGCGTCTTCGCGCCAGGATACGCCCGGTGAGGCGTCCGCTCGTCGCCATCGACGCGCGCGGCTACTTCACGCGCGGTGGTGTCGGGCGCTATACACGCAACCTCGTCGACCATCTGCTCACCACCGCTCGTCGCGAGCTGTCCTTCCGGCTGCTGATCTCGAACCGCCACCGCCCCGAGGATCTCGTGTTGCCGCCCGGTACATCGGCTGATGTCGTCGTGTCCCGCGCGACCTGGCAGGATTCGGACCAGGAGAATCGCTATCTGGCGGATGAGGTGACGGGCGTCGATCTGTTCCATTCACTGACAGGGCAATGGGTTCCCGTGGTCACGCCCGCCGTGAGCACGATTCACGACGTGACGCCCCTCGTTTGTCCGGCGCTCATCGCGGATCCGATTCGCGCGATGTTCGAACGGATCTGTCGTGGGCTTCCGCGGAGCCGCGCCGTCATCGCGGACTCCCATCACACGGCTCGTGACCTCGTCCGGCTGCTGGACGTCGATCCGGAACGCATCACAACGGTCCATGCGGCGGTAGACGACTGCTTCGTGGCCAGGCCTCCCGATTGGGCTGCACTGGCCAGCTTCGGTGTCGAGCCGGACGGCTTCTTCCTGGCGGTGGGCGTGACGGCGCCGCACAAGAACCTGCTGGGGCTGCTGCGCGCGTATGCTGCGTCTTCCGCTTCCTCGCCACTCATCATCGTCGCGGCCAGCGGACCTGGCGCCGACGTCGCGCGCGAAGCGGTCGATCGCCTGCGCCTGGCGGATCGCGTGAGGGTGGTGCCGGCGCCGGGCGATGAGAAGCTCGCCAGCCTGTATGGGGCTTGCCGCGGGTTCATCTATCCGTCGTTCTACGAAGGCTTCGGCCTGCCGGTGCTCGAAGCCATGGCGTGCGGCGCTCCGGTGATCTGCTCCGACAATTCGTCCTTGCCTGAAGTGGCGGGTGAGAGCGCCTTGTTCGTGGCGGCCGATCGAGGCGATGAGATCGCCGGCGCCATTCGCACGCTCGATGCTGACGCTGATCTGCGCGCCAGGCTTCGGGCCTCAGGCCCACCGCAGGCGGCCCGGTTCTCCTGGCCTCGCGCCGCGCGGCAGACGATCGGGGTGTACCAGCGCGTGTTGAGGGATGCGGCGTGAAGCCCACGCTCGCCGTCGTCGTGCCGCACTATCGCCAGACGCGCTACCTGGCCGAGTGCCTGTGCAGCCTTCTTCAGCAGGGTCGTGTCCCGGATGAAGTGATCGTGGTCGACTCATCGCCCGAAGAGACCGCCGACGTGCTCCGGCCGTTTCGGATGCGCATCCAGTATCTGTCGGCGCCGGCGGCTGGCGTGGCGGCGGCGAGAAATCTGGGAATTCGCGCCACCGAGTGCGATCTGGTCTCGTTTCTCGACGCCGACAACGTCGCGGCCGACGGGATGTGCGAAGCACACGCCGCAGCCTTCGAAGCCGCCGCGCAGACCGTGCTCTGTCACGGGGCGGTGACGCCGATCGACGCGCACGGCCGGCCGTACGCCCACGCCTCACGCCTGGATTCCGAGCGGGTGCCGCAGTCGCGGCAGCTCGGGTGGCTGCTCGAGCGGAACTGGATCGCGACGGATAGCGCCTGCGTTCAGCGCCGGGCGCTGCTCGACGTCGGCGGCTTCTGTGAGCAGGAAGGCGTGCGCGAGGACTACGACCTCTGGCTGCGGCTGGCGGAACGAGGCGCGTTTGCCTATGTCGAGCGGCCGCTGGCCTTGTATCGGCGGCACGCGACCAATCTGAGCAACGACCGCGAGTACATGTTCCGATGGGAAGCAGGCGCCCTTCGACGCGTGGATCCGGTGCGTGCGCTCCAGGCGATCACCGAGGCGTTTCCAGAACGACGCCGACAGGCATTGGTCTGGGCCGAGTTCCTGCTGCGGCGGGGCGACACGCAAGAGGCCGAGGCAGCGCTCCGACGCGCGGCGGACACGTGGCCGGGCGAGCCGCCATTCCTGTTTCATCTCGGAAATCTCGCCCTTGATGCCGGCGAGTTGAGCCGGGCCGAGCCGTGCTATCGCCGCGTGCTCGATGACTCCCAAGACGATGCGGCTGCCTGGAACAATCTCGGGGTCGTGCTCGCGACCACCGGTCGTGACCAAGCCGCCCGGGAGGCATTTGCGCGCGCATCGCGCCTGCGACCGGCCTATCAGGACGCCGCCGTCAACCTGGCGCAGCCTTCGGCCCTCCGCCTCACGCGGCGCCGGTTGCGCGACCAGCTTCCCCCTCTCTCACCCGACGCTCGCGGATAGACGTTGGACGTCGGACGAGGGAGTGGACCTCGGACTTCGGACCCCGGACATCCCGGAACACCGTTTGCTCCCCGTCCATCCCGACGCCGCGCCGACGGCCCCCCGGCAGCCTCGAGCTGCATATCCGGGCGAAAAGCCATGCACATCCGTGCTGGCCGGTCGACGGCGGGGCACCGGTCTGTCCGGCCGGCCGGCACTGGAATCGGCCAGCCGTCCATCTGGTGGAGCAGGCAATGGCATCTCCCGCGGCACACGTTGCAGACGTCTCGACGGAGGAGTGGCTGCACAAGCTTCGCACCAAGTGGGGCGAAGTGCCCGGCCACGTCTTCGAAGGACGGTTACACTCGCGGGACCTGCTGGCCCTGCGTGATGACCAGCTCGTGGGACGCTGGCGATCGGTGCGGGATCGCGACGTGGCGCAGTGGGAGGTGCGCGGCTGGTATCACGCGCTGTATCGCCCGCTGATGCGTGGCGCGCGCGTGCTCGACTACGGCAGCGGCTTCGGCATCGACGGCCTCACCTGGGCTGAGGCGGGCGCCTCCGTCGTGTTCGCCGACATTGTTCCGAGCAACCTCGATGTGTTGAAACGTGTGGCCTCCGCACTCGGTCTCGGGCAGGTCGAGTTCGTCCATCTTCACGATTTCTCCGCGCTCGACGCGCTGGCGGACGCCTCGTTCGACGTGCTGTGGGCGCAGGGATCGCTGCACAACGCGCCGTTCTCCTTCATGAAGCGGGAGGTGGCACAGGTCGTCCCGAAGCTGAAGATCGGCGGGCGCTGGATTCAGCTCGCGTATCCCAAAGAGCGCTGGATGCGGGAGGGCGCGCCGTCCTTCGACCTCTGGGGCGCGATGACCGATGGAGAGACCACGCCGTACTGCGAATGGTATGACCTCGGCAAGCTGACGGCGCTGCTCGAGCCACATCGCTTCGATCGAATCCTGGATTTCAACTTTCATGGCGACGATTTCAACTGGTTCGACCTGGTCCGGCGCAGCTGACGACATGGTACGGAGCGCAGCGACGACCAACGTCATCCTGGATGACTGGTTCGGGAGGTTGCGCGGCAAGTGGCACGAGATTCCGGGTGACGTCGATGGCGAGAGGCTCTCTTCTCGTCAGCTCGCCACGCTCACAGACGATCGTCTCGTCGCCTGCTGGGAATCGATCAGAAACGCAGAACGATCGCGATGGGAGATGCGCGGCTGGTATCACACGCTCTACCAGCCGCTGCTGACCAGTGCGCGGGTCCTCGATTATGGCAGCGGCTTCGGTCTCGACGCGCTCTCCTGGGCGCAGGCAGGAGCCTCCGTCACCTGCGCCGATATTGTGGCCGAGAACCTTCGCGTGCTCGAACGTCTCGCGCGGGCGCTCGGCCTTCATCACGTCTGCTTCCTGCATATCGAGGATTTGTCGTCACTGTGCGCACTCGAGGATGAGAGCTTCGACGTCATCTGGGCGCAGGGATCGCTCCATCACGCGCCGTTCGACTTCATGAAGCAGGAAGTGGCGTGCCTCGTCCCGAAGTTGCGCATCGGCGGACGCTGGATTCAGCTCGCCTATCCGCGGGAGCGGTGGGTGCGCGACGGTGCGGTTCCGTTCGCCCGGTGGGGCGTAAACACGGATGGGGAGGGGACACCCTGGGCGGAATGGTACGACCTGCCGAAAGTCCTTTCTCTGCTGGCGCCGCGACGCTTCGATCCGGTCCTCGCCTTCAACTTTCACGACGATGACTTCAACTGGTTCGATCTCCTCAGACGGAGCTGAGCACGCCATGCCGTACCTGCTCGATCTCGAACAGCTGGAGCAGATGGACTTCGGCGGCGGAAACGCCTGCTCGGCCGAAGAGTACACCTTCCTGGCGTCGCTCGTCCTGCTCCACGCGCCACGCACTATCCTGGAGATCGGCACGAGTACCGGCATCGGCGCCCTGAGCATGGCCGCCGCGGGCACGGCGTTCGGACGCGACTGCCGCGTCACGACAATCGACATTCCCTTCGGTGCCCGGACGTTCGCCTCGGGCTTGGCTCGAAACCGCGAGATCTCGGCGGCCGTACGCCCGGACATCGACGGGGCGATCGAGTTCCTCGTCGGCGATTCGCGAGACCTGCTCCCGAAGCTGGCCACCGAGGGGCGGACATTCGAGCTCGTGTTCATCGATGGCGACCACGGTGAGGACGGCGTCCGTGCGGACTGGCGCAACGTGCTCGCGCTGCGGCCCAAAGTGGTCGTGCTGCACGACAGCGTGCACCACGCGAGCGTCGCGCGTTTCGTTGACGAGCTGAAGGGGTGCTACGAGCAGGTCACCTTTGCGTACCCGCCCGGGCACGTGAGCGGGACCTCGATCACGGACGTCGGCTTTGTCCCCGACTCCAACAGGAGCTACAAGGCGGCCGCAGAATGCCCCGGCTTCACGGTGTTCACCAACGTGTCAGCGGCTCGCGGCCAGGGCCAGCACGAAATCGTCCGCAGCGGACATGAGACGGCCGATCGGCTGTTGCGCGCCGGCGCCATCAACCCTGCTCAGATTCACGAGTTGTATCGGGAATTCGGATTCTCGGCCGAGCTGGAGCGTCCTGGTCTGGCGGCTGGCGGCGGGACACTCGAAATTGTCCTCACTGGCCGGAACGATGGCTTTGGTGGCCAGGACTTCAACGAGCGGATGTTCGCGGCGGCGGCGTTCAACCATCGCGCCCTCACCGAGGCGGGTATTCCTCACGAATTCACGCTCGTGGAGTGGAATCCCACGCCCGGCCGGCCGTTGCTGGCCGACATCATCAGGGAGCGCCTGCCGTGGTGGACGCGCGCGTACGTCGTGAGCCCCGCGTGGCACGAGAAGCTCTGCGAGAATCCGCGGCTCGTCTTCATGGAGTTTTTCGCGAAGAACGTGGCCATCCGCCGGTCTCAGGCGGACTGGATTCTGACGAGCAATACCGACATCTTCTACTCGCGCGACGTCATCGAGTGTCTCGCGCGCGGCCCGCTGGTTCCTGGCACGCTTTATCGAGCGCTGCGTATCGATGTCGATCGCCGCGTCGGCTGGCGCGAGGCCACGTGGGACCTCTTTGAGAACTGCCGGAATCATCTCCGTCGCAACGAGGTGGAGCCGCCGTACTACGTGAACGGCGCGGGCGACTTCCTGCTGCTGGATCGCGCGAGCTATCACCGGGTCGGCGGCTTCAACGAGCTGGTGAAGTTCGCGAAGATTTACAAGGACGGGCAGTTCTGTATCCAGTGCCATCGCCATGGCCTGCCGAGCAGGATGATCGGCGAGATTTTCCACCTGGACCACGATGGGTCCTTCGTGACTGCGGTCCAGAAGTACGGCGACAAGCACGAAGCCGCGCCGTTCGGACCATGGTGGGATTCCTCCAAGCCGTATGTGAACCGCCGCGACTGGGGCTTGACGGCCGCGGTAGAGGTCAGCGAGGGGCCCTCGGCGGTGCGCCTGTTCACGCCGGAGGAACGCGGTCCGAATCTGTCGGTGATCTGTCCGGTGCCGTCTGGGGCGGCGTCGATCGAGCGCCTGGTGGCTACTTACGAGCACTCGGGAGCTGAGATACTGCTCTCAGTGGAGGACGGCGTGCCCGTGCCGGCCTTCGACGCCTCCTTGGTTCACATTGTCCGGGGACGAACCCGGACGGTCGCCATCAACGAAGCGCTGGCGCGAGCGAAAGGCCGGCGCATTTGTCTACTGGCGACAGCAGCAGAATGTGCGCCTCGCGATGTGGCGCAGTTGATGCGGCGCTTCGACCAGGATCCCGAGCTGATGGCCCTGTCGTGTGCGGGTACGCCTGCCTCGAACAGGCCCGCTTCCGTTCTCCTGTTCCGGCGGGAAACGTACGAGCGACTTGGAGGCCTCGACGAGCTCGCCTCCATGCCTCTACTCGAGTTCTGGCGGAGGATTCAGGAGGCTGGGGGGGCCGAGGAGGCGAACGTCGGCGTGCGGATGCTTTCTTCAGGCGGGACGGCAGATTGGATGCTCGATTCGTCGATCGAGAAAGAATGGAGCGAATTGGCGTTCGGTTCGCCTGGTACCTCGGATATTCCATGCCTCCTGCTGCGCGACTATCGCCGGAGAACGCTGCGGCTGCAGGGCGCGTTGATCGCGCGGCTGCGCGTTCTGCTTCCTCCGCAGACCACGGCCGTTCGGATCCTGGGGCTCGATGCCGTGATGACGCCGCTGCTCGTGGCGGCCGTTCGGCAGCTGAACCTGCGGATCACGGCGATCTATACGGACGATGCGCAATACGCGGGCGAAATCTGGGCTGGGATTCCCATCCGATCAGCGGCCGCGATCGCGCGCGATGATCGGGCGCCAGCGGTGCTCGGGTCCCAAACGGCGGCCGATCGCTACGCGGCCTACAGCCGATTGCCTTACGAACAGGTCGTGAACCCATTTGCCGTAGACGCACCGATCGGCATCGAGGCCAGCTTCGATTTCCCGCTGAGTGCTCTTGCTGAGGCACGATCGCTGCGCGACGACGATCGTGTGGAGGAGGCCTACAGCGTGTACGCACGCATGCTGGGGTTGGAAGAGACCGATGCTGAGCTCCAGTCCGGAGTTCTCTTCGAAGCGGCCCATCTCGCCGCTCGCTCCGGCCGACATCGGGTGGCAGCCAGGTTGTACCGACGGCTGGTACGAAACGGCGCCGAGCCACGCGCGCTGATGGCGCAGCGTCTCGCGTCTGCCTATCGTGAGATCGGACGGCCCGATCTGGCCCGACGATATTACAATCGTGCGTTGAGGCACCAGAAGGCTCCCCCGGACATCGAGGCGCAGATCAGAGCCAGTTGTCACTTCCATCTGGGTGAGCTGGACCTGCAGGAGGATCGCCGTGCACAGGCTCGCCGCCACTTCCTGCGGGCGCTGGCGGCGCAGCCGTCGCACGGGAAGGCGGCGGCGTACCTGCGGGAGCTCGAAGCGGGGAGCCCGTCCGCCGAGGCGGCGTAGCACCAGCCGGAGACCTCAGGACGCAGCGGGCAGATCGAGCGCCGAATGGGGCGGCGCCAGGCATCCCCAGAGCGCCCGCGCACGCGCCGGTGCGTCGACGTTGGCGATGCGTTCCGCCTCCGAAAACAGTTCACGGAAGCGAGCTTCCGGCACCTCGGCATACACGCGCGCGCTGTTCACCTCGCCAATCGTTCTCCAGAGCTTCGGATCTCCGACGTCGAGGGCGCCCTGCGCCTTCAGTGTGTCGTAATCCGGAGACCCCGGTAGCGGCACGTACCAGTTCACGCCCATGCTGGGAGGCGTGTAACGCCGCATGAACGCCAGTGTCTCCTGGATGTCTTCTTCGCGCTCGCCGGGAAATCCGAGCAGCATGCTGGCGTGGTAGGGGAATCCGAGGCGCTCGTGGAGTCGCGCGGCCTTGTCGTTGTCTCCGACCTTGCACCCCTTCGCCATGAGGTCGAGGACGCGTTGGCTGCCCGATTCGAATCCATAGAACAGGAACCGGCATCCGGCTGCCCACATCAGTGTGAGAATCTCCTCATTGACCTGATTGGGGCGGATGTTCGCATGCCATTCGACGTGCCGCGCGAGGCCGCTCCGGATCATGCCCTCCGAGAACGCCGTAATCAGCCGCCGGTTGTTCCCGATCGTCGAATCTGTGAAGTACACGCTGTCGATCGCGAACTCCCGGTGCATGTATTGAACCTGCTCGACGAGGTATTCGGCGGAATAGAAGCGGACCGATGACAGCGTCGGATACGCGCAGAACGTGCACTTGTAGACGCAGCCGCGGCCCATCATCAAATCAAGACTTCTGGTCTTCCGCGTCTTCAGCTTGCCGCGCGATGGCTGAGCGTAGAACCGGTAGTCCACCAGGGACCAGTCCGGGAACGGCAGATCATCGAGCCTGCTGATCGCTTCTCCCGGGTTCACCGGATCGGCAGGATTCGAGACGATGCCTGGAATGCCGTCTGGAGAGGCGGTCGAAACGAACCGTGCGAGACTGACATCGGCCTCGCCGATGAACGCGTGGTCGAAGTGCATGTCCCGCAGCGTCAGCGCGGGCTCGGTCGACGCGTGGATCCCACCGGCGATGAAGATCGGGGCGATTCCGATTCGTCGACATTCGGCCCTGGCGTAGTCGACCGCTCGGATGACCTCGGCATAGTGAATGGAAAAGAAGCCGAACCCGACCACGTCGGGCCTGAACTCCGAGAGCGCGAGGCCGAACTGGTGCAGGCACCCGTCAACCGAGCCGTTCAGCACGACCACATCGCGGATCATGTCGACGATCCGCACCTCGTGGCCCTCGCGACGGAGAATGGTCCCGAGGAGCACGAGCGAGTAGGGGCCGTTGCGCCATTGCTCCCCGAGGTCCTGGCCCGTCACGTTCTCATCGTGGTAGCTCCACGGCTGCACGAGCATCACTCTTGCCATTCGCTTACCTCGGGTCTGTATCGCGTGTCAGTAAATGGGTGGGCACCGCAAACAGGGGCCGAGCAGCGGCCCCCGGGTCAAGCGCCGCCGCAGTTCTACCATCGCCGGGCTGTTCCACACCTGGAAGAAATCAAAGCCGCCGTCGTAGTGCGTCGCTTCGAACCCGGGCACATGCGTCATGTAGCAGCACGGGCTCATCCGGAATTCGAAATCGTTCAGATACAAGAAGTGGTACGGCGCACGACAGGCGTAGCGCGCCGATCGGTCGTACACGTTTTCGTGATCGCTTTCAGCGTCGAGGGCCGGAGTGGCGAGCAGGCGCCCCCTGCCGTTCACCCCTCGTCCATCGGCACCGGAGCGCCCCCGGCCGCTGCGAAGGATCTCGGAAACAGGAACAACGGGCGGTGGATTCTCCCGGATCTGCCGTTCCACGCCAGCCGGGAATACCGGCGCGGCCAGACTGGCCAGGTCGCCGACCACACGCACGGACGACGAGCGAACGGCGTCCGCCGCCCTCGACACGAGCGCCTTGAAGTCACGATGCAGGTACGGCGGCAGCGCATGGTAGTTCAACCCGGTGCCGAGCCCCCCCTGGGGCGCGAGCGTGCGGACGAAGAGGCGATTGACGCCAAGCTCGTTGCCAAGTTCGATGAAGCGGGCGAGCTCGTGCACGTTCTGCTGAATCACGACGAACGAGAGGCTGACATCGATGCCGGGGGCGATCGTGTCCCGCCGATGGATCAGATGCCGGACCGCTTCCAGGATGCCTGGCAGGGCATCCGGTCCAAGGTGCATCACCTCCTGGTGTGTGGTCGGTGTCACGGCGTTCAGGCTGACGGTGAATCCACGAGTAAACCGGAGGAGGACGTCCAGCCGCCGGCCGAGGAGCAGGCCGTTGGTAATGAGGTACGTGACGCATCGGGGATCGAGGAGGGCGGTCAGCCGATCCGCGAGGGCGTCGAACTGCGGGTGGACGAGCGGCTCACCGTGACCAGCCAACGCCAGCCGAGCGGCATGCCGCAGCACGGGCGCAAGCGCGTCGACTTCGTCCAGGAGGAGACACCGTGTGCCCTGAAACCACGAGGTGCAGAACGGGCAGCGTGCATTGCAGATGTCCGCAATCGGAATCGACACGTCCCATGGATAGGTGGTCAGGACCGACTCGCCGGACAGGAACTCGCGGAGATTCACGACATGGTTGGCCCGCCATGGGTCGTCGCGCAGCAGGGCCCGGAGCTCATCGCGCGTGTATTTCGCGACCTCGCGCTCCAGGGCCGGACCTCGCGCCGACTGGAGGAGATCGGGATTGCGCGAGTCTGGAACCCGAGGTATCGCCAGGCTAGTCATGACGGTGCCGCTCTGCGGTGGCGTCCGCTGCGTCGAGCGACGTCTGCAGCTGGCCGAACAGGAGAATCTCGGAGTGGCACGTGGCGACGATCAGGCTGCGACCGGCCCAGCCGAGGGCGACGGGATAATCGCAGACGAGATCGAAGGCTCGCCGGCGAGACGCCTGAACGACATGGACGAGGTCGGTCTGTGGAAACGCCGTCGCGGTCCAGCCAGCCGCTGTCGCCAGCGACCATCGCTGACCGCGTCGATCGAGCGGCACTCGCGTGAGCTCCACGTGTCCGACGCGATAGAGGAAGGCGTCGCGCGCCAGGTCTCGAGTGGGTCGATCCCTGGCATCGCGCGACACGGGATCCAGCCGGATGCCGTCGGCGAGCCGACCGATCCCGATGCACGGCGGAGCTTCCGCCATTCTGTGAGCGCCCGTGCCCGGCGCCCACTGCCACAGCCCGCCGTGATGACTCGGAAAGATCGCCGTTCCATCTTCTCGCGTCAGGAGCGTGGCGCCTGCCGAAAAGGGCAGCACCTCGATCTCGGGCGTGCTGTGGCCTGTGCGCCGAAACATCAGGTGCGAATGTTGGCGGTCGTGATTCCCCCACGCCAGCGCGCCGCCCTCCGCGCCCCACGGCACTTCCGCGACGATCGGATGTGGCCACTCGGGCAGCGGGCGGTGCGAGCCGTCCTCTGCCACCAGGACGCTGCACCGTCCGCCATAGGGCGTCACGATGGCGTGCCGATCGTCGAACGTGTGGACAGACACGCCCCGGCCAACGCCTTCATTCGTGAGGACACGCGGTGTCAGCCGCCTGATGACGGTCGACTCGAGCACCGAGCGTGGCGGTGCCTGGGAGGGCTCACACGGATCAGGGCTCGGCCAGGCCGACAAGGAAAGCAGCCCGTTGAGAATACGGGGAAGGGCGGTGTGCGCTGGTTGGCGGGCCATCCACGCCGCGAGCAGGCGCCACGAGTGGGCGGCGCGGTCGGCGTCCGCCTCGAACCTCAGGATGAACGACGCCACCAGTTCGTCGAGACGCCGAGCCGGATACGCGTCCGCGCGCAGGGCTGACTCGATCGCATGGACGAGCGATGTCGAATCAACATCGTCGGCGATGCGGACGTCGCGCGAGTGCCGCACCCACTCTGGAATGACCTGGTCAACAGCCGCGGCGTGCAGCGTCGCCGCGCGTTCAGGCGGCGGGACTCGAATCAACCCGACGAAGGGATCCCAGACGGTTTGCGGCTGGACGGGGGGGGCGATCGACGGTGGTGGAGCAGGGGCAGGCGCCGCCAGCATCTCACACGCATCGCCGAGGGCGACTCGGATCGCTTCAGCGTCCACGCCAGGGGCAAACGCCACCCAGGCGTCGATCGGGTCGCGCCGTGCTGCGCCGGCTGTGGTGCGCGCCAACTCGGTCAACAGAGCTGGCATACGTTCCTGAGTTCTCGGGCCATCCGTGCGATGGGCGTGGGTGCGGCGCAGCGTTGCCTGCAGGTCGAGCGGGTCCACCGGCAGCCATTCACGAACGGCACCCGCGAGGTCGCGCTGTTCGATCGCGCCGCCGACGAGAATGCCGGCGCCCGTTCCATTGACGATGCGCCGCCCAAGTGTGGGCGTCTGCTCGACAATCCAGTTCCGGAAGGCCTGCAGGTGTGGCGCGGTCGTCACCGGGTGTCCGTCGATGCCCTGTTCGGTGGTGAGCTTCCAGCGCGCCATGCTCTCGCGCCAGGTCTGTGCCAGCGGCTTGCCGGACTGACCGTGGAGTGCTTCGCGGGCCCAGTCCTCCTCCCACGTGACTCCCCGGCAGTACGGACGCTCACGCGTGAACGCGAGGTCCAGCCCCGCAAAGATGATCGGGTCGCAGCCTGCCTGAATCGCCAGGTCAAAGGCTGACGTCACGACCGAGCCCCATGCGCGGAGCGATGCGCGCGCGATCCCAAGCGATTCCAGCCACGGCCAGGGCTCGTGCGTGCCGAGCCGGAAGACGAACGTGCGGCCGGCGAATGCCGCGAAGGCTCCGGAGCCGACGCTGCCTTCGGCGACGAGCCATGTTGCGCCGCACGGTGGCAGATCCTGCAAGTGTCGCGCGTTCGCTTCACTGGGATCGGCCGCCAACACGATCTGCGGAGCGACGCCCGCCGACAGCAGGGGACGGAGCGCCGTGTCCGCCGCAATCATCAGCGCGCGATCGCCGACCGTCGCCAGCGCGTCGAGATTGGAATCGAGCGAAGGACCCGCGCCGATGACAATCGCCGGCACCCCTGGAAATGCATTGAACAGCGCACCGGCGTTCCCCTCGCGGGCGATCACACCCGTGTTGGCGAGCGTGTGCAGGAGGTAGGTTCGAGCGAGCGCCGTGCGGCTGTCCGCGTTGGCGCGCGCATCGAAGAGGATGCGCTCTGCGACCGCCTGGGCGGCCCTGGTCGCAGCGGGCCGCTCCCGGAGCAGCACAGGATGGGCGAGGACGGGCCAGTCGATCTCCGGACGCGGCACATGCCGCCACGCATCGCCCTGGCCGGCGTAGTCCGGGCCCGAAAGGACGATCAGTCGGCCGCTGTCCAGCCAGCCGCTCCAGTCGCGCCGGGCGCGCATGGCGGCGAGCAGCGCTGGGTCCGATTCGATCAGCAAGACGCGCGGGCGCACGGCGCGCGTCTCCAGCGCGTCGAACACGTACCCAAGACCGGCGCCGAGCAGCACGAGAAACTCGGGGACCTCGCCACCCGGCAGGGCGCTATCGAGCCATCGGGCGGCTTCTCCGACCGGGTCGCGCCCGCTATGGAGCCGGATCGATCGCCCCTCAGGGCTGTCGAGAAATGCTTCCACCGTGTGCATGACGGTCGTCGGGCCGACACCGCTGCCGGACACCCGGCGTGGGCGGCTGGTGCCGGCACGCCGGCCGGCACGAAAACGGAGCACTTTCAGTGGGAGTAGGTCCTGGCCTTCGTCCCGGCCAGGGAGGGAGCAACGGATGTGCCCGAATGGTGGCGGGTCGGCGGGCCTACATCTTGTGGGCGGCCGTGCGGGGCGGCGTCGGGCGCCGGGCTTCCTGGAGCTCCTGCTCCAGACCCTTGATCATATCGGCGCTCATCTGCTGCAGCGTCTGGCGACGCGCATTCAGGGTTTCTACCATCCGCCGCCGTTCGTCCGCCAGCGCCACGCGGGCGCGCAGTTCGTCCATCCGGAACGGCTTGAACATCAGGTCCGAGGCGCCGGCGCCGAGCACGTCCTCCAGCCCATAGCGTCCCGCGTACCCCGTAATCGCAATCGCCAGCAGCTGCGGATGCTTTTCCCGGGCCTGCCGAATCAGCTGCAGACCGTCCGGCGGCCCCATGGCGATGTCTGTAATGAGGAGGTCGACGTGGTTCGCGTCGAGATAGGCCAGGGCTTCCGTCGAGGCCGTGCAGGACGCGACGTCATGGTCGTCGCGGACGCAGACCGAGGCGAGCAGCTCGACGATCGACGCTTCGTCGTCGACGATCAGGATTCTCATGACTCACTGGTCATCGGCACGTGCGCGCGATTCTTGAACCGCGCGGGCGGAAGCGCACACGTTCAAGCCTCCGGCCGTCGGGGCCGATGACCACCTTGTTACTCGGGGCGGAGCCCCTGAAAAAGGCGGTCATGGACGCAAACATCCTTGTTGTCGACGATGAGCCGGCGATCCGGCGGCTGCTGAGCGACTGGCTGTCGCGCCAGGGCTATCACTGCATGACGGCCGGCGAGGCCGACGAGGCGCTCGAGGTCATCTCGCGCGAACGGCCTGATGTGGCGCTGCTCGACCTGGCCCTGCCCGGCCAGGACGGCGTGGCGCTGGCGCACCGGCTCCGCGAGCAGGACGAGGAGCTCGCCCTGATCATGGTGACGGGCATGCAGCGCTTCGACGCCGCCGTCGAAGGGATGCGTTTGGGCGTCCTCGACTACCTGCTGAAGCCGCTCACGCAGCAGCAGCTCATCGACTCCGTCGATCGCGCGGTCCGCTGGCGCGACACGAACCGCCGGCTCGCGCAGGAGCGGAAGCGCCTCGAAGATGCCATTGAACGCCGGAGCGTGGAGCTCGCCAGTGCCTTCGCCGAGATCGAGCACATCTCCTCGTCGGTGCTCGAGGCGCTGCTCATCACGCTGAACACGCGCAACCCGGAAGCCTTCGAGCACGCCAAGCGCGTGGCCAGCATGGCCGCGGCCCTGGCCGAGGTCTTGAGGGTCGCCGACTCCGAGCGTGTCCACGTCCAGCGGGGGGCGCTCCTGCACGACATCGGCAAGGTGGCGATGCCCGACGCGCTCATCCACAAGCCGGGTCCGCTGACCGACGAGGAGATCGCCATCATCCGGACGCATCCGCAGATCGGCCACAGCATCGTCTCGGTGGTGCCGGCCCTCAAGCCGGCCGCCGAGATCGTCCTCGCGTCCCACGAAGCGTGGGACGGCAGCGGCTATCCGCAGGGGCTCGCCGGCGGCGCGATTCCGATCGGCGCGCGCATCACGGCGGTGGTGGACACCTACGATGCGCTCACCTGGGCGCGCGTGTACCACGACCCGGTCACCAGCGTCCGCGCGGCGGCCGAGCTCGTACGGTGTGCCGGCTCCCAGTTCGATCCCGACGTGGTGCAGGCCTGGCTGCGGCTGATCGATCGCCATTCGACGACGGTGCAATGAGGAGCAGACACCCGGTTCTTACTGAGCACTGAAGACTGAAGACTCGTAGAGACATGGACCTCGATCGCATCGCTGAAGTTCTCGCGCAGCTCACCAAGGTGCGGGGCCGGCACAACCTGGCCTCGCGCTGCGGCACGAGCCTGCTCGAGCTGTTTCATGCCGACGCCGCCGTCGTGTGGCTGACGGACGTCGACAAGCAGCCGGGCGCGGAGGACACCACCTTCGTCATCGGCCCGCTCGCACCCCCGGCGTCCGCCCACGAAATCGCGCGCGCCGCCGCCTCCGATCGTCTCGAGCGCTGGCTCGGCAGCCGGGGCGCCGCACTCTTCGGCGGCGCCGAAGTCGAGACGCCGTTCGTCTGGGGACAACTCGCCGTCGCGTGGCGCCACACGCGCCTTCTGCCGGCGGAAGTGGATGCGGCGATGCGCCTCATCGCCGGACAGTTCAGCCTCATCATCGATCGCGACGAATCCGGGGGGCATCAGGATGAGCCCGGCGGCCGGAACGGTCGTGGCGGGAAGAGGGCTGACGATTCGCAGGCCGCCTCCGCGACGTCCCACGCGGTGAACGAAAGCGATCCCTATCGGAGCGTCTTCCAGTCGACGGCGGACTACGTGTACGCCAAGGACGTCTTCGGCCGCTACACCGAAGCGAACGCCGCGTTCCTCGCCGCCCTGGGGCTCCCCCTCGAGCAGGTCGTCGGGAAGCGCGATGCGGAACTGTTTCCGCCGGACGTCGCCAGTGACCAGGTGGCTCGCGATCAGATCGTCGAAGTCTCAGGCGAGACGCTCGAGTCGGAATGCGCGATCGTCCTGGGCGGCACGGCGCGCTGCCTCCTGATGCGCCGCTTCCCCCGGCGCACGGCGGCCGGCACGACGGCCGGCGTCATCATCGTCGCCACCGACATCACCGAACGCAAGCAGGCGGAGATCGAGCGTGAGCGGCTCGTGCACGAGCTCCAGACCACGAACGCGCGCATCGAGCAGGCCCTGTCGGAGCAGACGCGGCTCAGCGGCGAGCTGCAGCACTCGCTCTCGTCGATTCAGTCCACCCAGGACCAGATGGTGCGCGCGCAGCGGCTTCGCGCGCTCGGCGAAATGGCGTCCGGCGTGGCGCACGATTTCAACAACTCCCTGACGACGATCCTCGGGATGATCGAGTGGCTGCTGCACACCTCGCCGCCCGATCTGGCCATCCGTTCCGATCTCGACACCATCCGCACCGCCGCCGTCGACGCGGCCGCGATCGTCCGGCGCCTGCAGCTCTTCGGCCGCTCGACGCCCGAAGCCGAATCGGAACAGGTCGATCTCGCGGAGATGGCGCAACTCGTCGTGAACCTGGCGCGCCCCCGATGGCGCGAGCTCGCGCAGCGCCGCGGTGTGCAGTTCGAGGTGCTCGTCGAGGCGAATCCGACGCCGGCCGTCCGCGTGGTCAGCTCCGAAATCCGCGAGCTGCTGATGAACCTGGTGTTCAACGCCATCGACGCGATGCCGGACGGCGGCAAGATCGTGATCCGCACGGGCGCCTCGCACGACAAGGCGCTCATCAGCGTCATCGATCAGGGCACCGGCATTCCCGACGAGGTGAAGGAACGCATCTTCGAGCCGTTCTTCACGACGAAGGGGAAGGACGGCGCCGGATTGGGGCTCAGCGTCTGCTGGGGGATCGCCGAGCGGCACCACGGCACGCTCGAGGTGCATTCGACGATGGGCAGCGGCACCACGTTCACGCTGGTGCTGCCAGCCACACAGGGCGCCGCGCGATCGGCGAAAGCTTCTGAACCCTCCAAACCGAACGCCGCCGCCCCGTCGAATCCGGCGGCCGCGGCGACCGCGAAGGCGGGCCGTCCGTCCGCGCCACGCCTGCGCGTGCTGCTCGTCGACGATCAGCCCGACGTGCTCGAGAGCGTCGCCGACATGCTGGGAGCGCTCGGCCACACGGTCGCCGTTGCGGATTCCGGCGAGTCGGCGCTCCGTCACTTCCAGCGCGAGCACTTCGACGTCGTGCTCACCGATCTCGGCATGCCCGGCATGAACGGCATCGAGCTGGCGCGCCGCGTCCGGGCGCAGCGGCCGGAGACCCCGGTCGCGCTGCTCACCGGCTGGGGGGCCGATTACGAGGAGAACCCGCCGGAGGAAGTGACACGCGTGCTCAGTAAACCGGTCACGATGAAATCGCTTCAGGATGCGTTGCTCCGGACCATGCAGGAGGCGCACGTCTAATGCTGCTCATCGTCGGCGCCATCCTCGTCTTCGCGTCGGTCCTCACCGGCTACCTGATGGAAGGCGGCAACCTGCTGGTCCTGAAGCAGCCGTCGGAGCTGATCATCATCGGCGGTGCGGCGCTTGGATCCCTGCTGATCAGCACGCCCGTGAAGGTGGTCAAGCAGCTGATCGGGCAAATCAAGGGGCTGCTCGGCAAGGGGCTCACCAAGGACGACTTCCTCGAGCTGTTGGCCATGCAGTATCAGTTGTTCCGTCTCAGCCAGCAGTCGGGCGTGATGTCCCTCGAAGCCCATTTCGAGGAGCCCGAGAAGAGCTCGATCCTGTCGACCTATCCGAAATTCCTCGCCAAGCATCATGCGGTCGATTTTCTCGCCGACTCGGTGAAGGTGATCATCATCGGCGGGATCTCGCCGCACGACCTCGAGTCGCTGATGGACGAAGACCTGCAGGTCAATCACGACGAGGAAACCAAGCCGGCGAACATTCTGTCGAAGGTCGGCGACGCCCTCCCTGGCTTCGGCATCGTGGCGGCGGTGCTCGGCGTCGTCATCACGATGGGCGCGATCGACGGGCCGGCGACGGAAATCGGCGAGAAGGTGGCGGCCGCACTGGTCGGCACGTTCCTCGGCATCCTGATGTCCTACGGGTTCGTCGCGCCGATGTCCACCAACCTCGAGCAGCAGGCGCAGGATCACGGGCGGTACACGCAGTGCATCAAGGCGGGACTGCTCGCGAGCTACAAGGGCTTTCCGCCGGCCATCGCCGTCGAGTTCGCCCGGCGCGTGCTGCCGGCTGACGTGCGCCCGACCTTCAACCAGACCGAAGAACGCTGCCGCGCGGCCGGCCGTGCGGCCGAGAAGGAAGCGGCGTAGCGCCCGTGCCCCCGAAGCCGCACGACATCATCATCGTCAAGAAGAAGCACCGCGCGCATGCGGGGCATCACGGCGGCGCGTGGAAAGTCGCGTACGCCGACTTCGTGACGGCGATGATGGCCTTCTTCCTGGTGATGTGGATCATCAGCCAGAGCCACATCGTGCGCAGTTCGGTGGCCGGATACTTCCGCGATCCGGGCATCTTCAACAACGAGAAGTCTGACGGCGTGATGTCGGGCTCGAAGGTCGGCATCGCGCCGCAGGCACCGATCGCGATCCATCAGGTGGACCCGTCGTTGAACGAGCGCCAGGCGCTCGAGAAGGCGGGGGAGCGGATTCGCGAGGCGCTGGCTCGCCTCCCGGAGCTGAAGGACCTGAAGGATCAGATCGAGATCCAGATGACGCGCGAAGGGCTGCGCATTCAGCTCATCGACTCGTCGAAGATGGGCTTCTTCGACACGGGCAGCGATGTGCTGAATGCGGAGGGCGTGAAGATTCTCACCGCGATTGCGCACGAGCTCGGGCCGCTGCCGAACGGCATTGTCGTGGAGGGGTACACCGACAGCCGGCAGTATTCGAAGGGCGACACGTTCACGAACTGGGATCTCTCGGCCGATCGCGCCAACGCGGCGCGGCGCGTGATGGAGCGCCAGGGGGTGAGGCCGGTGCAGATCCAGGAGGTGCGGGGCTACGCGGATACGGAGCCGCGCATTCCAAACGATCCGCTCGACCCGCGCAATCGGCGCGTGTCGATTCTGGTGCGGTACGTCGGCGCGGAGCCGCCGACGGCAACGGCGGGCCCGGGCGCGTCCCCCGCGTCCGGCAGCTCACCGTAGCGGCGGAGCCGCAGGGAGAAGGGTCGGCGGAGCCGGCCCTTTTCTCAACGTCCTCAGGCTTCCAGGACCTCGCGGAGCTTGTCCACCAGCCCGGCGGCCGCATACGGCTTCTGGATGAAGCCGGACATCTCGTCCTCGCCGAAGCGGAAGTGATCCGCCGCATCTTCCTCGCTGTAGCCGCTCGACAGGATCACCGGCACGTCCTGCCGGATTCGCCGGATTTCGCGCAGCGCCTCGACGCCGCTCATGCGCGGCATGGTCATGTCGAGCAGCACGGCGCGAATGTCGCCGGCGCGCTCGCGGAACACGTCGACTCCTTCGCGGCCGTCGCGGGCCTCGAGCACGTCGAAGCCCACGCGCTCCAGCACGCCCTGCGCGACGGTCCGCACGCCCTCCTCATCGTCCACGACGAGCACCAGGCCGCCGCTGCGCCAGCCGTCCTGTGCAGGAGCCGGCTTCTCGACGGCCTGCACCGAGGCTGACGCCGCCGGCAGCAGCACCTTGAAGATGGTTCCGAGCTTTGGCTCGCTGTACAGCTTGATGGCGCCGTGATGGCCCCGGACGATGCCGAGGACGGCGGCCAGACCCAGGCCGCGGCCCGTGAACTTCGTCGTGAAGAACGGGTCGAAGATGCGTGCGCGCGTGGTGGCATCCATGCCGCAGCCGGTATCGGAGACTTCCACGAACACGTATGGACCGCTCGGCAGTCGCGTGTTCACATACGTGTCGGCGAGGTACGTGGCATCGGCGTGCACGAGACCGGTCCGGATGGTAATCGTACCGTCCGCGTCGCCGAGCGCATCGGACGCGTTGGTAATCAGGTTCATCACGACCTGGCGGAGCTGCGAGCCGTCGGCGTTGACGGCCGGCAGGCCCGACGCAAAGTCGACGCGGAGCTCCGCCTTTTTCGAAACCACCGTTTGCAGCAGGTGCGTCATCTCCTGCACGAGCTCGGTCAGGTTCATCGGCTGGACGACGAACCGCCCCTTGCCGGAGTAGGCCAGCATCTGGTTCGTGAGCTCGGCGGCGCGCTGCGCCGTCGTTTCGATCTGTTCCAGGCGGTTCTGCACGGGCGACTCGGGCGCGAGCTCCATGCGGGCCAGCCCGGCGTGCCCGAGGACGCCGAGCAGCAGGTTGTTGAAATCGTGCGCGATGCCGCCGGCCAGGATCCCGAGGCTTTCGAGTTTCTGCGTATGCTGGTAGTTCACCTCGCTTTCGCGAAGGGCCGCCTCGGCGCGCACGCGCTGGAGTGTGACGCCGAGCACGTTCGCGACGGATTCGAGGAAGTGGACGTCATCGGTCGTAAACGTCCGCCGCGTCCGTGTGTGGGCGCTCAACACGCCGAATGGACCGTCGCCGAGGCGGATGATGACGCTGACGCCGCTGATGATCCCCTCGTCTGCCAGGAACGTGCGGTCGGTGAAGCGCATGTCCCGGACCAGCTCGGAGACGATGACGGGCTCGTCGACGGTCAGCGTGTACCCGGCCTGCGACGCGTTGCCCATCCCCATCGCCGTGTGCTGGACCGTCTGCGGGAGCCCCACGCCGCACCGCAGCGTGAGCGACTGGCTATCGGGCGCGAGCTCCACGACGTGCGCGCAGTCGACGTCGAGCGTGCGGATGAGCGTGCGGACGGCCTCGTCCAGCAGCGCGTCAAAGTTGGATTCGGCGAGCGCGTGCTGGCCGAGGGCCGCGAGCGCCGCCTGCTGGTGGGCGCGCGCGTGCAGCGCCTCCCGGACGCGGCGCCGCTCGGTGACGTCACGGGCGGCGGCGAGCGAGCCGATCGGTTCGCCACGATCGTCGGTGAGCACGCTGATGAAGGACTCGACGTACAGCTCCTCGCCGGATCGGCGGCGATGAATCTGCTCGCCGAACCAGGAGCCGGTGGCCGCGAACGTGGCTTTGGCGCGTTCTTCATCGCCCGGCCGAACCCAGCGGAGGGTGTAGCTGTCGACGAGCGGCCGACCGACCGCATCCGGCGCCAGGACGCCATACAGCCGCTCGGCGCCGGCATTCCAGTAGGTGACCCGGCCGTCGGCATCGATGCCCACGATCGGTTCATTCACCTGCGACAGCACGCGCGCCTGGAACGCGAGCTGCGCTTCGGCGCGCCGCCGTTCGGTGACGTCGCGGGTGATGCACGAGAACCCGCACAGCCCGCCATCATCGTCCGTCAGCGCCGTGACGACCACCGTGGCCCAGAAGCGCGATCCGTCGCGCCGCAGCCGCCAGCCTTCACACTCGAATCGTCCGGCCGCCGCCGAGTGTTCGAGCGCGCGGGCCGGCGCGCCGGCCTCGACATCTTCTGGTGGGTAGAACCGTGCGAACGGGAGCCCGAGTGCCTCTTCGGCCGAATAGCCTTTGACGCGCTCGGCGCCGATGTTCCAGCTGGCCACCTCGCCGTCGGCCGTCAGGAGAAAGATGGCGTATTCCTGCACGCTGTCGACCAGCAGCCGGTAGCGATCGTGGCTGGTGTGAAGCGCCTCGCTGAGGCGGACCTTCTCCTCGACCGTGCGCGCGAGCCGTGTCGAGTTGAGATCGATCTGGTGACGCAGTGACCGGTGTCCCGCGAAGGCGACGCCCAGGAGCAGGGCGAACAGCGCGGCCAGCAGCGACGCATCGCGGATCGCGGCAACCTGCGTGAGCCCGTGATTCAGCGGCATCCCCGACCACACGAGGAGGACGAGCAGGCAAAGCGCCGCGATCAATGGGGACCAGGCGTGCGGCGAGGGGAGTCTGTGGCGCAAGGTGTCGGATTGCCGGACGAATGACGACGCCCGCTAAAGCAACGCCGATGCCGCCATGGCTGATGTGCCGTCGTGTGCAGAGGCGCGCGGGGGTGTGCAGGCCCTGGCCGTCCGGCTGTCGATATTTCGGCAGGGTGTCGGATCGGGGCGCCTGATCCCCGTCATAGGGGCCTGTGCTAAGGTGGATCACGTCGGATTTCAGACCTCAGGAAGGAGCTCAGATTGCCGTATCCCGAATTTTTCATCGCGCCGATGCGCGAAGAGTTGACCCGGCTGGGCGTGAGCGAGCTCAGAACGGCCGCGGCGGTGGACCGGGCTGTGCGTGAAACGCCCGGCACGGTGATGATCGTGGTGAATTCCGTCTGTGGCTGTGCGGCGGGCAAGGCGCGCCCCGGCATCGCGGTGGCGCTCAATCACACGACCAAACCGGACCTGGTGGCGAGCGTGTTCGCCGGGGCGGACGTCGAAGCGACCGACCGGGCCCGCGGCTATTTCACCGGGTATCCCCCCTCGTCGCCGTCGGTGGCGCTGCTGCGCGACGGCAAGCTCCTCTACATGATGGAGCGGCGCCAGATTGAGGGGCAGTCGGCGGCGCAGATCGCGCAGGAGTTGACGGAGGCGTTCGACAAGTACTGCGTGGCTGAAACCGTGAAGAATTGAGAAGGATCACCCGCCCCGCGTGTGCATCTCCAGATGCGGGTTGCTCTTGAGGGTGCTCAACGGAACCAGCGGCTCGCGAGTCCGGCTCGCGAGCCGCGCTTCGGCGCCACGGTCGGCGCGCTGCTGCCACCCCGTCCTCAGAATTCCGCTCAGCTCGTCGCGTGAGGCGCCGCCGCGCAGCGGGGCCCGCAGGTCCGTCCCTTCGCTCGCGTACAAGCACCGGAACCACATCCCGTCGGCCGTCACACGGCTGCGATCGCAGTCGGCGCAGAATGGCGCGGTGGTCGACGCGATGATGCCGAACGTCGTCCCGTCCGGGAGGGCGAAGCGCTCCGCCGGCGCGGAGTGGCGCTCCAGGATCGGCTCGATCCGGCCGTAGTGCTGCTCGAGCGTCTCCAGGATCTCCGCCCTCGACACGACCGCCTCGCGCGTCCAGTGCGTGGCACCGCCCACGTCCATGTATTCGATGAAACGGATTTCCGCGTGGACCGTGCGCGCATACTCGACGAGCGCGATGAGCTCGCGGTCGTTCACCTCGCGGATCACCACCGTATCGAGCTTCAACGCGCCGAAGACCGACGATGCGGCGGCGATGCCGGTGTGTACGCGATCGAGATCGTGGCGGCGCGTGAGGGCCGTGAACCGCTCGGGATTGAGCGTGTCGAGGCTCACGGTGATGCGCTGCAGGCCCGCCGCACGAAGGGCCTCGGCCTGTTCGGCGAGCAGCACACCGTTGGTCGTGAGGGCGAGGTCACCGATCGCCGGCTTGGCGGCCAGCAGCCGGATGAGCGCCGGCAGGTCCCGCCGGAGCAGCGGCTCGCCGCCCGTGAGGCGCACCTTGTCGACGCCGACGTCGATGAACGCGTCGACGAGCGCACTGATTTCCTCGAAGCTCAGGAGGTGCTCGCGGGGCAGCCAGGTGTAGTGCTCCTCCGGCATGCAGTATTGGCAGCGGAGGTTGCAGCGGTCGGTGACCGACAGACGGAGATTGCGCAGGGGGCGGTTGAAGCGGTCGCGGGTCTCCATCCCGATTCAGCGTACGCGATCTGCGGCGGCAAGCAAAGCCGGCCGGACCTCAGCGCGGGTTCACGACCGGCAACGCACCAAATCCGCCCGGGATGAATCGATGCACCGTCGTCTGGCCGTCGAACCGGCGGCTCCAGCGGCCGGGGACCGGCAGGCTGCACGAGGGACAGCGCCCGTCGGGGGTGATTCGGTAGCGTCGGATGCGATATCCCTGGCGTTCGATCAGGCGATGGCCGCATCCGGCGCAGGACGTGTGTTCGAGATCGCCGACCGAGCCGGGCAGGTTGCCGGCGTAGACGAAGCGGAGCCCTTCGCGGCGCCCGATGGCGGCGGCGCGCACGAGCATGTCGGGCGAGGTGTCGCCCGGCTGCATCATCTTGTAGTCCTGGTGGAACGCGGTGACGTGCCACGGAATGTCCGGCGACACGGACGCGAGGAATGCGGTGAGGCGCGTGAGCTCCTCGTCGGAGTCGTTGAAGCCGTCGATGAGCAGCGTGACGACTTCGAGCCAGATGTCCATCGCGTGCAGACGGCGGATCGTATCGAGGATTGGTTGCAGGCGCCCGCCAAGCTGGCGATAGTGACGGTCGTCGAAGCTCTTGAGATCGACCTTGTAGAGATCCACCCACGGCCGCAGATATTCGAGCACCTGCGGCGTGCCGTTGCCGTTCGAGACGAACGCCGTCACGAGGCCGGCCTCTTTCGCCTCCTTGAAGATCGCGACCGCCCACTCGCTGGTGATGAGCGGCTCGTTGTAGGTGCTCACGAGCAGCCGCGCCCCCTGTGCCTGCGCGCCGAGGACGAGCGCCTCCGGCGTGACGCGTCGCGGCGGCACGACCGCCTCCGGGTCGCGCAGCGCCTGCGAGCTGACCCAGTTCTGGCAGTAGCCGCAGTGCAGATCGCACCCGAGCATCCCGAAACTGTAGGCGAGCGCGCCGGGGTAGGCGTGGAAGAACGGCTTCTTTTCCACCGGGTCGCACTGCACGCCGCCGACATAGCCCCAGGGGACGAACAGCCGCCCGCCCCGATTGAAGCGGACCTTGCAGACCCCGGCCGCGCCGTCCGGAATGGGGCAGGCATGCCCACACGCGTAGCACCGGATCCGGCCTTTGTCGATCGGCTCGTACAGATCGCCCTCGCGCGTCTGGCCCTCGAGAATCTCGCCCAGCGATGACATGAGATAGTTGTCTTTCATTGTAACGACGCCGGGCAGCCGCCGCAAACCAGTCCAGTGTAGGCTGTTGTAGGTGTCGAGTTCGAGCAGTTCCCACCCGCCGGCCGCGGAAGGCCAGGATCAGCGCCTCCTCGCAAGCCTTCCAACCCCGGTGTGGCGGCTGGGCTGGGTGAGCCTCTTCACGGATGCCGCGTCGGAGGCGATCTACGCCATCCTGCCGTTCTTCCTGACGCGCGTCCTCGCCGCCTCGGTGGTTTCGATTGGTGTCATTGAAGGCGCCGCCGAAGCCGCCAACAGCCTCCTCAAGATTTCAACCGGGTATCTCTCCGATCGATTTCGCCTGAAGCAACCGATCGTCCTCGCCGGGTATTTGATCTCGTCGGCGGTGCGGCCGTTCACCGGCCTCGTGACGGCCTGGGAGCAGGTGCTCGCGATCCGGTTTACCGACCGGATCGGAAAAGGGATCCGCGGCGCGCCGCGCGACGCGATGCTCGCCTCGTGGGCCCGGCCGGACACGCGCGGACGTGTGTTCGGCTTCCATCGGGCCATGGACAACGCCGGCGCCGTCATCGGCCCGCTCGCCGCCGCCGGCTTCCTGATGCTGATGCCCGGGCACTATCGCCTGCTGTTCGGGCTCACGGTCATTCCGGGTGCGATCGCCGTCGCGCTGTTGATCAAGCTTCCAGAGACGCCCTTCGACTCCGCACGAGCCAAGGCGTCCCGCGCCGCTCAGGACCAGCCGCACCTGGCCGGCGTCGCGCGCGCGCTGCCGCGTCCGCTCGTGCTGTTTCTGATTGTCCTGGCGATCTTCACGCTGGGGAATTCAACCGACGCGTATCTGCTGCTGCGGCTCACCGATGTCGAAGGCAGCCCCACGACGGTGCTGCTGCTGTGGGCGGGCTTCAATACCGTGAAGGCGGTGCTCGCGACCCCGGGAGGCATCCTCTCGGATCGGCTCGGCCGGCGCGCGGTCATCGTGTGCGGCTGGTTGGTGTATGCGCTCGTGTACGCCGGTTTTGCGTTGAGCCGCTCGAGCACCACGCTCGTGATCTGGTTCTTCGTGTACGGTCTCTACTACGCGCTCACGGAAGGGGCCGAGCGGGCGCTCATGGCTGACCTCGCGCCGGCCACACTGCGCGGCACGGTGTTCGGCCTGTATAACGCCGTGCTCGGCATCGGCTCCCTCATCGCGAGCATTGTGTTTGGCGTGCTCTGGAGCGTCTTCGGCGCGCCGGTTGCATTCGAAGTGGGTGCCGCGCTCGCGCTGCTGTCGACCGTGCTGCTCGTGGCGATCATCCCGTCGAGAGGCGCGGCCCGCGCGGCCTGAGTCGCCCGAGGCGGCCGGTATAATGAGCGACGCATGGCGAAACAGATTCTGGTCACCAATGACGATGGCGTGCTCTCCGAAGGACTGCTGGCGCTCGCGCAGTCCCTTGCCGGCCTCGGCGATGTGCACGTCGTCGCGCCGAGCACCGAGGCGAGCGCGATTGGCCACGCGCTCACGCTCCGGCGTCCGCTGCGCCTGGAGCGCGTCGCGCCGCACCGGTTCGCCGTGGACGGGACCCCGACCGACTGCGTGAACATCGGCATCGCCCAGGTGCTGAAGGCGATGCCGGATCTGGTCGTCTCGGGGATCAACAAAGGGTGGAACCTCGGCGACGATGTGACGTATTCGGGGACCGTGGCGGGCGCGATGGAAGGGGCGCTGCTCGGGATCCCGAGCCTGGCGGTGTCGCTGCACAACCCGCGCGAGCGCGCCGGCGACCTGGACTTCACGCAGGCGGCGCGGGTGGCGTGCGAGATCGCGACGCACATCCTGCGCGATGGGCTGCCGACGCGGACGTTCCTGAACGTGAACGTGCCGTCGGTCGCCGCGAAGGGGATCAAGGTCACCGTGCAGGCCAGCCGGAATCACGTGACCTCGATCGGCGAGCGGTCGGACCCGAAAGGGCGGCCGTACTACTGGATCGAGGAGGGGCAGAACGAGTGGCAGCCGCACGACCGGTCCGACTACCAGGCCGTCCGGGACGGGTACGTGTCGGTGACGCCGCTCCAGCCCGACCTGACGGCGCATCATCTGTTGACGGCGTTGGAGCTATCGCTGGAGCGGGAAGCTGGGGTAAGATAGTCGGGTTGTCGGGGCGTGGCTCAGCCTGGTAGAGCACTCGGTTCGGGACCGAGGGGTCGGAGGTTCAAATCCTCTCGCCCCGACCAACTTTCCCGCAAAACATTCCGAAACTCGGTCGGCCATGATCGGTCGTTTTCAGGCTCAAACGCTTATGCTGACCTTATGCTGATCGGCTGCACGCCCGATTAGCCTCCCCTCAGCGCGCACGGCTTCCAAGATCGCCGGCATCAGCTGCCGGCGGGCGGCGAATGGTTACCCTGTGGTTACCCTGAACTGAATCGGGCTTCGCGAGGGCCGAGCGCCTAACGCGACGGAGTGCATTGGCCGGTCGGACGCCGGCCATTTCTTTGTACGCCGATGAGCGCTCCCCCGAATCGAGCGCCGCTTCGGAAACGCCTTGCGGCCTGAATCTCCCGCCGTCGCCGGATTGGCGCTATGCTGCCGAGCCGGCGGCGTCGCCCGGAACGTTCGCGCAACGCAAGTCAAGGCGTGGCGCATCTCGAGGGGATTGGGCCGATGGAACGAAAACATGCACTTCCGCTTGATCTAGCCGAGGGCGACAAATTCGCGATCTTGGCAATCACGAACATTGGCACAGAAGCCCTCGGGTCTCAGGTCTTGCCTGATTCTACGGCGGTAGCGCCTGGCCTCCCCGTGGACATCATCGACGAGTTCTGGCAGCAGTCGTTGGGAACCATAGCGATTGACACGTTACGGCGGTGCAATCTGCTCTTGCTCCGCCGTGCTCCCAGCGAGAACCCGCGATTGCTCGATGGCCAACACGAAGAGTTGGCGATGCGCACCGTGGAGGTGTTCTGGTTGCTCCAACTTTCCGGAGTTCCGTATTACGAAGGCGCAGTGATCCTAAAGGGTTCAGTTGTGGACGGCAGGATCGAGGTCCGTGCACACGATAACCTGAGTACCCTTGCGCCAGAACAGGCCCGACGCCATCACAATGCCGGGCCTGTGAACTGCGAACATACCCAAACCTGCCCCGAGACCGCCGAAGCACGCACCCCCTGAATCCACGCAGGCCGCTTGCGCTGAACGGCTGAGTCGGTAAGCCCTCGCATTTGCCAGCGTTAACTCTCCTCGAACTCGCGACGACGCGGATGGTCGATAATGATCACACGACCGTCCGAGAGAGCCCTGATGGAATGGCGAGCATGGGATGGCACCACGGCAACGAAACCGGGCGAGACGATCTGCACTGTGCCATCAATCGTCATCTCCAACTCGCCTTCGATCACCTCGTAAACTTCTTCTTCGGGATGGCCGTGTTCATGGATCGACGCTCCGCGCTTGAAATCGTAATGCGCGAACGTCATGTGCTCCGAATGAAAATATCGACCGAACCACCCCGGCAAGCGTTGGATGACTTTCAGACTGCCGGTATCGATGATGGGCATACAGACTCCTCACCCGTCCCTCCGTGATTCTAGCCCGGAGACGAGTTCAACGGTCGCTGCGCCTTGGGACCGTTGCCACCTTTCGTCTTGCCCTATACTCGGGCGCATGGCGAGATCCCCTGAGCCCCTCACGTTCGAAACGGTCCGAGTCCTTGGGCTTCAACTGCCTGACACCGAGGAAGGAACTGAATCCGCGCCCGACCGCCTCAACGGCGGGCGCTGGGTAGGCATATGGATCCGTCACGGACTTGTGGCAGAAGCGCTAAGCCTCAAAGAGGAACCGGAGCGCACCGCCGCGATCCGCGTCCGCCGCCCCGCACGCAGCCCACTCTTAGTTTTCGGAACGGTCCTTCCGTGGCGCGGTGACACGCGGCACGCCGAATATCGTGGAGGACGTGCATTCGTGCGCTGGCTTCGGGCGCAGGTGCGGGACCTGGGATGAGGCAGTTGCTCGGGATCCTGGCGCGGAGTTGTGTGTTGCTGGAGACTTCAATCAAGAACTCGACGCGAACGGTCCAGTCGGCACCAGCGTTGGTCGATCTGCGCTCCGAGACGAGTTGAGTTCACGCAAGCTCTCATGCGTCACGGGAGGTGAGTCTGATCCCTTGCTGGCGAGAGGCTGGCGGGCGAGCATCGACCACGTGGTACTCAGTAGTGGGCTTCGGGTCACGGGGTTGCCGGAGGTCTGGCCTGATGAATTTCCACTCCCGAAGGCTCTGCCAGATCATCACGGAATTTGCGTATCCATCGCAGATCTGTGACGCAGACGCAGCGACGACCGGCTCATCGACCGTGTAGGAGACGACGTGACAGAGCTCACGACGACTGAGACGGGCGAGATCATTCGCCGCATCGAACCCGATTTGGTCCGCTTCGTGCGTCAGTACGACGAACGCAAGTACCCACCTCTCGAGCTCGGCGTGGACGAAGTCCATGCTCCAGCGTTCCGCCGGACCGATCGGAATCGGCGCCGGCCCGCGATGCAGGGCGAGTTGTTTGCGCCGCGGCAGACGCACGAGAAGGAGACCGGAGCGGGCGCCGCTCGAGGCAGCTGGCCGCGCGGTCGAGTTGAGTGGTGCTGAAGGGCGCGGGAGCTGACGATTCCCAGGCGCGAGAAACCCAGGCGTAGCGTCCCAAGTTAAGTACGTATAACGTATACTATATGGGACATGACAACTGCGAAGCGACCCTCGCGGACCGACAAGCTGCAACGCCTGTTCGAGCTTGCCGCTACTCAGGCGGGCTACTTCACGGCCGTTCAGGCGCACGCGCTCGGCTACAGCGCCCGAAGCCTCGTGCATCATGTTGCCGCGGGCCACTTCGAACGTGAGGGACGTGGCTTCTATCGCCTTGTCGGCGTGCCCGCCGACCCGCACGAGGACGTCGTCGCGGCCTGGCTGAAGAACGCCTCCCGCGGCGCCGTCGTGTCCCACTTGACCGCCCTCACTCTGTACGATCTAGCGCCCTCGCGCTCACGGGAGATCCACCTGACGCTACCTCGGGAGCGCCGGCCCCGAACGGCGCAGTCCACGGCCGGTGTCGCCGTGCACACCACGACTCTTCCCCTGCGTCGTGATGAAATCCGCAGCCGCTTCGGCGTCCGAGTCACCTCGCCCGCGCGGACGCTTGCCGACGCCGCCGACCTCGGGACCGATCCAAGTGTGGTCATCGAGGCCACCGGCCGGGCACTCGCTTCAGGTTTGGTATCGCCGAATGAGCTGCAGGCGGCGGTGAAGCGCCGTTCCGTTCGCGTCCAGCAGCTCGTCGCACGGGCCATCGCGGAGTCGCGCGCACGTGCGTGAATACGCAACGCCGGCTGGTTTCCGGATGGCCGTCGAAGCCCGATTGCGCGAACGCGCCCGCCGGCTCGGCGTACCGGCGTACATCGTCCGTCGTCAGGCCGCCTTGGAACGACTGGTCGTCCGTCTCTCGACGGTGGCGCCAGGACGGTGGGCCGTGAAGGGAGGGAGGACGCTGGAGATTATTTCGCCTTCGCCATTGTTGGCACCGAAGAACTCTCCGAAGCTGGAGTTCGACTCGCGTTGAGATACAAACTGGAGAGCACTCTATCCGGGAGGACGTTCGAGCCGCTGGAGGTGGACGTCAGCATCGCATCGCCGGAGCCCTGGGACGCGGAACCGGTGCAACGGCCGGGAGTGTTCGCCGAGCTCGGATTCGCGCCGATCGAGATGTCCCTGGTGCCGGTGGCGCGGCAGGTCGCGGAGAAGCTGCACGCGTACACGCGGAGGTACAAGGGCGGCGGCACGACGCGCGCGAGAGACCTGGTCGATCTTCTCCTGATCCGGCAATACGAGCGCATGGAGCCCGCCGCGCTCAAGAACGCGATCTCGCGAGTGTTCGCCCGGCGCCAGACGCACGCTGTCCCCGCTCGTCTGCCGACGCCGCCTCGCGAGCTCGCCGTCAGCTACAAGAGGGAAGCGGAACGCGTCCGGGTGAACCCAGTGTTGGCTGAAGCCCACCAGCTCGTGGCGGCCTGGCTGGATCCGCTGCTCGACGAAATCGCGAGAACGCGCGGCGGCGATGGCGCCGAGAGAACATGAAAACTCTACGTCGCCAGGGCAGGGGAGGTCGCCCGCGAGAACGGCGTGGTGCGTCGAAGATTGACGGCGGTTGTGGGCGAAGGTCGACCGAGGGGTCGGAGGATCGAATCCTCTCGCCCCGACCAGAATTCCGCGGAAGCAAAGGCCCTCAATTGGCGGCATGCCAGTTGAGGGCTTTTTTGTCGGCGGCTCCCCGACTCTGTCGATTTCGCCCGGCTTCGATCGACTACCGACCGAGCGAGGCTGATCCGCGCTCAGAGGGAGAGGTTTTCGATGCCGAAGCACGTGGCGTTGTTCGTTCTCATGGCGCTGCTCGCGGCCGCGAACCCGCGCGCGCAGGCCCGTTACCCTGTGATGGCCCCTGTCGAGCAGTACATGATCTCCAGTCGAGAGGCGGAGATCGCACTGGCGCGGACCGCGGCTCCGCCGTCCATCTCGGCCGCCGCGGACGTGCTCGTTCTCGGGCGCCGCGGCTACGAGCGAGCGGTGAAGGGGACGAACGGCTTCGTCTGCTTCGTCGAGCGGTCGTGGACGGCCGGCTTTGACGATCCCCAGTTCTGGAACCCGAAGCTGCGCGCCCCGAACTGCTTCAACCCGCCTGCGGCGCGCAGCGTGCTGCCGCAATACCTGAAGCGCACCGAATGGGTGTTGGCGGGCGCGACACGGCAGCAGGTGATCGACAAGACTCGCGCCGCGTTCGCCAGCCACCTGTTCGTCACTCCCGCGGCCGGGTCGTTTTCGTTCATGCTCTCGAAGGAAGGGTACGTGAGCGACGATGCCGCGGGACCGTGGCTGCCGCACCTGATGTTCTTCGTGCGGTCGGGCGGGGCCTCCGCCTGGGGCGCCGGGCTCGCAGGGTCGCCAATCATCGGGGTGAACGGGAGCCCACTTGAACCGACCGTGCTCCTGATCCCCGTCCGACGCTGGTCGGACGGATCGGCGGCTCCGCCTCCAGCCGGCCCATAATGAACGGAGTGGACGCACGGCTCAGCCTGCGAGACGCAGCAGGACCGTTGTCATGCCTCGGGGATTACGAACGCACCCACCCGGCGATCTCGTCGACGTCGGCGGCTTCCGCCTGCACCTGCACAGCGAGGGTGAAGGGGCGCCGGCCGTCATCTTCGACGCCGCGCTCGGCGGATCGTCCCTGAGCTGGGCGCTCGTGCAGCCGCGCGTGGCCGCCTTCACACGCGCGTGCAGTTACGACCGCGCGGGCTTTGGCTGGAGCGAGGCGGGGCC
>JANWLS010000111.1 GCA_025450765.1 Vicinamibacterales bacterium | reverse complement strand
GATTCCCACCGGGGTCGATCTCGGGTACTTCACGCCGCGGTCAACCGATCAGGATCCCGACGCGCTCGTCTTCGTCGGCTCGATGGACTGGTACCCCAACGAGGACGGCACGCTGGACTTCATGGCCACCACGCTTCCGCTCATTCGCCGTGCCCGTCCGTCCACGAGCTTCACCATCGTCGGGCGCAATCCCTCCGCGCGCCTGCGCGAGGCGGCCGCCGCGGCCGGCGCCGCGGTCACGGGAACCGTGGACGATGTGCGGCCGTTCCTGGAACGGGCCGCCGTGGCGGTCGTGCCGCTGCGGGTGGGCGGCGGCACGCGCATCAAGATTTTCGAGGCGCTCGCCATGGGCAAGGCGCTCGTCTCCACCACGATCGGCGCCGAAGGGCTGCCGCTCACGCCGGGCACGCACTATCTGCAGGCCGACCAGCCGGAGGCTTTCGCGGACCACGTGCTCGGGCTGCTCCGCGATCCGGCCGCGCGGCTCGCCCTCGGGCAAACCGGCCGTCAGCTCGTTCACCAGCACTATTCATGGACGCATGCCGCTCACGTGTTCGAATCGGCGTGCGAGGAGGTTGTGACCCGTGCGAGTAAGCGTTCTCGGACTCGGATACGTTGGATGCGTGACGGCCGCCTGCCTGGCGAAAGCCGGTCATGAGGTGATCGGCGTCGACATCAACGAGGACAAGCTCAATCTTCTCGCGAGTGGCCGATCGCCCATCGTCGAGCATGGGCTCGACGCACTCCTGGCCGACGTCACCGGCAGCAAGCGCCTCACGGTGACCAGCTCGACGGCCGATGCCATCAGCCGCTCGGACGTGGCGCTCATCTGCGTGGGGACGCCGAGCGACCGCCGCGGCCGCCTGTCGCTCGACGCGGTGGAACGCGCGGCCCAGGAGATCGGCCGCGCGCTGCGCGGCCGCACGGAGCCGTTCACGCTCGTCGTCCGCAGCACCGTGCTGCCGGGCGTCACCGAGCGGATCGTGATGCCGGCGCTGCGCGCCGAGGCAGGACCCGAGGCGAGCGCCCTGGTGCGCTACGCCATGAATCCGGAGTTCATGCGCGAGGGCTCCTCCCTGCGCGACTTCGCCCAACCCCCCTGCACGGTGGTCGGGACCCCCTCCGACGACGCGGCGAACGTGCTGCGCGGCCTCTACTCGGCCGTCAACGCGCCCTTCATCCACACGAGCATCCGCACGGCGGAGCTCGCCAAGTACGTCTCGAACCTCTATCACGCCCTGAAGGTCACCTTCGGGAACGAGATCGGGGATCTGTGCGAGGAGTTCGAGGTCGACAATCGCGAGCTGCTGCGCGTGTTCTTCGCCGACCGGAAGCTGAACATCTCCGAGGCCTACCTGCGTCCGGGATTCGCCTTCGGCGGATCCTGCCTCCCGAAGGACCTGCGGGCCATTCTCGCGGCGGCGCGCGACGCCGACCTGCCGCTCCCGCTCCTCTCGTCAGTCATCCCGGCGAACGAGAACCAGGTGACGCGCGCCGTCCGGGCCGTGGTCGACACCGGCCGGCGGCGCATCGGCGTGGTCGGCCTGGCCTTCAAGCCGGGCACCGACGACCTGCGCGAGAGCCCGATGGTCTCGCTCATCGAGACGCTGATCGGCAAGGGCTACGACGTGAAGGTGCTCGACCAGAATGTCTCGATCGCGCGGCTCATCGGCACCAACCGCCGCTACATCGAAGAGCAGATTCCACACGTCGCCTCGCTGATGTGCGACACGGTCGAACAGCTCCTCGAACACGCCGAGGTTCTCATCTGCGGATCGGCCTGCGAGGACATGCTGAAGGCGCTCGAGGGCGCCGGGCCGCACCAGCAGGTGATCGACCTCACCCGCGGACAGATTCGGACGCCCGCACGAGTGGCCGAGGTTCCTGCTTGATATGACTCAACGCTTCTGGTGTCGTCGACTCAGGATGGCCGCGTGCGCGGCCGTCCTCGCCCTGCTGATGGTGGCGGCCGGACGAGCTGCCACCCCGTCGCTTCCGCAGCAGCCGCGGGCCTTCGTCGATACGTCGATGCCCCAGCAGAACGGCCACACGATCGCCGTTCCGCCCGGCGGCGATTTCCAGGCCGCGCTCGACCGGGCGCAGCCGGGCGACACGATCACGCTGTCGGCCGGCTCGACCTATCAGGGCTCGTTCACGCTGCCGAAGAAGGCCGGAAACGGGTGGATCGTCATCCGTACGGACGCGCCCGACTCCGGCCTGCCGATCGCCGGCACGCGGATCGATCCGTCCTTCGCCCACAACCTGCCGAAGCTGCAATCCAGCTCCGGCCCGGTGATCACCACCGCACCCGGCGCTCAGAACTACCGCTTCATCGGCGTCGAGATCTCACCGACGCAGGGGACCTTCCTGTACGAAGTCGTCCAGCTCGGCGCCGACGATGGGCCGCTGGCCGACATGCCCGGCCACATCGTGTTCGACCGCTGCTACATCCATGGCGATCCGCAGCGCGGCAGCCGGCACGGCGTCGTCATGAACTCGAGCCAGACGGCGGTGATCGACTCGTACGTGTCCGATTTCAAGGAAGTCGGCAACGATGCCCAGGCGGTCGTGAGCTGGAACGGGACCGGTCCGTTCAAGATCGACGACGATTATCTCGAAGCCTCCGGCGAGGACGTCCTGTTTGGTGGCGCCGATCCCGCCATCCCGAACCTGGTCCCGTCGGACATCGAAATCCGACGCAACCTGTTTTCGAAGCAGCTGTCGTGGAAGGCCGACGATCCGAGCTACGCGGGACAACCCTGGTCGGTCAAGAACCTCCTGGAACTGAAGAATGCGCGGCGCGTCCTCATCGACGGCAACGTGCTCCAGTACAACTGGGTGCAGGCGCAGGACGGGTTCGCCATCCTCTTCACCGTCCGGAACCAGGGCGGAAACGCCCCCTGGTCGGCGGTCCAGGATGTCACCTTCACCAACAACGTCGTCCAGCACGTCGGCTCCGCGATCAATATCCTGGGACACGACCAGAACCCCAGCGCTCAAACGCAGCGCATTTTGATCCGCAACAATTTCTTCACCGACGTGGGCGGATCCTGGGGCGACGGGCGGCTCTTCCAGATTCTCAGCGGCACCGCCGACATCACGATCGATCACAACACCGCCCTCCAGAGCGAAAGCTTTCTGTTCGCCGACGGCACGCCGGACAGCGGGTTCACGTTCCAGAACAACATCGTCGAGAACAATCTCTACGGGCTGATTGGCACGGGCACCGGAAGCGGCACCCCAACCTTGCAGGCGTACTTCCCGGGCTACGTCTTCAAGGGCAACGTCATCATCGGCGGGCAGGCCTCGGACTATCCGTCCGACAATTTCTTCCCCGGCTCGCCGCAGTCGGTCGGCTTCACCGACAGCGGGCACAACAACTACCGGCTGACGGCCAGCAGCCACTATCACGGCGCCGGAACAGACGGCAACGACGTCGGGGCGAACTTCGACCTCCTCTATTCGGCTCTCACCGGATCGATCGGCATCCCGAGCACGCTCCCGAAGGCGCCGCGTCCCAATCGCCCGAAGGTTCCCCTCGTGCCGAATCTCGCGCGAACCAACGCGGCCCTGCCGTTCTGGGGATTCGTGCTGCTGCTTGGATACACCTATCTCGGGTACCCGCTCGCGATCCGCATGCGGGCGACGTCTCGCCGTACCCGCACGGCCTCGGGTTCCGGGCCGCAGGCCAGAGGCCGTGATGCCCCGCATGTCAGCATCCTCGTCATCGCGTACAACGAGGGGCGGCGCATCGGCGCCAAGATCGAGAACCTGCTGCAGCTCGATTACCCGCCGGATGCCGTCGACATTGTCGTCGCCTCTGACGGGTCGAGCGACGACACCGTCGCGCGCGCCTGTGCGTACGCCCAGGCCGGCGTTCGCACGGTCAGCTTCGAGCAGCGCCGCGGGAAACCGGCGGTCTTCAACGACGTCGTGCCGCAGCTGCGCGGCCCCATCATCGTCCTGGCCGACACGCGGCAGCGATTCGATCGGGACGCGCTGCGCCACCTGGTGGCCCCCTTCGCCGCCGACAACATCGGAGCCGTCAGCGGTGAGCTGATGATCGAACCGCGCAGGCACGAGGGCTCGAGCGGTGTCGGCTTCTACTGGCGGTACGAGAAGTTCCTGCGGCTCAATGAAAGCCGGGTGGACTCGACGCTGGGCGCGACGGGCGCCATTTACGCCATCCGCCAGGATCTCTTCGAGCCGATTCCCGACGACACGGTGCTCGACGACGTGGTGATCCCGGCGCGCATCGTGCGGCGAGGCTACCGCGTGCTGTTCGAGCCGGGCGCCCGCGCGTACGACGAACCGTTTGCCACGGCCGCGGCGGAATTCACGCGGAAGACGCGCACGATCGCCGGCACCTTCCAGCTGTTCGCCCGCGAGCGATGGCTCTTCAATCCACGCCGGAACCGGATCTGGTTCCAGGCGATGTCACACAAGGGCCTGCGACTGCTCCTGCCGGCGCTGCACGCGGGGGTGTTCCTCGCGAACGTGCCGCTTGCCGCCGGGTCGGTCTTTTATCAGGGATTGCTGGCGGGACAGGTGCTCTTTTATGGAGCCGCCGCGGTGGGCGCGGCGAGAGACACAGAAGCGGGGAAGGCGTCGCGCCTTCGCCCGCTCCTGTCCGTGCCTTATACGATGTGCCTCCTCAACTGGGCGACACTCGTGGGCTTCTCGCGTTTCTGCACCGGGCGGCAGCAGGCCACCTGGCAGAAGGCCGAAGCGCTGCCGGTTATTGCGCGCCGGTCAGCATGACGCCGGAGGCGGTCGCCGACGTGTTCAGGAGCGACACGCTGGCACGCAGCGGATACTTCACCGCGGCCGTGCTCTGGTAGATCGGCGTCCCGTTCTTCAGGTAGACGACCTTCCCGCCCTGCACGCTGACGGTGAAGACATCGCCAACCGCCGCCTGGACGTCCGTCCGGTAGACCCCCGCCTCGCGGACTTCGACGACGTTGCCGGCGTAGAGCACGAAGCCGTAGTTGATGGCCGTCATGCCCTCGGTTGTGCTCGTCGACAGCCCGATCTCGCGCTGCGTGGAGAGCTCATCGACCGTGAAGCTGAGGGATCCGTCGCCGGAGGCGATCGTCTCGCTCGAGATCGCGCCGGAGTCCTCACAGCCATCGCAGCCCGACGTCTTCGTCAGCACCGTGCCCGACACGACGGCGTTCTTCACCGACGTCCACGTCGCCGAACGCCCAACCGCGCGGCCGTCAACCGGCACCGCGGTCCCGACCGTGTCGCCCGTGCTGGTGTGCGTGCCCGTCCCGGACGTGCTGCCGCTGCCCGCCGCCATCATGACCTGGCTCGCCGATGAGCCCATGGCCATCAGCACGGCGCTTGCGCGCAGCGGGTAGGCGGCCCGCTTGCTGCTGCGATAGAACGTGACGCCGTTCTTCTGGTAGATCACGACGCCGCCCGAGACCGCGATCGAGAGCGTATCGCCCACCGCCACCCGCGTGTCGGCCTTGTACGTGCCGCCTTCCCGCACTTCGGCGATCCCGCTGGCGACGTTCAGGCCGAAATTGATCGCAGACTGCTGCAGTTTCGGGCTCGTCGAGAGACCGACCTCGTGTTGACCGGCCGCGTCGGCGACGGTGAACGTCAGCACGCCGTCTCCCGACGCGATCGACTGAGCCGACTGTCCGCCCGCGTCCTGGCAGCCGTCGCAGCCAGACGTCTTCTTGAGCGTGTTGCCCGACGCGGTCGCATTCTTCACGCCGCTCCAGGTGATGGCCTGAGGCGTCGCGGACGGCGTGCTCCCCGAGCCTGATCCGCCGGTCGTCGTCCCGCCACCGGTCGTCGTTCCGCCACCAGTCGTCCCGCCGGTCGTCGTCCCGCCGCCGGTCGAGGGAGGTGGATCATTCGCGGGAGGCGGATT
>JANWLS010000110.1 GCA_025450765.1 Vicinamibacterales bacterium | reverse complement strand
CGACAATTTCATCGCCGGTCCCGTGGTCGGCAAGGTCAAGAACCTCATCGACGATCGCGGACGGCAGGTCAAGCAGGCCGGGCCGTCGATGCCGGTCGAAGTGCTGGGCCTCACGGGGCTCCCGCAGCCGGGCGACGCCTTCCAGGCGCTCGAGGACGCGGCCAAGGCACGGCAGATTGCGACCTTCCGCCAGACGCAGGCGAAGGAGAAGGCGCTCGGCGCCAAGGGCGGACGACTCACGCTCGAATCGCTGCAGCAGCAGATTGCCGAAGGCGGCATGAAGGAGCTGCCGATCATCATCAAGGCCGACGTGCAGGGCTCGGCTGAGGTGCTCGCCGACACGCTCGCCAAGCTCTCCGACGACCGCGTGAAGCTGCGGATCATCCATGCCGGCGTCGGCGCGATCAACGAGTCGGACGTGCTGCTCGCCTCGGCCTCGAACGCCATCATCATCGGCTTCAACGTCCGGCCGGATCGGAACGCCGCCGACGTCGTCGATCGCGAGAAGGTGGACGTGCGGCTCCACTCGGTGATCTACAACGTCACCGACGAGATGAAGAAGGCGATGACGGGCCTGCTCGAGCCGACGCTCAAGGAAGTGCGCCTCGGCGCGGCCGAGGTCCGCGAGGTGTTCCGCGTGCCGAAGGCCGGCACCATCGCGGGCTGCATGGTCACCGACGGCCGGATTACGCGGAGCGGCGATACCCACGTCCGCCTGCTGCGCGATCACGTGGTCACCTACGAAGGGAAGATCGCCTCGCTGCGCCGGTTCAAGGACGATGTGAGCGAGGTACGGGCCGGCTTCGAGTGCGGGATCGCGCTCGACCGGTTCAACGACGTGAAGGTCGGCGACGTCATCGAGGCCTTCGTCGTCGAGCGCGTCGCGGCGACGGTGTGAGCGCCGTCGCGCTGCTCACCATCGAGCTCCATCTGCCGGACGCGCACTCCCTGAAGGAGAAGCGCATGGTGCTGCAGCGCATCAAGGCGCGGCTGGCGAAGTTCAACGTCGCCATCGCCGAAATCGAGTACCACGACCTCTGGCAGCGCGCCGCGCTGGGCGCCGTCACCATCAGCACCGACCGCGCGCACGCCGACCGCGAGCTGGCGGCGGTCGCTGACGAAATCGAGCGGATCGAGCCGGGTCTCATCACCGGCACCCAGGTGGAGTTTCTCGCCTGATCTCGCCAGCCGGCCGTGGCGGCCGGCCTTCGAACGTCTTATGGCCCAGGGATCCCGTCCGGACCGTGTTGGCGAGGAGCTTCGAGCGGAGCTCAGCACGCTGCTCATGCGCGAGGTGCACGACCCGGGCATCGGGTTCATCACCCTCACGCGCGTGCAGGTCACGCCGGATCTGCAGCTCGCGCGCGTGTACTACACGAGCATGGGCGACGAGAAGTCGCGACGCGAGACGGCGCGTGCCCTCCGCCGCGCCGGCCCGTTCCTGAGGCGCCGCGTCGGCACCGCCCTCCGGTTGAAGCGGATTCCCGAGCTGGAGTTCATCTTCGACAAGTCGATCGAGCAGCAGGATCGCATCGAGCAGATCCTGCACGAGCTGCACGAACAGGACCACCCACACGACGACGACAGCCAGAACGATGACTAACCCGCACGACGCCGTCCTCGCCCGCATCTGCGACGCCATTCACCAGCATCAGCGGTTCGTCATCACTTCCCACGCACGTCCCGACGGCGATGCGATCGGCTCCGAACTGGCGATGGCCTATGCGCTGCGCGCGCTCGGCAAGACCGTGCGCCTGGTGAACGCCGACCCGGTTCCCGCGATGCTGCGCGAGTTCCCGGGCATCCATGACGTCGAAGTGGCGACCACGTTCGACGGCGACGCCGAGGTGGCCATCGTGATGGAGTGCGGCAGCCTGGCGCGGACCGGCGTGAGCGGGCTGGAGCGGTTCTTCGTCATCAACATCGATCACCATCCCGGCAACACCGGCTATGGCGACCTGAACTGGTTCGACGAATCGGCGGCGGCGTGCGGCGAGCTGGTGTTCACGCTGATCGAGGCGCTCGGCGTCCCGTTCTCCCCGGAGATCGCGACGCACATCTACGTGACGATCCTCACCGACACCGGCGCGTTCCACTTCTCGCACATCACGCCGCGGACCTTCGACATCTGCCGGCGGGCACTCGACGCGGGCGTCGACCCGGTGCTCGTCGCCCAGCGCGTGTACGACAGCAACACGATGGGGCGCCTGCGGCTGCTCGGCACGGTGCTGAACGACATGGAGACCGCCGTCGACGGACGGATTGCGATCCTGTCGCTCGATCCCGAGATCAGCCGGCGCACCGGAGCGACCGCGGAAGATACCGAGGGGCTCATCAACGTGCCGCTCACGGTGCACGGCATCGTCGCCGTCGCCTTCCTGAAGCTGGTGAAGCCCGGCGAGCTGCGCGTGAGCTTCCGATCGAAGGGCACCGTCGACGTCGGCACCATCGCGCGCGGCTTCGGCGGCGGCGGCCACCTGAACGCGTCCGGCTGCACCGTCGCGATGGCCGCGGACGAGCTCAAGCCGATCATCATCGAGCAGCTCGCGCAGGCGATCGCGGACTCCGACGGCACGGCGCGCGTCCACTGAACCATGCCCGATTCCCCGGATGGCCTGCTCGTCATCGACAAGCCGTCGGGTCCGACCTCCCACGACATCGTCGCCGCCGTCCGGCGGATGCTGAAGATCAGCCGCGTCGGCCATACGGGGACGCTCGATCCGATGGCGTCTGGCGTGCTGCCGCTGGTGCTCGGGCGCGCGACGCGCCTCGCGCGCTTCCTCTCGGCTTCCCGGAAGACCTACCTCGCGCACGTGCGGCTGGGCGCCGCGACCGACACCTACGACGCAGAGGGGCGGGTCGAGCCCGTCATCGCGCAGACGCCGGGGCAGGCGATCACGGTCGAGGAGATTGAGGCGGTGCTCGCGGCCTTTCGCGGCTCGTTTCTGCAGACGCCACCACCCTTCTCGGCGAAAAAGGTGGACGGCGTCCGCGCGTATGCCATGGCCCGCGAGCAGCGCACCGTGCGGCTCGAACCGGTGCCGGTGACCGTGTACGACCTGGCGCTCTGTGGCCGGACAGACGAGGAGATCAGGATCCGCGTCACCTGCTCGGCTGGCTTCTACGTCCGGACGCTCGCGCATGAGATCGGCGCCCGGCTCGGCACCGGCGGATATTTGACCGCGCTCCGGCGGACAGCCGCGGCCGGCTTCAGCGAAGCCGACGCCATCCCGCTTGCCGAACTGGCCGAGGCCCCCGAAGCGGCGCTGCCGCGGGTCGTGCCCATGGACGGCCTGCTGCTCGACATGCCGGCGGCCCGGCTCACGGCAGCCGGGGTCACTCACGCCGTCCAAGGCCGGGATCTGGGGCCGGCCGATCTCGATGGCGCGCCGCCGCCGGCGTGGCCCGCGTGGGTGCGCCTCCTCGACGAGGGCGGCCGGCTGGTCGGTCTTGGCGAGCCGCGGGGCGCCCCGGCCGTTTTGCATCCCTCGGTCGTTCTGAAGTAAGATATTGAGTCTTTTGGACTAAGGGTTCTTTTGAAACGGCGGCTCGGTACGGAGGTACCCCACTCCGACCACTGGGCCGTTCGTGGAGGACGCCAGGTGGGGTTTACGAAAGATCGCAAGACCGAGATCATCGACAACTACCGGACACACGACACGGATACCGGGTCTCCGGAAGTGCAGGTCGCGCTCCTCAGTGAGCGGATCAATTACCTGACTGAGCACTTCAAGACACACGCGAAGGACCATCACTCCCGCCGCGGTCTGCTCGTGCTGGTCGGCCAGCGCCGGCGGCTGCTGGACTACCTGAAGCGCAAGGATGCGCAGCGGTACGGCGAGTTGATCCGCCGCCTGGGCATCCGCAAGTAGGCCCACAGACCGTTGGAGCGCAGCGAGAAGTGAGTCGGGAGCCTGCCTCATTTCTCACGCCTCTCCACGCTCCCCTCGTACGTCCCATTCCGTCGGCCACATGAAGCACCGGGGGCAGAACCCCGAGAACGAGATGAGTGTCATGCACACGCGCGAAGTGAAAATCGGGGAACGCACGCTGTCGATCGAGACCGGCAAGCTGGCCAAGCAGGCCGACGGCGCGGTCATCGTCCGCTACGGCGATTCGGTCGTGCTCGTCACGGCCTGCCATGCGTCGAACGCCCGCGAGGGGATCGACTTCTTGCCGCTGACGGTCGACTACCGCGAGTACACCTATGCGTCCGGACGCATTCCCGGCGGCTTCTTCAAGCGCGAGGGCAAACCGGCGGAAAAGGAAGTGCTGACGAGCCGGGTCATCGACCGGCCGATCCGGCCGCTCTTCCCCGCTGGCTGGCGCTACGAGACGCAGATCATCGCGCTGGTGCTCTCGGCCGACGCCGAGAACGACACCGACGTGCTGGCGATCACGGGTGCCTCGGCGGCGCTCGCCATTTCAGAGATTCCCTTCCAGAAGACGATCGCCGGCGTGCGCGTGGGCCTGATCGACCAGGACCTCATCATCAACCCGACCTACGAACAGCGCCGCCGCAGCCGGCTCGACCTCGTCGTCGCCGGCAGCCAGGACGGCCTGGTGATGGTCGAAGCGGGCGCGAAGGAAGCGAGCGAGGACGAAGTGCTCCGCGCGCTCGAAGCGGCGCACGCCGCGATCAAGCAGATTGTCGCCGTTATCGACGATCTCGCCCGCGAGGTCGGCAAGACCAAGCTCAAGGTCCAGAAGAAGGAGATCGGCCACGACTTCTACCGGGAAGTCGAGGAGAAGGTGTACGGGCCGCTCGCCGAGGCGATGCGGATCCGCGACAAGCTCGAAAACTACGGCCGCGTCGACGAAGTGCTCGACGAGCTGGTCGCCTCGCTGCCCGAGGGCGAGGTCGAGCGGAAGCTCGAAGCCAAGGCGATCTTCAAGGAGCTCAAGGAAAAGGTGCTCCGCGAGGAGGTCCTGCAGCAAGGGAAGCGGCTGGACGGGCGCGCCTTCGACCAGATCCGTCCGATCTGGATCGAGACCAGCGTGCTCCCGCGGACGCACGGATCGGCCGTGTTCACGCGCGGCGAGACGCAGGCGCTCGTCACCTGCACGCTCGGCACGTCGGAAGACCAGCAAAAGATCGAGATGGTGGACGGCGAGATCTACAAGCGCTTCATGCTCCACTACAACTTTCCGCCCTTCTCGGTCGGCGAGGTCGCGTTCCTGCGCGGCCCCGGCCGCCGCGAAGTGGGCCACGGCGCGCTCGCCGAGCGGGCGCTGACGCCGCTCGTGCCGGGTGAGGAGAAGTTCCCCTACACCATCCGCATCGTCTCGGACATCCTCGAGTCGAACGGATCCTCGTCGATGGCCTCCGTCTGCGGCGGCACGCTGGCGCTGATGGATGCGGGTGTGCCGATTGAATCGCCGGTGGCCGGCATCGCGATGGGCCTCGTCATGGACGAGAAGACGGGCAAGTACGCCGTCCTGAGCGACATCGCGGGCGCCGAGGATCACTACGGCGACATGGACTTCAAGGTCACCGGCACCGCCAAGGGCATCACGGCGCTGCAGATGGACATCAAGGTGACCGGCATCACCACCGAGGTCATGCGCAAAGCCCTCGACCAGGCTCGGGCCGGGCGGATGCACATCCTGGGGAAGATGAACGAGGCGCTCTCGGCGCCACGCATGAACATCTCGGCGTTCGCGCCGCGCATCATCACCATCAGGATCCCGGTGGACAAGATCCGCGACGTCATCGGGCCAGGCGGCAAGATGATCCGCAGCATCATCGACCGCACCGGCGTGAAGATCGACGTCGAGGACGATGGGCAGGTGAACGTGGCGTCGGCCGATGAGACCTCGGCGCAGAAGGCGATCGCGATCATCCAGGAGCTGACGGCGACACCGGAGCTCAACAAGACCTATCTCGGCAAGGTGCAGCGGATCACCGACTTCGGCGCCTTCGTCGAGATCATGCCGGGAACCGACGGCCTGCTGCACGTCTCGGAGATCGCGAACCATCGCGTGAAGGACGTGCACGACGAGCTGAAGGAAGGCGAGCAGGTGATGGTCAAGGTGATCAACATCGACCCGACCGGCAGGATTCGCCTCAGCCGCAAGGCGCTGCTGCAGGAGGAGGACGGCAACGGCGGCGCCGAGTCATCACCCGCCGGCCAGGGCAAGCGCGGCGACCGGGAGCACGCGCGCCGCGAGCACTGAGGTCCTGATGCGGCTTGCCCGACTTGGAGGTGTGCTGCTACTCGCCGGGCTGACCGGCGCGGTGACGCTGCCTGCGCGGACGCCGGACCTCGGACGTTCGCGAACGGACGTCGGACCCCGGACGTCGGACTCCGGACGTTCCGGTGCTCAAGACGCTCCCGCCGAACGCCAGTTCGCCGTCTCGGCCCACAAGTACGGATTCGAGCCATCGCGCATCGAGGTCGCCCAGGGCGACCTCGTGCGCGTGACCCTCACGACGAAAGACATCCCGCACAGCTTCACGATCGACGCCTACCGGCTCGCCAAGCGCGTGAGCCCCGGCGGGTCGGTCACCTTCGAGTTCCGGGCCGACCAGGCCGGGACATTTCCCTACTACTGCAATCTCGTGATCGACGAAGGCTGCCGCAACATGAAGGGGCAGCTCGTCGTCAAACCCGCACGGTAGCACGCGGAGCCGGGCTCACGCGGGCGCGCGGAGGTGCCTCACCGTTGCGCGTTGGCGAGATCCGTCAACGCCGACGACAGCAGGTGCACCTTCCCCTGATCGGATGATCCGGCTTCGGCGGTCTGCATCTGGGACGCCAGATCCGTGAGTGCGCCCTTCCGCGCGTCAGCCGACTGCTGCTCGGCACGCGTGAGCGCCGAGCGGGCACTGGCGATCGCGGCCAGGGTCAGCCCCTTCGACCGTTCGAGTTGATCGAGATACGCGCGCGCCAGCGCGAAGCTCGGCGGCCACACGAACCTCTGCTGGTCCTGCGTGTTCCACTCGTTGACGTGCACCGTCCTCGCCGCGTCCAGTTCGTTCCTGGAAATGAGCCCGCTCGGCAGCAACTCGTAGACGTCCAGCCCGCGCGCGATCTCCGAGCTCACGATGACGCCGTTGTACCAGTACGCGGACCAGGAGCCGGCGAGAATCAGGCGGTTGGCGTCCATCGGCCCGCGGTCGAAGTACGCGATCTCCTGCGGGTGATCGGGATTCGTCCAGTCGAACACCGAGATCCCGCCCTGATACCACGACTGCACCATCACCTCGCGGCCAGGACTCGGGACGAGCGAGCCGTTGTGGGCGACGCAGTTCTCCTGCTCGGTCTGCGCGGCCGGCATCTTGTAGTAGCTGTGGAACACCAGCGTGTCGTGCTCGATGGTGAAGAGCGCGTCGGCGCCCCAGTCCATCTTGTCGGTCGCGCGGCAGCGCGGCTGCGATCCGCCACCCCATTCATCGGTGAAGAGCACCTTCGTGCCGTCGTTGCTGAACGTGGCCGAGTGCCAGAACGACATGTTCGGATCGGCCGCCATCGCGACCCGCACCGGGTGCGCCGCGTCGTGGATGTCGAGCAGCAGCCCAAGCCCCGCGCACGCGCCGCCGGCGAGGCCGATCTGCGGGTACACGGTGATGTCGTGGCACTGGTTCGGGCCGGTCGGTGCCTCCTGGCTCGCGGCTGGCTGCGGCGCCGGCTCACGCTCTCCGCGGGCCGCGCGCTCCTTCCGGGCCGCGTCGCGGGCCGCGGCGTCGATCGCGTCGCGGGCTGCGTCGTGCGGCGGCACGGGGAGCCCGTTGAAGATGCGAGGTGAGCTGACAATCGCCGCCTTCTCGGGCGCGGCGAGCGGGACCTTGATCACCTCGATCCGGAAGCGCGCCGTGTTCGGATCGTCGATCCCGCCATCCTCGCAACCCGGCATCTCCTTGTCGGATCGGACGCGCGAGAGGCCGGACACGTAGACGTACACATCGTCCGGATCGCCCGGCTGCGTCACGATCGTGTGCGTGTGCGATCCACGGCACGTTTCCACGCTGGTGTCGAGGGGCGGCTTCTGGAGGTCGCTGCTGTCGAAGATGCGAACGCCGCGCACGCGCTCCGCACTGACCGGGTCGGGGATGCCGCCGAAGCCGCAGTCCGCCCGACTGTTGGTCGCCTCCGACGACATGAACAGGAGGTTGTGATAGACCGAGATGTCGTTCTGGGACGCCGGGCACAGGTACGTCTGAACGAGCACCGGCCTGGCCGGATCGGAGATGTCGTAGATCTCGAAGCCGTCGTAGTTGCCCTGGATGACGTACTTCCCCGAGAAGGCCAGATCCGAATGCGTCGACCCGAGTACCTTCCCCTTTGGGGGGGTCGTCGAGATCATGCGCATGTTCCAGGCGGCTTCACCCGCGTCCCACACGCCCGCCTTGAGGCCGACGCGTGGATCCGGGGTCGGCGGCGTCATCGACACGATCGGCGTGACGGGCGGCGGCATCGTTGCCGGTGGATCGGGCAGCGGCGCTGGCGGCTCCGGACGGTTGGCGGGCTGGGTCGCGGCCGTCGCGGACGGCGGCTTGGCAGCCGAAGCCGGCGGCGGCTGAGTGGCGGCCGCTGGCTGGACCGGGGAGGACCTTCCGCTCGCCATCATGGCCGTACCAAATCCGCCGACCGCGAGCAGCGCGGCCATGCCGACGCCGGCGAGCAGACGCGCCGGCGTACGGGGGCCCGGGAACTGAGACGTCATGGTGCACCTCCACCGCTCTCCTGCAGCATCTGCCGCATGCGGTCGATTTCGATCGATTGATCGGCGTACACGTCATTGGCGAACTTGAACACCGTTTCGTCCTGGGCCGCGCCGTACGAGTTGAACAGCTTGTCGACCATGTTGATGGCGCCCTGGTGATGCTTGATCATGCCGACCAGGAACAGGCGGTCGAACTCCGGCCCGCGCGCCTGATCGAGTGCGGCCATTTCCTTGTCGGTCAGCATCCCCGGCATGAGCATCGCCTGCATCTTGCCGTTCATCTTCATCATGTGACGCGTCGACGTGGCGTCCGGCACGGGGAGGCCGCGATCGCGCAGCCAGTTCTGCATGAGATGGATTTCATCGCGCTGCGCGACGACGATCCGCTCGCAGAGAATGGAGACGTCCTTGCGCGCGCCGTGCGTCGGCGCCCAGCCCGCCATGATCACGGCCTGCGCGTGGTGTGGGATCATCCCCGACATGAATTCGATGTCGGCGTCGCTGTACGGGTAGGAGCCGAGGCCCGGAGGCGTCGCATGGAGGCCTGGAGGCAGGCCCTGCGTCTCCTGTGCTGGCGCCGTCTGCGCCGGCCTGGACGAGGCCGGGGCCTGAGCCCCCGAGGATCCCGCGCCGAACGCACTCGCACCGCTCCACGCGACGAACGCTCCTACAACGAGCCAGCTCCGTTTCATCGTCTCGCGCTCCTGATTGTCCGCGTCGGGGTGCCCAAGAATAATACAAATCCCCTGGACAACCTATCGGTTTTCCGTGCTAGAGTGCGCCCGACATTCCGAGAGGTGCTCCGTGATCCAGCGGGACTTCGCGGCGGCGCTCCGCGTGGCTGTCCGGCGTATTCGCCGCGCGCCACTCTTCTCAACGGTCATCATCATCACCATCGCCCTCGGCGTCGGCGCCAGTGCTGCGCTGTTCAGCGCCCTCAACGCGCTGTGGCTCCGGTCGCTGCCGATCAGCCATCCCGAGGCGCTCGTCGCGATATCACAGGTCTACGCGGACGGACGCGTCCACTGGATGCCGATCGACACTGTCGCGGAAATCGCGCGACAGACGATGCTGTTCGAGGACGTCTGTGGCTATGCGGGTGGTGGCATCCTGACGACCGAAATCGGCGGAAGCTTCGAGGGCGCTCCGTTGGAGTTCGTGAGCGGCGCCTGCACCCGCGTGCTGGATACGAAGCCCTTTCTCGGCCGGCTCATTTCCGATCGCGAGGCCAGTCTCGATGGCGCACCGGCGCCCGTCGCGGTGCTGGGCTATGGATATTGGCAACGCCACTTCGGTGACGATCCGGGCGCGGTCGGCCGGACGATTCGCGTGTCCGGCGTTCCACTGACCATCATCGGCGTGGCCGGCCCGCACGTCACCGGACTACAGGATGATGGCGCCACCGCCGTCACCGTTCCCGTGACGCTGTTGAACCAGCTTCTCGGCGACCCGCCCGGGCACGTCGCCAGCGCGAATTACGCCATTGCCCGGCTTCGTCCCGGTGTGACGCTCGCGCAGGCGCGGACGCGTCTCTCGACTCTCTGGCCGGCCATCGCCATCGAGACGGTTCCAGCCTCGATGCCTCCGCGGGATCGCGCGCAATTCACGGCCTCCCATGTGAGCGTCGAATCAGCGGCCGGAGGGTTTTCGTACCTGCGTGACGACTACGCACGGCCGATCCTGATGCTCGTCGGGCTGGCGGGTCTGCTGTTGCTCCTCACGTGCGTGAATCTGAGCGGGCTGCTCCTGACGCGCGCCGCGGCCGGCGAGCACGATCTCGCCATTCAGCTCGCGATCGGCGCGAGTCGGCGGCGGCTGGCTCTCGAACTGCTCGTCGAAAGCGTGGTGCACTCGGGGCTCGGCACGATCGTCGCGCTGCCGCTCGCCTGGTGGGCCGATCGCGCGCTCGAGCGGGCCATGTCCGCGGGGAGCATTATGGCGGCCACCCTTCCGCTCACACCCGACGTTCGCGTCCTGGCGATCATGGCCGTGTGCGTCTTCGTGATTGGCGTCGCGGTCGGCACGCTGCCGGCGCGATTTGCCGGCAGCCGGCGCGGGGAGGAGCGAGTGCTGCAGTCGCAGCATGGCGCCGCGCCTCGACGAGGGCGGCTGGGCGGTGCGCTCGTGACCGTTCAGGTCACCATCTCGTTCGCGTTGCTCGTGGGCGCCGGGCTACTCGCGCAGAACCTGCGGCACCTGCGGCAGGCCGATCTCGGATTCCATACCGATCACGTGCTGATCGCCGCTCTGGCCAGGCAGCCCGACGGCTACCGCGATACCAATGAGGCGGCATACTTTCGGCAATTGGTGTCCAAACTGTCGGCGCTTCCCGGCGTCACTTCTGTCTCTCTCGGACGCCGCTTCACGACCCTTGGGCGTGGAACCACACCCACGACCGATCCGATCTCTCCTGCTCGAGGCGACGACACGACCATCCAAGCCATTACCGATATCGCCTCACCCGGATTCTTCGACACGATCGGCATCACACGGATCGCTGGTCGCGACTTCACCTGGCGGGACACGACGACGTCGCCGCCAGTGGCGATCGTCACGGCGGGCGCGGCGCACACACTCTTTCCGTCGAGCGAGGCCATCGGTCAACAGGTGCGCGTCGGGAACGACCCCAAGGAGCCGTCCGTTGAAATCGTCGGCGTCATCGGCGACATCAGCATGGGCGACGCGACCCGGCGCGACATCCCCGTTCTCTTCCGCCCCGCGCTCCAGCAACCGGCGGGTGCCCGATCACCTCAGGTGGAAATCCGAACCCGCGTTCCGCCGGAGGCTGTCACTGCGGCCGTACGCCGGACCGTGGCGTCGATGGGCCAGGATTACGTGATCTACGCGCGCACGCTCGACGATCGCATGGCGGACAATATCTCGTCGGAGCGGCTCGCCGCCGCGATCGCCAGCCTCTTTGCCGCCCTCGCGCTGCTGCTGGCCCTCATCGGGCTCTACGGCGTGCTCGCGTATGGAGTGGCACGCCGCACGCGCGAGATCGGCGTCCGTCTGGCCTTGGGCGCTTCACCACGCGGCGTGCTTCGGATGGTGCTGCTGGAGTGTGGGGTCTTGGCGGGACTCGGGATTGCGGCCGGAGCTCCGCTCGCGATCGCGGTCGGCCGCAGCGTTGGTGCCCTGCTCGCCGGCGTTCAGGCGTGGAATCCGGAGGTCCTCATCGCGACGGCCCTGCTGTTTCTCGTCGCCGCGCTCGGCGCCGGCCTCATTCCCGCGAGGCATGCCTGCCGCATCGATCCGATGGAGGCGCTGAGGAGCGAGTAGGGCGCCTTGCGCGGTCTCGCAAAACGCGGGATGGCGGCCGCAAAAGGCCGCCCCTACAGGCGAACAAGAGCTCCGCGTGCTCCGCGCCTCCGCGTGAGCTAACGCTTTCTCAATTCAAAATTCTCAATTCCGCGTGTTGAACGTCTCGGCCATCGCGATCCGCTCCCTGATCGGCGGATGCGTGTAGAAGAGCGTACGGACGAGAGCTGAGGGGGCATCCTCGGCCAGGTTCTGCGCGCCGAGGCGGCGCATGGCGGAAATGAAGGCAGCGGCGTTGTGCGTGAGGTCGAGCGCGTAGCGATCGGCGCGGCGCTCGTGCAGGCGCGAGAGGGCATTGGCGGCCGGCACGAGCAGCAGGCTCACCGCCCCGGCCGCGAGCAGCAGGAGCGGCAGGCCGGCGACGTCGGCGATGCCGCGCAGGCCGAGCACGGAGGCAAACGCTCGAAGGACGCGATCGGCGACCCAGAAGCCGGCCAGGATCAGCACCGCTTCGAACGCAATCCCCTTCCAGATGTCGCCGTGCACGTGGTGCGCGAGCTCGTGTGCGAGGATGACCTCGATTTCATCGTCCGAATACTCCGCGAGCAGCGTATCCGACACGAGGATCCGCCGCGTGGCGCCCAGGCCCGTGAGCGCCGCGTTCGCTTTTCGCGTCCGATCGCCGAGGCTCCATTCGAAGACGCCCATCACGCGCGCGCCGGCCCGTTCGGCCAGCCGGAGCAGGCGATCGCGAAGCACCTCGCGCTCGAGCGGCTTGAAGCGGAAGAAAATCGGCAGCAGGATCACCGGCGCGAGGTTCGCCATCAGGATGATCACGACGGCGAAGAAGAGGCCGGCCGCCAGCCACCACCACTCCGGCAGCCATCGCAGCGCGGCGTAGATCGCTTCAACCGCGCCGATCCCCAGCACCAGCCCGATAGCCGCGCCCTTCACCTGGTCGCCAGCCCAGCGGGCGATCGACTCGCGCGACAGGCCGTAGCGATGCTCGAGCAGATAGCCGCTGTAGAAGGACAGCGGCATGGCGATGATTTCGTTGAGGAGAAAGAGAAGAACGACGTAAATCGCCGCGCTGAAGAGCGGTCCGCGCGCCGATGTCCCGCCCTCGGCGAACTGGCGCAAACCGAGGCTACCGCCCGTGGCGAGGAGCAGGAGGAGCAGCAGCCCGCTCCACGCCACCGAGAGGACGCTCACGCGGCGCTTCAGGCGATGATAGCGACTCGCCCGATCCTCATTCATACATGCTCAGGCGGAGAATCGATCACGCGGAGCCGCGGATATCGCGGAGGCCACATGAAGCCGTCGTTCTCCTCCGCGTGCGCCGCGCCTCCGCGTGATCAATTCAGGCGTACCGAGATCAGCCGAGACACCCCCGGCTCCTCCATGGTCACCCCGTAGAGGCGATCGGCGATCTCCATCGTCTTGCGGTTGTGCGTGATGAGGATGAACTGCGTCTGCGCCTGCATGCCGCGCAGCATCTCGACGAACCGCCCGATATTCGCATCGTCGAGCGGCGCGTCGATTTCGTCGAGAAGGCAGAACGGGCTCGGCTTGTACTGGAAGATGCCGAACATCAACGAGATCGCCGTCAGCGCCTTCTCGCCGCCCGAGAGCAGCTGCACGCTCTGCAGGCGCTTGCCGGGCGGCTGCGCGATGATCTCGATCCCGCTCTCGAGCGGATTCGCCTCGTCGATGAGGGCGAGACCCGCCCGCCCGCCGCCGAACAAGGTCGAGAACGTCCTCTGAAAATTGAGATTGATGGCGGCAAACGCCTCGTTGAAGCGCTGGTGCGTGGTCTCGTCGATCCGCTTGATCGCTTCGCTCGTCGCCGCGATCGACTCGACGAGATCCTTGCGCTGCGCGGTCAGGAAGGTGTGGCGGGTTTCGAGCTCGTCGAACTGCTCGATGGCCATCATGTTCACCGGGCCGAGCCGATCGATCTTGCCGCGCAGCACGGCGATCGCTTCTTCGGCCGTGCTCGCGGGAACGACGGGCTCACTGTCGCCCTCGGCCTCGTCTTCTTCGCCGTCACCCATGGCAACGGGAGACGCGCCGGCGTCGGCTGGTGCGGCGGCCTGCTGCCCTGGCGCTTCCTGCTCCATCCGCGCCACTTCTGCGACCACCTCGTCCAGCGTCGCCTGCACCGCATCCCAGCAGGCGCCGGCGAGGTGGGCCAGGTCGCTTTCCGCCGTCGCGCGCGCCACGTCGAGCTCGGCGACGAGCGCCCGGGCGGCATCGAGCGCCGCCCGCGCATCCTTCAGGCGGGCCTCACGCCCGTCCACCTGCGCGCGCAGGTCGGCGAGCCCTTCGTCGGCGCGCCGGACCTCCTGCTGCAGGCCGTCCAGCACGCGGACATCCTCGTCGACCAGCTGCTGCTGCTCGACCGCCGAGGCCTGCAACTCCGCGACCTTGCCGCGCGTCGAGGGATTCACGCTCGGCGCCCGCCCGGCGAGAGCGGAAGGGCGGCGTGGAGGGACCGAGAGGGGG
>JANWLS010000109.1 GCA_025450765.1 Vicinamibacterales bacterium | reverse complement strand
GCCAGTTCTTCATCACGCTGGCCGCCACGCCCTGGCTGGACGATCACCACACCGTGTTCGGGGAAGTCGACCAGGGCATGGACGTGATCGAGAAGATCGGCCACGTGAAGACGTCGAAGCCGGGAGATAAGCCGGTGAAGGACGTGACGGTGAAGTCAGTGACGATTGAAAGGGCGTAGAGCACTACACCCCTCCCTGCCTGAGCAGGAACTCCACCACCGTCTTCTGCCCGCGCTGGGTCGCCAGCGCGAGCGGCGTCTGGCCGGCGTCGTTCACCGCATCGACGTCGGCGCCCTGCGCGATGAGCGCCTTCACGCTGTCGAGCTGGCCGTTGGCGACCGCGATGTGCAGCGGCCGCCAGCCGCCGGCGCTCGTCGCGTTGACATCCGCGCCAGCGCCGATCAGCACCCCCGCGACGAGGGCATGTCCGCCGGCGAGCGCCGCGTGGAGCGCCGTGTTGCCGGTCGGATTGGTCGAGCGCACGTGCAGATCGGCGCCGCGCGCGAGCAGGATCTCGGCCGCCTTCAACTGCCCGAAGAACGCCGCCAGGTGGAGGGGCGTCCAGCCGTCGGCGCTCAGCCGGTTCAGCCCAGCCGGGTCTCCGGCGAGCGCCGCCTCGAGCCGGGCGATCTCGCCGACCGCGCTCGCCTCGAACGCATCGAGCGGCGCGCCGCGCTCGACGAGCAGTCGCGCGATCGGCTGGCGCCGCTGATACACGGCGGCGAGCACCGCGCTGACGCCGTCGCTGCGTCGCGCGCCCACGAGGTCCGGGTGCGCCGTAAGGAGCGCCCGCACGGCGTCGAGATCGCCCGCCGTGATCGCCGCAAACAGATCCTCGTGCATCTCCATGCCTGAGCTGCCTCGGCTCATTCTGCCACAGCCGCGTCGCGGCGGTCGGCTCCAGCCGCGATGGTGTTAGGCTTGAACGACAAAGGAGCCATCGCGATGGACACCATCACCACCTGGGAGATCGATCCCGCGCATTCGACCATTGCGCTCACCGCCAAGCACATGATGTTCACGACCGTGCGCGGCCGGTTCACCCGTTTCACCGGCACCGTCCGTGTGAACGAGCAGCACCCCGACCAGTCCGCGGCCGAGGTCGACATCGAGGCGGCGAGCATCGACACCGGGGTCGAGAAGCGCGACGACCACCTCCGCTCGGGCGACTTCCTCAACGTCGAGCAGCATCCGCGCATCCTCTTCCGGACGACGAGAGTGGATGGGGCGCATGCGAAGGCGGGCGACCAGTTCCAGATTCAGGGGACGCTCTCGATTCGCGGGACCAGCCGGCCAGTGACCCTGTCGGCCACGTTCGACGGGACCGGCAAGGATCCCTGGGGCGGCCTGCGCGGCGGCTTCTCGGCGCGCACGGAGATCGATCGCCGCGACTGGGGACTCACCTGGAACCAGACGCTCGAGGCCGGCGGCATGCTCGTGAGCAACACGATCAAGATCGAGATCGAGATTCAGGCCGTGAAGCAGGAGCGGCCGAGGGCAACGGGCGAAACGCAGGTCGCCACCAGCTCAGCTATCGCGTAAGCATGTGGCGCAGCTGTACGACCGCGACGAGCCGTCGTAGCGCCGGTTACGGCCGCTTCTCCAGGTCCTTGCTGCACAACTGCAGCGGATAGCCGTTCACATCCTTCGTCATCACGCTCAGGCCAGCGGGGTCCGGCTTTGCCTCGAGCCCGTGTTGCGTGAGGACCGACGCGACGTGGTGCGCATCCCAATCGGCGAGCGTCCACGCCATGTGGTCGATCACCGGCATCGCGCTCCCCGTGGGACTGTTCCGGACGACCATGAACGCGTCCCCAAACCACAAATACGCCTGCTGCCCATCGTCGTGCGACACCGGCACGCCGAGCAGGCCGGCGTAGAAGTCGCGCGTCTTCCTGTAGTCGGCGCACTGATACGAGATGTGATTGATCGCCACCGCCTTGAGCGGCGCCGTCGAGGGCACCGGGGCCGGCTTTGTTTCGAGCGTCGGGGCCCCGAGCTGGAGGTTGTAGCCATTCGGATCGCGCACGAACATGCTGAGATGATGCGGGTCGTGCACGTCGTTGGGATTGACGCGCGGCGTGAATCCGCGGCCCTGGAGCGCCCGCTTCACGGCGTCGGGATCCCAGGGATCCACCGTCAGGCCGATGTGATCGATGAACGGCCTGGGCACGCGCGGCGTGTTCTTCGCGCTGATCAGCGAATCGCCGGCCCAGAGAAAGAGCTGCAGGTTGTCGGCATCGGAGACCTGGAAGCCGAACAGGTTCGTGTAGAAGTCGCGCGTCTCGAGGAAATGCGCCGAGGAATACGACACGTGATTGATGGCCGTGCCATGAAGCGTCTCGGCGTGGGCGAGCGTCGGCAGGCCCGCGGCCGCGGCGGCGATCGCCATCGTTTTCAGCATCTCACGACGGGTCCAGGGTGAAGTTCGCACGGTCACCTCCGCTCTGTGAACAGACGCGCCGATTGTAGTCGATTCGGTCGGCGCACGACCCAGACCCCGCGGCGTGTGCGGCCCGCGCACGCGTGCGGTGGGACGCGATCGCACGCCAGGGACGCCCGGCACGCCCGACGGCAAGGGCCCGAAACGGCAGCTTTCCTCCAAAACGGGCGGAATCCAGGCCCGCTCGCGTGCTGGCAGGCATCTTGGAGGCTCACCCGCTGTTGGAGGGACCCTGACCATGGTGCACTGGATGCTTCACACACGCGTCGAGGAACTGGATCGCAGCGCGCATCGCCGGCTGGCGCCGCGCCGCAGCATGTGCCGCGCGGCGGACGCGCTCATTCATGAGCTCGAGCTGATCGGCGGCGACGGCACGCAGGCGATCTCGATTCTCGACTTCGCGCAGGTCTGCGAAGAGGCCGACGCGGCGGTCGCCAGCCTCGAACGCTTCCTGGATGGTCAGTCCGCGCGGCCGCAGCGCAACCTCGCCGTCGCATCGAAGATCTACGAAATCCGCCGCGCCCAGGAGATCGTGCTCACGCAGGTCCGTCAGCAGCGCGCGCTGATCGAGGCCCCAATCATCACGATGGCGGCGTAGCCTCGATCGCCTCAGCCTTTCCTACCTTCCCGGAACGTCCGCGTGAAGGTCGAGCCGCAGCCCGTCGGGCAGCGGCTCGCCGAAGGCGCGGTTCGCGTCGGACGTTTCCACCACGTCATCGAGCGCGCGCAACGCACCGGCGTCGATGCCCGCATCGAGCACATGTCGGCGCGACCGCTCACGCGTGGTCCCGTCCACGTCGCGCAGGGCATCGCCCGTCTTCGCCGCAATCTGGACGATCGCCGTCACGAGATCCGGCGTCACGCGACGGAGCGACACGAGCGCGTCGAGCCAGCGGCCGGCGTCAGGCGGCGCGACCACGCTGCTCAAGGGGCCATAGAGCGGCACGCGGGCGCCGAGGCGTCCGATCGCCCAGAGGAAGCTCGTGTTGCCGGGATCACGGCGCAACCGCGCGAGCAACGCCTCGCCCATCTTCGCGCGCAGCCCCGCGTCGAGCCGTTCAAGGCTGGCCAGCAGGCGCCAGCTCTCACGCTCGAGTTGCGGGTTGAGCCCCGCCGCACGTTTCCCCGTGAGCCCCAGGTCGCCCATCACTTTCTGCGCGAGCTCGCGCTGCTGGCCGGCCGAGAATCCGCCGGCCACACGCTGCCAGAGGACAAGCCATTCGGCGCGATTCTGAATCGCCCTGGGGAAGGACAATCCGGCCGCATAGACCTTTCGCGCCTCGCCGATGCGCCAGGGATCCTTCGCCGCGCCGAATCCGGGACGGAGGCAGAAGCCGAACAGGTTCAGCCAGCGCGCTTCGTGCGACTCCGATCGCCGGCGCCCGTCGGTCGCGTCGATCAGCACGTCGGCCAGTCGTCGGATCACCGCCAGCGGCCATGCGGATTTCGCGTAGCCGGTGGACTGCTCCAGGACACTGAGGACGTTGACGGGCGTGACATCGCCCGCCGCATCCGCGAACACGGATCGGATCGCCTGCTCGCCCGCCGCGATCGCCTCCTCCGCGACCACGCTCTCGCCCTCGACCGCCTGATCTGCTTCCGCCGGGTCGCCTGCCAGCGCGTCGGTGTTCCGGGTTTGGAACTGCAGCCGCCAGCGGTGCTCGCTCACCTGCGACTCGCACCACAACTCGAGCGTCCCGACTTCGGTGAACGCCACCGACAACCGGACCGGCAGCTCGGCGTGTCGTGATTTCCGACCGTAGCGCAGCACCGTCACCAGCGGTGCATGCTCGCGCGCATCGTCGCCGGGCAGGAGCGAGACGAGGTCGCCGACGCGATCGGATCGGACCGTGGAGCTGTACAACGCGAACGAGATCGGCCGGTTCGTCACGATGGTGAACGGGTGCTCGAGCCTGGCGGTCGTCCCCTCGTCTGTGCCACGCGCGAGGACGCAGACGGCCGGCGTGGCGGCACCGGGCTCGGGCGCGCGGATGCGGACGTAATAGGCGCGTCCGCTGCCGGCCTTCACGAGCGCGAGCGACGGCCCGAGGCCGGCGCGGATGCACGCGTAGGTCGCCGCGCCGAGCGCCACGGCCGCGTCGAGCGCACGCGTCGTGAGCACCTGCGGCGGCGCCTCCAACCAGCGCGCGAGCGCCTCGAGCACCCGCGCGCGCGCGATCGCCGGCGTGAAGAAGCCGCCGTTGAACAGCACGAGGTCCGGGCGGACCATGCGGAGGCCGCCGACGGCGAGCGTCGTCTGCTCCTCGGCGAGCGCGGATGCCGACCGCGCCAGAAACGCGGCGAGGTGGCGCGTGATCGCTGGATCGGTCTCGTACGGCAGCCCGAGCTCGCGCAGCCCCGCGCGGCGGTCCCTCGGCGCGGCCACTTCGCCCGGCGCACTGACCGGGATGAACTCGTCGATCGTCCGCTGCACGTCGTCGCGCGTCAGGTCGATCGCCATCGACCCCCCGACCACCGAACGGCCGGCTCCGAGCACCGTGATCGTGACGCGCTCGCAACCCTCGTCGCCGAGAATCCGCTCTTTCGCCGCGGCGCACGAGCGCCGGAGCGCTGCACGCTGTGTGATTACCAGCCGCACGTCGGGCCTCGACTCGGCCATCCGTCGTTCCACGAACGCCGCGAGCGCGAGGTCGACGTTATCGCCGCCGAGGAGCAGGTGCTCGCCGATCGCGACCCGCTCGAATGTCGGCGCGCCGTGCGGCATGCGGACGCGAATCAGGCTGAAGTCGGTCGTGCCGCCGCCAACGTCGCACACCAGCGCCAGTTGATGGTCGGCCAGGATCGTCGAGCCGCGATGCTCGGCGGTCCAGGCATAGAACGCCGCAATCGGTTCTTCGAGCAGTCTCAGTCGCTCGAGCCCCGCCTGGCGTGCCGCGTCGACCGTCAGCTCGCGCGCTTCCTCGTCGAAGGACGCCGGAACCGTGAGCACGATGCGCTGGCGCTCGAGACGCAGCGTGTCGTCTTCGCGCGCCACCGTGGCATTCCAGGCCTCGCGCATGTGCCGCAGGTAGCGCGCCGATGCGTCCACGGGCGAAAGGCGAGGGCCGGAGGTCTCGCCCCACGGCAGGATCGCCGCCCGGCGATCGATTCCGGGGTGCGCCAGCCATGACTTGGCCGACGCGATCTGCCGGCCGGGTGTGACGGCGCCACGCTCACGGGCGAGCACGCCCACGATGGTGCCGGCCGAGGGCGACCACGGGAGTGCGAGCGCGCCGCTGTCGATTTCCGCCGGCTCGGGAAAATACAGGAACGATGGGAGGACCGGCCGCGGCTCGACCCGACCGGGCTCGGTGAGCTGTGGGACCGGGAACCGCTCGACTCGCGGCTCGCGAGCCCGCGTATCGACGAATGCGACGGCCGAATTGGTCGTGCCGAGATCGATGCCGATCAGGAACGGCGTCTCAGTCGCGCTCACGGATGTTCAGCTCGAGCTTCCAGCGCTGCTCGCCTTCCCGTTCCTGGCACCACAGCTCCATCGTCCCGATATCGGTGACGCGGCTTTCGAGCGTCACCGGGACGATGTCGTCTTCCGTCGCCG
>JANWLS010000108.1 GCA_025450765.1 Vicinamibacterales bacterium | reverse complement strand
GGCCAGAGCGGCAACCCCGGCGGCCGTCCCAAAGGTGTCCACACGTACGTGCGCGAGAAGTGCGGGGACGACGGCCACAAGATGATCGACGGGCTCTATCTCATCGCGTACGGCTCGCCGGCGGAGCGTCGGCGCTTTTTCGGTGAGCCCGTGAGAGTCGCCACGCGCGAACGGCTGCACGCGATAAGCGAGCTCCTCGATCGGGGATGGGGCAAGCCGATAGCCATCGCCGAGATAGTCGATCCGCCGCCCCCGGTAGTGGTGCGGTTCGTCGACGTGTAGCCAAATAAACGAAAGGCCGCAGCGCGGGTAACGCGGCGGCCTGGAAGTCACCGAAAGGACTCTGAGCAATGAACAGCCTACCCGAACGCCGCTCGATCGACAAGTCCACCCTCAACGGCCCGATCTATCACGCGGTACTGACCCGGATGATTGCGGCCGAACCTGATCCGGACCGGCAGACCACGCTGCTGGTCATGAAAATCGACCACGCGCGCCGGCACACCGTCTGGCATCCGGAAACGGGCATCTTGGAGCGCGTCGACCGATGAGCGCGCCTCACGATCAGGAGCAGCTGCGCCTGAGCCGGCATCTCGATCGGCTCCTGCTCGCGTTGCAGGAGCGGCGGCAGCTCACGGGGGATGAAGTTCGCACCATCGCAGGCAGCCGCGGAATGGCTCGGGTCTGGGATCTCACGCGGAAGGGATATGACATCACCGTGCAACGGGCGGACGGCTCCACATGGCTGGTCACCTATCACGGCAAGCGAACACCCGGCGCGCAGGCGGCACTGTTCTGAAAGACGAGACGATGATGACTCCCTCGACGGACAACCGACCGCGGTATCGCAAGATCTCGACACGCCTCTATGCCGACGAGAAATTCCGGCAGCTGTCGAAGCCAAAGCCAAACGCGCAGACGCTCTGGTTCTTCCTCATCACCGGCCCGTTCACGATCAACGTGCCCGGACTCCTCATCGCCGGCCCAGCGGCACTCGCCGAGGCGCTGGGCTGGCCGCTGGCGGCGTTTCGGCGCGCCTGGTGCGAGATTGAGAGCGCGGGGATGGGCAAGGCCGACTGGGCCGCGCGCGTCGTCTGGCTGCCGAACGCGGTGAAGCACAACCCGCCCGCGAATCAGAGCGTGGCGCGAGGCTGGCGGAACGCCCTGGCCGACGTGCCGGAATGCACGCTCAAGCTGGAGGCGATCGGGCACCTCGAGGCGGTGCTCGCGAAGCTCGGCGACCAGTTCGCCGCGGCCTTCCGCGAGACAGACCAGGACGCCGACGGCGACCCCGACGACTCCGACGCACCGCTGCCGCTTGCGCTGGACCGTGCGCCACACAGTGTCCCGCACGGTGTGGCAGACCGTGCGGAACAACAGGATCAGGATCAGGATCAGGATCAGAAAAAAGAACATGGGCGTGCTGAACGCACGCCGCTTCCGACGCGCGAGGTCTTCGAGCACTACGAACGCCGGTTCATCGCCCGCTACGGCGCGAAGCCGGAGTACGCGGCCCGGAAGGACGCCGGCCGCCTGGCGCGGCTGCTGAAGGCGCATGGGCTCGACGAGGTACGCCGCCGGCTCGATGCCTTCTTCGCAAGCCCCGATCCGTGGGTACAGGGTTCCGGCCACACGCTCGACGTGTTCTGCGCCGCCGGCACACAGACCAAGCTCGTTGCGCAGCTGAGCCCGTGGCGTCGGGAAGGCCCGCGCGCGCCTGGCGATCGCTACGTGCCCAGCGTCGATGAGACGCGCGCCTACCTGGACTCGCTCGACGCGCCGGTGGCGGGAGAAGTCGCATGAGCGGCACGGACGTGACGGTCGATCGAGTGCTGCCTCACAGCCTGGAGGCCGAGCAGGCGGTGCTCGGGGCGGTGCTGGTGTGGAACGAGGGGCTTGAGGAGGTCGCTGAGCAGCTCGCTGCGGACGACTTCTTCCGAGACGCACATCGGCGGATATTTCGGCACATGCTCGCCCTCCACGAGCAGCACGAGCCGATCGACATGCTCACACTGCGCGAGACCCTGACGCGCAGCGTGGAGCTCGAGAAGGTCGGCGGGCCGGCCTACATCGCGGCCCTCGCTGACGGCATGCCGCGGTCCGCACACGTCGCCTACTACGCGCAGATTGTCCGCGAGAAGGCTACGCGCCGACGCGTGATCGCGGCGGCCACCAAGGCGCTGACGCGCGCCTACGACCTCGACGAGGATGTCGTCCAGGTGCTCGATCGGGCGCAGCAGGATCTGCTCGACGTCGCGGCCGCCCGCACCGCCGGCGGGTTCGTGGCCGCGCCCGAGCTCGTGCAGGACCTTTGGCCGCTCCTCGAGACGCTTCACGCCGAGCAACGGCCGGTGACTGGCGTGTCGTCCGGTCTGGTCGATCTGGACCGGCTGACACGGGGCTGGCAGCGGGGCGATCTGATCCTACTGGCGGCGCGGCCATCGATGGGCAAGACCGCCGCAGCGCTTGCCATGGCGACACACGCGGCGATGACCGGCGGCCAGCCTGTCGCGTTCTTCTCGCTCGAAATGGCGCGCCGGCAGCTTGGCCTGCGACTCCTCATTGCAGAGGCGCAGATCGATCCGGCTCGAACCGCGCGGCCGTGGATCGTTTGGACGACGGGCCAGTCCGCATCCCAGACGCATCCAACGATGCGGATGAGGCGAAGGCGGTCGGTGATTCGGAGAAATTGTCGAAGGAAACTTGGAGCCGGCGCTCGGACTTGAACCGAGGACCTGCTGATTACGAATCAGCTGCTCTGCCAACTGAGCTACGCCGGCCGGCTGGGTGGGCGCACCGCGGCAACATGGGCCGCCAAACCGCGGAAACAAGCCATTCTAGCATGACTCCTGTCGAGATCCGGCTCTCCCGCCTTGAAGTCCATCCCGGCCGTGCGCTACGATGCTTTGTTCAGCATCTTCAGGAATTCCTGGTAGAGAGAGCGTCCGTCGAAATGGCCGAACCGCTCACGCCCGAGGCGACCGCACTCGTCGTCAAAGGCGCTCGCACGCACAACCTCAAGGACGTCGATGTGACGCTGCCCATCGGGCAGCTCATCATCTTCACCGGCGTCAGTGGATCGGGAAAGTCGTCGCTCGCCTTCGACACGATCTACGCCGAAGGCCAGCGCCGCTACGTCGAGTCGCTCTCCGCCTACGCCCGACAGTTCCTCGAGCGGATGGAGAAGCCGGACGTCGACCGGATTGACGGCATCTGCCCGGCGATCGCCATCCGGCAGAAGAACACCATCAGGAATCCGCGGTCGACCGTCGGGACGACGACGGAGATTCACGACTACATGCGGCTGCTGTGGGCGCGCATCGGACGGACGTTCTGCCGCAACTGCGGCCAGGAAGTGATGCGCGAGACGGCGGAGGTCGTCGCGCGCCGGCTGAGCGCGCTGCCCGAGGGGACGCGGCTGCTCCTCGGCTTCGACATGCCGGTGGTCGCGGTGTCCGTGCAGGACACCATCGAGGCGCTGCGGCGGCGAGGCTTCGGACGTCTGCTGGTGGACGGGCGCGCGGTGGCGTTCGAGGATCTCGATCCGGCCGCACTCGAGGGCGAAGCCATCCTGAAGGTGATCGTCGATCGCGTGAAGATCGAGCCCGATATCCTCGCGCGGCTCACCGACTCGATCGAGATCTCGTACCGTGAGGGCGGCGGCGCAGCCTTCGCGCGGCAGTTGGTTGAGGCCCGTGGCCCGAAGCCTGAAGCCAGCAGCGAACCGGGAATCTGGCACCTCTTCAGCGAGCGCTTCGATTGCCGTGCGTGCGGCATCACCTACGAAGATCCACAGCCGCGCCTGTTCTCCTTCAACAACCCGTTCGGCGCGTGCCCGACCTGCCACGGCTTCGGCAACATCATCGAGCTCGACATGAACCTCGTCGTGCCCGACCCGACGAAGTCCATCCAGCAGGGCGCGATCGAGCCGTGGACGAAGCCACACTATCGGTCGGCGCTCGCCGAGTTGAAGCGAGCCGCCAAAAAGGGGCACGTGCGGCTGGATGTGGCGTGGCAGGACCTGACGCCGGACGAGCGGAACTTCGCCCTCGACGGCGGCGGCGAGTTCCACGGCATCCGGGGATTCTTCCGCTGGCTGGAACGGAAGAAATACAAGGTCCACGTCCGCGTGTTCCTGAGCCGGTACCGTGGATACCTGACGTGCCCCGAGTGCGGCGGTACGCGGCTGCGGCGCGAGGCACGCGACGTGCGCGTCGGCGAGCTGACGATCGACCGCGCGTCGGCGCTCACGGTTCGTGAGGCGCAGGCATTCTTTGGGGGCCTCTCGCTCGGCGAGCGCGAGGCGTCGATTGCCGACAAGGTGCTGAAGGAAATCCGCCGGCGCCTCCTGTTCCTGAGCGACGTCGGTCTCGACTACCTCACGCTCGATCGGCTGTCGTCCACGCTCTCGGGCGGCGAGTCGCAGCGCATCAACCTCGCGACGTCACTCGGCTCGGCGCTCGTCGGCACGCTCTACGTGCTCGACGAGCCGTCGATCGGGCTGCACCCCCGCGACAACCAGCGGCTCATCGCCATCCTGCGCCAGCTCCGCGACCAGGGCAACACGGTGCTCGTCGTCGAGCACGATGCCGACATGATCACGGTCGCCGATCACATCGTCGATCTGGGCCTCGGCGCGGGCGAGCAGGGCGGCAAGATCGTGTACTCGGGGACGCTCGAAGGCCTGATGCACGAGCCGCGCTCGCTCACCTCGAAATATCTGCGGCAGGAGCTGGCGATCCCGGTGCCGACGACACGGCGGCGGGGCACTGGACAGAAGATCCGGCTGTTCGGCGCGCGCGAGCACAACCTGCAGAACCTCGACGTGGAGATTCCGCTGAACGCGCTCACGTGCGTGACCGGGCTCAGCGGGTCGGGGAAGTCGACGCTCGTGCACGACATCCTCTATGCCGCGATCAAGCGCGCCAAGGGAAACTGGGATCGGAAGGTCGGCGCGTTCGATCGCATCGAGGGAACCGAGCTCATCACGGATGCCGTGCTCGTGGACCAGGCGCCCATCGGCCGGACGCCCCGCTCGAACCCGGTCACCTACCTGAAGGCGTTCGATCCCATCCGGGAACTGTTCGCCGCCACCAAGGACGCGAAGTCGCGCGGCCTGACGCCGAGCTCGTTCTCGTTCAATGTGCCGGGCGGACGCTGCGAGGCCTGCCAGGGCGAAGGGGAAGTGCGCGTCGAGATGCAGTTCCTCGCCGACGTCTTCGTGCCGTGCGACGAGTGCGACGGCACGCGCTTCAAGCCGCAGGTGCTCGAGGTCCGCTATCGCGGCCGCACGATCCACCAGGTCCTCGACCTGACGGTGCGCGAGGCGCTCACGTTCTTCAGCAGCTCACCGAAGGTGCTCCGGCGGCTGCAGGTGCTCGACGAGATCGGGCTCGGCTATCTGCGCCTGGGACAGCCGGCGACGACGCTCTCGGGCGGCGAGGCGCAGCGGATCAAGATTGCGGCGCACCTGGCGTCGCACGGTGGCGAGCGCCTCCTCTATGTCCTCGACGAGCCGACCACCGGCCTGCATTTCGACGACATCGCGAAGCTGCTCGCCGCATTCCGCAAGCTGCTCGAGGCGGGGCACACGCTGCTGGTCATCGAGCACAATCTCGACGTGATCAAGACGGCGGATTATCTGATCGATCTCGGCCCCGAAGGCGGAGCCGACGGAGGACGCCTGGTCGCCACCGGCACGCCGGAGCAGGTGGCCCGTATCGACGACTCGTGGACTGGACGGTATCTGCAACACGTGCTGGCCGAAGGCCGCTCGCACGCCTACGCGGGAGGACGATCATGAGACCTCTCCTCGTTCTTGCAGCCGCAACGCTGTCGATCGCCGCTGTCGCCGGCGGCGCCATCGCGCAGCCGCCGACGTTCGACCAGGTCATCGAGAGCCTGAAGAGCCCGAAGCCGGACGAGCGGATGGAGGCGCTGAAGCTCCTGGCGGCCGCGCCCTATCCGCAGGCCGAGGTGCCCGTCGCCCGGCTGCTCACCGACCCGGTCGCGACCGTGCGTCTCGCCGCGATCGCCACCGAGATGAACTGCTTTCTCGGCGAGCCGCTCGCGAGCCGCGCGCGCGTGGCATTCGTGATCGAGGTGCGGAATCGCGTGGGCGCGCAGGCGGCGTTCGATCAAGGCTTGCTCGCGCTGATGCCGCAGCCGCTGCCCGACGAGGTGTTTCGCGGGCTGCTCGGCGCCGTGTCGGATCCCGATCCGCGCGTGGTCCGCGAAGCGATCTATGGCCTGGGTGTCGTGTCGCCCCTGCTCGCGGGCTCGACGCGCGCCGCCAGCCTGACGGCGCTCGGGCAGCGTCTCGCGCCCGCGCTGCGCAACGCCGATCCGACGCTGCGCGAAGCGGCACTCCAGGTGCTGCACCGCGCGTTCGAGGTGTACCCGGTCGATTCCCCCACGGTGGACGATGCGCTCGGGGACGCGGTGATCACCGAGATGAACGATGCCGATCCGGGCGTGCGCGCGGCGGCCGTCCAGGCGCTCGGCGCGATGCAGAACGCGCGCGCCCTGCAGGCGCTTACGGATCGCTTTCAGTACTTCAAGGCGCGCGGCGACCGACAGGCGGCGCCGACGCTCGCCGCACTCGCGCGCGTGGCACACGCCTCCGCACGGCCGCTCTTCGAACAGCTCGTGTCGGATCCAGACCCGGCCATCCGCGCCGCCGCTATCGACGGGCTCGGGCGGCTCAGCGACGCCGCCAGCATCAGCGCGCTGGTCGACCGGCTGAAGGGTGAGCGCGACGCGCACGTGCTGCTCGCGCTCAACTTCGCGATGGCGCGCGCGGGCGGACGCGTGCCGCTCGACACCTTCGTCGCGATCCTCTCCAACCAGGCGCTTGCCACTGAGGCTCGGCAGGACCTGCTCGAGCTGACCGCGACGGGGCATACGATGCCCGACGACTGGACCGCCGCGCTGCGGACGCAGGATCTCGGCACCCGCCTGGAGCTGGCGCGGCTTGTCGCGCTCGCCGGCGATGCGTCCCTCGTGCCTGTGCTCAAGCCGCTCCTCAACGACGGCGACCCGCGCATCGCCGAGACGGCGCGCCGCGGAATGGCGCGGCTCCAGCTCGTGCCGGCCCGCTCGCTCACCCGGCGGTGAGAGGCCGCCGGCTTCCGCGCGCGTTCTACGCCCGGCCAGCCCTGGACGTCACCGCCGATCTCATCGGCAAAATCCTCGTCCATCGCGCGCCCGCGGGTGAAACCGCCGGGGTCAACGTCGAGGTCGAGGCGTACATTGGCGAGAGCGATCCCGCCTGCCACGCGGCGCCCGGACCGACACCGCGCAACCGGCCGCTCTACGGAGCGCCGGGCTACGCCTACGTCTACCTGAATTACGGGATTCACGCGCTGGTGAACGTCGTCGCCGAGCCGGCGGGCTCGCCGGCGGCGATTCTCATTCGGGCGCTGGACCCGACGATCGGGATTCCGCTGATGCGACGGCGCCGCAGCGTGCCCGGGAAGGGTGTCGTGGCGATGCGCGCCGATGCGCCTGACGCGGAGCTGTGCCGCGGCCCTGGAAACCTGACGCGCGCCATGGGGATCACGCTCGGCGACAACATGCGCGATCTCACCGGCGGCCAGTTGTTCATCCTCGACGCCGGGCTTGCGCGGCCGGTCGCCTGGAGCGAGCGGATTGGCATCCGCGTCGGCACCGAATCGCGCTGGCGCGGCTACGACCCGGAGAGCCGGGCGGTATCGGGGCCGCGTCGGCGCTGATCATCGCGCGGAGACACGGAAGGCCCTTCTTACGTCGGCCGTCGAGCCCGCAGCAGGACGAGCGCGACGTCCCGGTGTCCGCCCTCGAGCGCGTACATCAGCGGCGTCCAGCCGCTGATTTCGTCGCGCTCGTCAGGGTTCGCCCCGGCGCGCAGGAGCTCTTCCACCTGCGAACAGGCCCCCATGCGCGCGGCCTCAATCAGCGAGTCGGTCTGCGACGACGAGGCCGCAGACCCACCGAGCAGCGACGCCCCCATCCCCAGCATCAGCATGAGCTTTGACACGATCGCCTCCGCCGAAACGGGGCGATATTAGCGAATGAACTTTATCTTGTAAAGTGGATTCCGCAGAGGGCCGTCGCACCCGCCTGCCCCTACGGCTGGGAGGTCGTTTGGGGTGTGCGGGCGCCCTGGACGATGTTCACCTTCACGGTGAGGCGCCGGCCGTCGCGGACGAGCGCGATCTCGGCCGTGCTCCCGGCGCGCGCGTCCGACACGTGCCGCAGCAGATCCGACGGCTCCTTGACCGGCTCGCCATTGAAGGCGCGGATCACGTCGCCAGGGCGGATGCCGCTCGCGTACGCCTGGGAGTCGCGCGCCATCCGCGTGACGAGGACGCCGTCGGTGGAGGACAACCCGAGCTGCCCGGCCAACTCCGGCGTGATCGCTGTCGTCTGGATGAATCCGATCGAGCCGCGATGGACCGCGCCGTACTTGATGAGATCGTCGACGACCTTGCGGACCAGGTTGCTCGGAATCGCAAACCCGATCCCCTGGTAGCCGCCGCTCTCGCTGAGAATCCCGGTGTTGATGCCCACCACGTTGCCGCGCGCGTTGATGAGCGCGCCGCCCGAATTACCCGGGTTGATGGCGGCATCGGTCTGGATGAAGTCTTCGTAGTCGGCAAGCCCGATGTTGGCGCGACCGACCGCGCTCACGATCCCGAGCGTGACCGTCTGGCTCAATTGGAACGGGCTGCCGATCGCCAGCACCCACTGTCCCACCTGCAGCGTCGAGGAATCGCCCCAGGGAATCACGGGCAGGTTCTTCGCGTCGATCTTGAGCAGCGCGACGTCCGTCATCGGATCGGTGCCGATGATGCGCCCGCGCACCTTCCGCTTGTCGGGCAGGATCACGTTGATCTCGCGCACGTTGCGGCCGACCACGTGATTGTTGGTGACGATGTAGCCGTCCGACGAGAGGATCACGCCCGAGCCGAGACTGAGCTGACGCTCGTCGTGCGTGCCGAAGAGCTCACCGCCGTTGTCGCCGCCGAAGAAGTAACTGAAGAACGGATCGCTCGAGAAGGGCGAGTTCGTGGTGCGGACGACCTGCAGTGAGGAGATGTTCGCGACGCCCCGGACCGCTTCGGCCGCGACCTTCGTGAAGTCGGGCATGCCGCCCGCCGCGGCCGGCGTCCCCTGCGCGGCGCGGCTCGCCAACACAGGCGCGGAGGTCGCGCGCGGCGACGCAGGCGCAGATGCTGGCGCCGAGAGTGCCGCCCCCGCATCCGGCAGGCGACCCGTCACGACCAGACCCGCCACGAAGCCGGCGAGCATCAGGGCCAGCGGCAGGGCGATGAGCTTGGGTGTTCGTGTCACTTCAGGAGATATCGATGCGCTGCGATCCGCGGTTGGACGACTTCGGCAGCGTCACCGTGAGCACGCCGTCCTTCAGATCGGCCGAGACACCGGCCGCGTCGACGGCGCTGTCGAGCACAATGGTGCGCGTGAACCGTCCGTGGCCACGCTCGATCTGCAGAACGCGCGCGCTGCCGCCGGGCCGCAGCGGCTGTTCGCCGGACAGCGTGAGGTGGTTGTTTTCCACCCGTACCTGCACCTGATCGCGGGTGAGGCCTGGCACTTCGGCGATGACGACGAAGCGGTCAGCGGTTTCGTAGATGTCGATGGGAGGCAGCCAGCCGCCGGTCGCCGTGCCGGTCAGCCGGTCGAGCCGAGCCTGCAGCGCGAGCAGATCGAGCAGGGGATCCCAGCGCGTGAACGGCACAACGCCCTCTCTTCGCGCATCCTAGCACGTTTGTCCGACGTCAGCCATATGTGCTACGATTCCAAGGATATACACCCGCTTCAGCTGACAGATAGTCATGGCTTCAGTCCAGGCAACGCGTCTCCGCAAGGGGAATCTCATCAAGCTCGGCAACGACCTCTTGCGCATCATCGACCTGCACCACCAGACGCCGGGCAACCTGCGTGGGTTCGTGCGGTGCCGGATGCGCAACATCAGGACCGGTACGCTCAGCGAGCAGAGGTTCCGCTCGGAAGACGATGTGGAACGAGCCGTGCTTGATGAACAGCAGATGCAGTATCTGTACAACGATGCGTCGATGTATTACTTCATGGACACGACGACGTTCGAGCAGATTCATCTGACGGCCGAGGCGCTCGGAGACTCGGTCAGTTATCTCATCCCGGAAACGGTCATCCGGGTGGAATTTTTCGATGGGGAGCCGGTCGGCATCGAGCTGCCGCAGACGATGGATCTCACGGTGGAGGAGACGGCGCCGGGCATCAAGGGAGCGACCGCGAGCGCGCAGCTGAAGCCGGCTCGCCTCGAAACGGGGCTCGTGGTGCAGGTGCCCCCCTTCGTGAACATCGGCGATAAGATCCGCGTCAACACCGAGACCGGCGAATATCAGTCGCGCGCCTGACCGGCAGCGCGGCCAGCGCCCGAGACCGGTGCCCCGGGTGATGGCCCGCCGCGAAGGCGCGCAGAGATTCTGTGCTGATGGCGCCTTCGCTGCTGCCGCTCCTGCTGCTCCTCTTCGGCGTTGGCTTTCTCCTCGCCAACGCCCGCATCATCGTCGACTACCTGAAATTCCTGCGGCGCCGCCGCTTCGCGCTGCTCACGTGGCCGGACGCGCGGCCAGGGTATTCGTACCTGTCGATCGGCCTGGCGGTCGCGCTCGGCCTGCTCCTGGTGTACAACATCGCCGCCCTCCGGACCGCCGACCCGCAGGCGCTCTTCGGTGAAGGGATGATGTTCCTCTATTACGCCTGGCTCCTGCCGCTGAGCCGCCGGATCGGGCGTGGCTTCTATCAGGACGGGATCTGGGCCGAGGTGGGCTTCATTCCCTATTGGCAGATCGGCGGCGTCACGTGGCGCGAAGGCGAGGAGGTGACGCTCATCATCATCTCGCGGTTGCGCAATCTGGCACGCCGTCTCATCGTGCCGCTCGCGCACTATGGGGAGGCCAGGCGGCTGCTGCGCGACCGCATCGTCGCGCACGACATCGATTTCACGGGGACAGGGTTGAACCTCGAGAACCATGACGAACGGGAAGACGTGTAGGGGGCGACGGGTCAGGTCCGAGGTCCAACGTCCAACGTCCGAAGTCCGGAGTCCTCTGTAGTCGCGGCCCCGAGCGCCCGATAGGTGAGCAGGAGCATCCAATGGCCCGTGCGACCTGGAAAGGCTTTCTCAAGATCAGCCTGGTCACCATCCCCATCAAGGTGTACCCGGCAACGGAGACCAGCGCGAAGCTGTCCTTCCATCAGCTTCACGACGTCTGCCAGACGCGCATCCAGCAGAAGCGCTGGTGCCCGCACTGCAACCGCGAGGTCCCGCTGAGCGAGGTCACCAAGGGCTACGAGTTCGAGAAGGGACGCTACGTCGTCGTCACCGACGAGGACTTCGCGAAAGTGCGGACCGAGTCGACGCGCGTCATCGATCTCGTGCAGTTCGCCGATGCCGGTGCCGTCGATCCCATTTACGTCGACCGCGCCTATTACCTGGCGCCGGACGGCGCGATGGCCGCCCACTCGTTCGCGGTGATGCGCGAAGGGCTGCGCGGGAAAGCCGGCGTCGGCAAGCTGGCGCTCTACGGGCGGGAGTATCTGGTCGCCGTGCGGAGTGACGCGCGCGGCCTCGTGATGTACACGCTGCACCACGCCGCAGAGATCCGGAGCATTTCAGACATCGAGGAGCTCGAGACGGTGCCCGCGTCGGTGAAGCCGGAAGAGGTGAAGCTGGCGAAGCAGTTGATCGGAAACTTCGAAGGCGAGCTGAACCTGGCCGAGTACGTCGACGAGTACCAGGAAGGCTTGAAGAAGATTATCGAGGCGAAGGTTGAGGGCCAGGAGATCGTCGCCCCGGCCGAGCCGGAGGCGCCGCCCAAGGTGGTGAACCTGATGGACGCGCTCCGGAAGAGCCTCGACGCCGTGAGCGCGTCGAAGAAGCCGCAGGCCAAGGCGAAGGCGGTGAAACCAGCCGCGGCCGCCGCACCGCGGGAGCGGAAGCGCGCCTAGCGGATCAGCGACAGGACCCACCCCACCAGTCCGTGGCCGCTCGCCGTCGGGTCGTGGAGCCAGGCGGGCGGCGTCAGCCAGACGAACGCCAGGATCGCAATCACCCACAGGTCGTACTGCCACGTCGCGCGGTCGTCGGTCCAGAAGAACGCACGCCACAGGATCCGGCCGGGCCACTTCACGATCGTCATCATCGCCGTTCGTTCCTTGCGTCAGCGACCGGACGCGAGCCGCGGCGGACGGAGCGTTCCGGCGGCGCCCGGCGCACCGGCGGCTCCCGTTGAGGGAGAAGGGTGGCGGTTGAGCTCCCGCCAGGTAAAGTAGATCCGATCGAGCACGGTCACCACCGAGAGCACGCCGATGACCAGCAGCACGGCGGCCATCCGGTTGGTGAAGGCGCCGATCATGAAGAGCACGATCCGCTCCGGCCGTTCCATGAAGCCGACCTTGCACTTCGGGATGAGCGATTCGGCGCGCGCGCGCGTGTAGCTCGTCATCACGGCGAACATCATGGTGATCGCCGCGATCATCACGTAGTCGGTCCGGTGGAGCTCGGCGTACAGGTAGATCAGCCCGATGAACAGGGTGATGTCCGAGAAGCGGTCCATCACCGAATCCCAGAAGCCGCCGAAGGCCGACTCGATCGAGCGCTCGCGCGCCACCTTGCCGTCGATGAAGTCGAAGATGTTGGCCAGGACCATCAGGCCGCCCGCGAGCGGGAAGCGATCCACCGCGAGGGCGACGGCCGCCATCGCGTTGATGACGACACCGGTAAAGGTGAGGACGTTGGGATGGATGCGCAGCTTCACGCAGAGGGCGATGATCGCCCGGAGCGGGAACATGCAGACGGTGCCGATTGCGCCGGTGAAGGTCATCGACTGCTATAACTATAAGAGAATAAAGGAACGGCGCGCACGGCGCGCCCGCGAACGCAGCGGAGCGAGCGGCGACGCGCGAGCGCAGCGGAGTGAGCCTGGGCTCGGGGCGGAGTCCCGCCTAAGAATGCCGACATGGTAGCCCATGCCCATCCATGAACTCAAGGAACAGATCGCCCGCCTGCCCGAGCAGCCGGGAGTGTACCTGTATTTCAACGCGGCGGGCGAGACGATTTACGTCGGCAAGGCCCGGTCGCTGCGGGACCGCGTGCGCAGCTACCTGGGGGCGGGCGGGAGCAGCCCGAAGACGGACGCGCTGCTCGCGGACATCAGCCGGCTGGAGGTGATCGTCACCGATTCGGTCGTCGAGGCGCTGGCGCTCGAGAATCATCTCATCAAGCAGCGGAGCCCGCGCTACAACATCCTGCTGCGCGACGACAAGAACTACCCGTACCTGCAGCTCACGACGGGCGAAGCCTTTCCGCGCGTCCTGGTGGCGCGGCGGGTCGAGCGCGACGGGCACGTGTACGCGGGCCCGTTCCTGCCCGCCTCGCTCGCTCGCCGGACGATGAGCCTCACGCACAAGCTGTTCGGGATCCGGTCCTGCAACGAGATCATCAACGGACAGCGCGGGCGGCCGTGCGTGGAGTACGAGATCGGGCGCTGCATCGCGCCCTGCGTGGTGGATCTCTGCTCGCCGGAGCGGTACCGGGCCGCGGTCGAAGACACGCGACTTTTTCTCGAAGGGCGGAACGAGGAGCTCGTCGACACGCTCGAAGGCCGCATGCAGGAGGCGGCGGCGGCGGAGCGCTTCGAGGAAGCCGCGCACCTGCGCGACGCGATGCGCACGGTGGAGGCGCTGCAGGATCGTCAGCAGAAGATGACCGGGACGGCGCTCGGCGATCGCGACGTGTTCGGCCTGAAGATCGGCGCGGCGGGGGCGCTCGTGCAGGTGTTCCTGGTCCGCAGTGGACGGGTCGTCGAGCGCGTGGAGCTCGGGACGGACGACCAGCCGCTGGCCGGCACCGAGGCGGAGGTGATGCAGGCGGCCATCCAGCAGTTCTACGAGCTGCGGACGCCGCCGCCGGAGGTGCACCTGCCGGTCGAAGCCGAGGAGGCCGACGCGATCGAAAGCTGGCTCGGCGAGCGGGCGGGGCGGCGCGTGCACCTGCTCATCCCGAAACGCGGCGACAAGCGCGGCCTCGTGGACCTGGCGACCCGGAACGCGGCGCTCGCGTATCAATCGCGATTCGAGCAGGGGCAGGCGTCGAACACCGCTCTCGAGCGGCTGCGCGCGGTGCTATCCCTGCCGGCAGCGCCACGCCGCATCGACTGCTTCGATATCTCCACCATCCAGGGGAGCGACACCGTCGCCTCGATGGTGGTGTGCGAGGACGGCCGCATGCGCCCGGGGGAGTACCGGAAGTTCCGGATCAAGGGGACCGGGCTTCAGGTCCCGGGCGCCGGGCCTCGGACCTCGGACCCCGGACATGACCGCGTCACCCCCAACGACTTCGCGGCCATGGACGAGGTCGTCGAACGGCGCTACCGGCGCGTGCTGGAGCAGGGCGGGCCGTTTCCCGATCTCATCGTGATCGACGGCGGGCAGGGGCAGCTCTCGGCGGCCTATGCCGCGCTCGAACGGCTCGGTCTCGCGAATCTCGTCGCCGTCGGCCTCGCCAAGAAAGAAGAGCTCGTGGTGACGCGCGATCGCGAGGCGCCGATTGCGCTCCCCACCGACGATCCCGGGTTGCTCCTGTTGCAGCGCATTCGAGACGAGGCGCATCGGTTCGCGGTGACGTTCCATCGGAAGGCGCGCACGATGCGCGACCTGCGCTCCGGGCTCGACGAGGTGCCCGGCATCGGCCCGCGCCGCCGCCGCGCGCTGTTGTCGCGCTTCGGCAGCGTGGCCGGCGTCCGCCGCGCCACTCGCGAAGAGCTCACCGCCGTCGTCGGCCGCCACGCCGCTGACGCCGTGCTGGCGCACTTCGAAGGACGGTGATGGCCGAACCGCCGGCGGTGCAGTGGGGAACGCCGGAGGCGCGCTGGATTCTCCTTGCCACCGTGCTCGGCTCGGGCATCGCCTTTCTGGACACGACGGTGGTGAACGTCGCGCTCGCGACGATCGGCACCGAGCTCGGCGCCAGCGTGGCGGTCCTGCAGTGGATCGTGAACGCGTACACGCTCACGCTGGCCGCGCTCATCCTGATTGGTGGCTCGCTCGGCGACCGCTTCGGGCGCCGGCCGCGCGCAGGCCGTGGGCGCCTGGTCGGCCCTGTCCGGCATCGCCGCGGCCATCGGACCGTTCTTCGGCGGATGGCTCGTGGACGTCGGGTCGTGGCGGCTGATCTTCTTCATCAACGTCCCGCTCGCTGCGGCCGCCATCCTCGCCGCACTCCGCCATGTCCCTGAGACGCGCGATCCCGCGGCCGGCCGCGGCCTCGATGTCGCCGGCGCGGCGCTGACCGCGCTGGGGTTGGCCGGCATCTCCTGGTCGCTCATCCAGATGGGCGAGCGAGGCGCGACCTCGGCGGCGCTCGCCGCTGGAGGAGCGGGCCTGGCCGCCCTGGCCGGCTTCGTCGTCGTCGAGCGGCGCGGCCGTCATCCGATGCTGCCGATCGACATCTTCCGATCGCGGCAGTTCACCGCCGCCAATCTCGTGACCTTCGTCGTGTACGGCAGCCTTGGCCTCACGTTCTTCCTGCTCGTGATCTATCTGCAGCAGGTGCTGGGGTATTCGGCGATGCAGGCGGGTCTGGCGACGCTGCCGGTCACTGGGTTGATGCTCGTGCTCTCGGCCCGGGCCGGCCTGCTGGCCGAGCGTATCGGCCCGCGTCTCCCCATGACCGTCGGGCCGTTGGGAATCGCCGCCGGCCTGATCCTGCTCAGCCGCGTTCAGGAAGGCGCCACGTATCTGGGCACGGTCCTGCCGGGCGTCGGTGTTTTCGGCCTGGGACTGGCGCTGACCGTCGCCCCGCTCACCGCCACCGTCCTCGCCGCCGCGCCCGCACGCTACGCCGGGATCGCCTCGGGCATCAACAACGCGGTGTCGCGAGGCGCGGGGCTGCTGGCCACGCCGTCATTCCGGCATCGTGGGGCTCACCGGCCACACCTATGAGAATCCGGCCGCCTTCGCGAGCGCGTTTCGATTCGCGATGCTGATCTGCGCCGGGCTGGCCGGCGCCGGTGGCGCGCTCGCGTGGTGGGGCATCCGCAACCAAGCCGACGACCGCACCCACGTGTGCCCGGCCGCGCACCTCGATCGCCGCTACTACTGCGGCGTCGACGGTCCGCCGCTCGCCACGGCACGCGACGCGGCGAACGCGACCCGGTAATTGGACGCACTCAACCTGGCGGCGAGCCTGCACGGCACTTCGCCCTTGCCCGTACCGGCCCCGATGCCGTACGCTGTAGCGCCTGGCCCGCGTCGGGCCGATTGCATCTGAAATTTCGAAAGCAGCCTTCGTGAATACGCCTGCCTCCCGCGCGGCTACGGCCGTCAAACGTGTCGTCTCCGGCATGCGTCCCACCGGGCCGCTCCACCTCGGGCACCTGGTCGGTGCGCTCCAGAATTGGGCGGAGCTGCAGAACGAGTTCGAGTGTTTCTATTTCGTCGCCGACTGGCACGCGCTCACGAGCGATTACGCGAGCACGAGCGAGCTGACGTCCTACGCGTACGACAACGTCGCCGACTGGATTGCGGCGGGCCTCGATCCGGATCGGAGCACGCTCTTCGTGCAGTCGATGGTGCCGGAGCACGCCGAGCTGTGCCTGCTGCTCTCGATGATCGTCCCCACGCCGTGGCTCGAGCGCGTGCCGACCTACAAGGAGCAGATCGAGCAGCTCAGCGAGAAGGACCTCTCGACGATCGGCTTTCTCGGCTATCCGCTGCTCCAGGCCGCCGACATCATCATTTACGACGCAGGCTTCGTGCCGGTCGGTGAAGATCAGGTGCCGCACCTCGAGCTGACGCGCGAGGTCGTTCGCCGCTTCCACAACTTCTACGGCGAAGTCTTCGTCGAGCCGCAGCCGCTGCTCACGCACTTTCCGCGCCTGCCGGGCATCGACAACCGGAAGATGAGCAAGAGCTACGGCAACGCGATCAATCTCTCCGACGATGCGGCGACGGTGAAGCAGAAGGTGAAGCAGATGTACACCGACCCGAAGCGCGTCCGCGCTGATGTCCCGGGGACGGTGGACGGCAATCCCGTCTTCATCTACCATGACGCCTTCAATCCCGACACGGCCGAAGTCGACGACCTCAAGGCGCGCTACCGGCAGGGAAAAGTCGGCGACGTCGAAGTGAAGGACAAGCTCGCCCGCGCGCTCAACGCGCGGCTCGAGCCGATGCGTGCGCGCCGCGCCGACGTGCTCGCGCGCCCCGAGCGGCTCCGCGAGATCCTCGGCGAGGGCTCTGCGAAAGCGCAGCGCCTCGCGCGCGAGACGATGGCCCGGGTCCGAGACGCGATGAAGATCGCGTACCGGTAATGGAACATCCGCCCGAATTCGAATCCTCGCTCGACGCGTACGCCGTCAAGCTCGAAAACTTCGAGGG
>JANWLS010000107.1 GCA_025450765.1 Vicinamibacterales bacterium | reverse complement strand
GTGCTGCCGCACGCGGACCCGATCCACAAGGTCACGATCATCCCGCGCGGCATGGCGCTCGGCGTGACGATGCAGTTGCCGGACGGCGACAAGCACAATTACACCCGCGACTACCTGATGGATCAGATCGCGATCCTGCTCGGCGGCCGCCTCGCGGAAGAGATCACCAGCGGCGGCATGACGACGGGCGCGGGGAACGACCTCGAGCGCTCGACCGAGCTCGCGCGCAAGATGGTCTGCGAGTGGGGCATGAGCGACGCGATGGGTCCGCTCACCTTCGGCAAGAAGGAAGAGCAGATCTTCCTCGGCCGCGAGATCGCCCAGCATCAGGACTACAGCGAGGACACCGCGCTGCAGATCGATCACGAGGTGAAGCGCTTCGTGAGCGACAACTATGATCGCGCGACGGCGCTCCTCAGCGAGCACAAGCAGGCGCTCGTCCGGATGGCCGAAGCGCTGCTCGCCCGCGAGGTGCTCGACGCCGAGCAGGTGAAGCGGCTCGCCGCCGGCCTGCCGATCGATGAGCCGCAGCCACAAGTGGCCGCTGCCGCCGCGCCGGAGGAGCAGGATGCGCGTGCGCGGCAGAAGGAGCGGCCGCCGATCGTGGCGCCCTTGAACAAAGTGCTCCCACAGGAATAGCACCGGACCGGTGGTCACCTCTCGACCCGGCGGGGCCGGGTCCACTCGAGAGAAGCCCGCGTCCGGTTTCGTGGCCTTCCGCCGAGAGTACGTCGTCCCGCTCTCCGATGGACGCCAGCTGGCGCTCGGGGAGCGGACGCTCGTCGTCGGCATCCTCAACGTCACCCCAGATTCATTCGCCGAAATCGGTGCGCGCCTCGATCCCGCCCGCGCGGTCGATGATGCCCTGCGCCTCCAGGAAGACGGAGCGGACATCGTGGAGATCGGCGGCGAATCGACGCGTCCGGGGGCCGAGCCCGTACCGGCGGCTGACGAGTGGGCACGGATCGGACCGGTGCTCGAGCACCTGCGCGGCCAGATTCGCGTCCCGGTCGCCGTCGATACCTATAAGGCTGAGGTGGCTGGACGCGCGCTGGCGGCGGGGGCCACGATCGTCAATGACGTCAGCGGCCTGCGGTATGATCCGACTCTTGCGGAGGTTGTGGCGCGAGCCGGTGCGGCGCTGGTGCTGATGCACACGCGCGGCCGATCGCGCGACATGTATCGCGAGGCGCACTACGACGCCGTCGTGCCCGAGGTGGCGCGCGAACTGCGCGAGTCGGTCGATCGGGCAGTCGCGGCTGGCGTCTCGGCCGACCGCCTCATCGTCGATCCGGGGCTGGGGTTCGCGAAGCGCCCCGCGCACAGCTACGAAGTGCTCGCGGAGCTTCCGGGAATCGCCGCCCTCGGCCGACCCGTGCTCGTCGGACCCTCGCGGAAGGCGTTTCTGTGCGCGGCCATCGGTGAGCGGACGCCGGGCGATCGCGACCGCGCGACGGCGGCGGTGGTCACGGCGGCGATCCTGGCCGGCGCGCACCTGGTGCGCGTGCATGCCGTGCGCGAGATGATGGACGCCGTGCGCGTGGCCGACGAGCTCCGCCGCCACGCTTAGCGCCGGGGTCAGATCTTGTTTCTTGCACAACTGTCCAGATGATGCGACGTCACAAGATCAGTCCAAAGGTGCAAGAAACAAGATCTGACCCCGCTTGCGAGGGGCAGGGCCCCGAGTGATCATGTTGTCAGCATTTCTGCAGCGGCCCCTGAGCTGGTGGGATCTCGTCGACATCGCCGTCGTCGCGGTGGCGATCTACCAGATGCTCGTGCTCATCCGCGGCACGCGCGCCGTGCAGATGGCGATCGGCAGCGCCGTCCTGGTCGGCTTGTTCTACGGGTCGCGCTGGGGACACCTCGACACGATCAACTGGATCATCCGCAACATGGTCGGGTATGTCGTCTTTGCGGCGATCGTCCTCTTCCAGGCGGATATCCGACGCGGGCTGGCGCATCTCGGGCGCGCGCCCTTCTTCCGCTACTTCGCCAAGGCCACCGCGGAGGATGAAACTCTCGAAGAGGTCGTCGTGACCGCCGGGATGCTCGCCTCGCAACGCATCGGCGCCATCATCGTCCTCGAGCGGCAGATCGGACTCCGCACCTACATCGAAAGCGGCATCCCGCTCGATGCCGTGCTGACGTACGACCTGCTGTTGAGCATCTTCCAGACCGTGTCGCCCCTCCACGACGGCGCGGTCGTCGTCCAGGACGATCGGATCGCGGCTGCCGCCTGTTTCCTGCCGCTCACCGTCAACCCGGCGCTCTCGCGCGAACTCGGGTCGCGGCATCGCGCCGCGATCGGCATCAGCGAAGAGACCGACGCCGTGGCGGTCGTCGTCTCCGAAGAGCGGGGGCGCGTGTCGCTCGTTTGCCAGGGTGAGATTGAACCGGCGGATGATCCGGACCGGCTGCGTGCCCGCTTGCGGGCGTTGATGGCCGATCGCGCGCCGGCGCACCGCCGCCGGCAACTGAGCTACGCGGAGCAGGCCTGATGCGGCGGCCTCGATTCTGGCCCTTCGATCATCTCGGCCTCAAGGTGCTGGCGCTCGCGCTGGCGCTGCTCCTGTGGGTCGTCGTCGCTGGCCAGGAGACCGTCGAGCGGAGCGTGCGCGTGCCGCTCGAACTGCAGCAGGTGCCGGTCGGGCTGGACCTGATGAGCGATCCGCCGGTCACCGTCGATGTCCTGGTGCGGGGCGCGTCCGACGCCATCGGCCGCATGTCGCCAGGTGACCTGGTCGCGGTGCTCGACCTCCGCACCGCGCGCGAGGGTCGGCGTCTTTTTCCGCTGACGCCGAACCAGATTCGCGCGCCGTTTGGCGTCGACGTCGTCGGGGTCGCGCCGAATACGGTGGCGATGACGTTCGAGCGGGAGGGGCACGTCGTCCTTCCAGTCGCCCCGGCCGTCGAAGGCGTGCCTGCGCCCGGCTTCGCGATCGGGCAGATTATCGCCAATCCCGCCACCGTGCAGGTCGTCGGACCCGTGAGTGCCATCGGTCACGTGAAAGCGGCGATGACCGAGCCGGTCGTGGTGACCAACGCCAACCATACGCTCGTCCAGAACGTGACGGTGGGCGTGGCCGATCCCCATCTGCGGCTGCAGTCTCCGACCGTCGCGAGCGTGACGGTGACCGTCATTCCGGCGCCAAAGCCTGGCGCGGCGAAACAGCCGAATTGACTATTGTGATGACTCCTCCGCGTCTCTTTGGCACCGACGGCGTTCGCGGCACGGCCGGACGCCCTCCTCTCGATGCTCCCACCGTCCGGCGCCTCGGCGCGGCGCTCGTGCGCGCGCTGCCGTCAGGCGGGTCGACGCGGCTGCTGATCGGCCGCGACACGCGCGAGTCCGGCACCTGGATCGAGCGGGAGCTCGCCTGCGGTTCGGTCGCGCAGGGTGCGGTGGTGACGAGCGCCGGCGTGGTGCCGACGCCGGCCATCGCCTACTTGGCGCGCCAGGGCGGGTTCAGCGCGGGCGTGATGATCTCCGCCTCGCACAATCCGTTCGAGGACAACGGCATCAAGGTGTTCTCGGGCGCCGGCGAGAAGTTCACCGAAACGCTCGAGCGGCACGTCGAAGGCATCATGGCCGACTCGTCGTGGAGTGTCCCGGCCGGCGAGGCGCCCCCTGTGCCGGGCCAGGACCTGGTGGGACCGTACCTGGATCACCTGGAGGCGATTCTCCCGGGGCCATTCCGCATGCCGGGCACGCGGCTCGCGATCGATTGCGCGAACGGCGCGACCAGTGCGGTGGCGCCGAGGCTGTTTCGCGAGCTTGGCTTTGACGTCACGTGCCTGTCGTGCGAGCCGACCGGCCGGAACATCAACCTTGATTGCGGCTCGACGCATCCGGAGGCGCTTTCGGCTGTCGTGCGCGCCGATGGCTTCGCGCTTGGCGTCGCGTTCGATGGCGACGGCGACCGGGCCATCTTCGTCGATGAGCACGGCCGTGTGGTCGACGGCGATGCGATCCTCCTGCTGTGTGCGCGCCAGTTGCAGGCGGAAGGCCGGCTGCGGAATCACGCGATCGTCGCCACGGTGATGAGCAACGTCGGCCTGGAAGTCGCACTGCGGGCGCTCGGGATCGACCTGGTGCGCTGCAGTGTCGGCGACAAGTACGTGATGGAAGAGATGATCGCGCGCGGCCTCTCGCTCGGCGGCGAGCAATCCGGTCACATCATCTTTTCCGAGTACCTGTTCACCGGCGACGGCCTCTGTACCGCGCTCAATGTCCTGCGCACCATGGCGGCCACGAGGAGATCGCTGCACGACCTCGCCGCCGCGCTCGTGCCGTTCCCGCAGGTGCTGTTGAACGTGCGTGTGCGCGAGAAGGTCGATCTCACGACTGTTCCCGCCGTGGCCTCCGTGATGGACCGCGTGAAGGGGTTGCTGGCGAACGACGGCCGGCTGCTCGTGCGGTACTCGGGAACCGAGCCGCTGCTGCGGGTGATGCTCGAAGGGCCGGACCGCACCCTGATTCAGCAGTGGGGCGAGGAGATCGTCAGCGCCGTTCGAGAGTCTCTGGCGTGATCAAGCTCAGCGTCAACGTGAACAAGGTGGCCACGCTGCGCAACTCGCGCGGTGGCAGTGTCCCCGATGTGATCGAGGCGGTGCGCGTGTGCGTGGCCGCGGGCGCCCCCGGCATCACCGTGCACCCGCGGGCCGACGCGCGTCACATCACGCCTGGGGACGTGCGTGCCATTGCGTCGGAGTTGCGGGCGAACCACACCCACGTCGAATTCAACATCGAGGGCGATCCCAGGCCCGATCTTCTGGCGCTGGTACACGAGGTCCGTCCGGATCAGTGCACGCTGGTGCCGGTCGTTCCGGGTGAGGTGACCAGCCAGGCCGGCTGGTCGCGCGTGAACACGCCGTCCGACCTGCCGCAGATCATCAGGCGGCTGCAGGAGGCCGGCGTGCGCGTGAGCCTTTTCGTCGAGGCCGATCCGGAACCGATCGCCTGGGCGGCCCTGCTCGGCGCCGACCGTGTGGAGTTGTACACGGAGCCGTTCGCTCGCGCCTTCGCGCGTGGTCCGGAGGAGGGGCGCCCGAGCTTCGACCGGTTCGCCGAGGCGGCGCGCGCGGCCCACGGCCGTGCCCTCGCGGTGAACGCCGGCCACGACCTCGATCTGGGCAATCTGCGACTGTTCCGGACGCTTCCGCACCTCGCCGAAGTGTCCATCGGCCATGCGCTCATCAGCCGGGCCCTCTTCGAGGGCTTGTCCACCGTCGTCCGCGAATACCTTGCTATGATTGACTCAGCGGCCTCATGAAATCTGAATCCATCGTCTTTGGCATTGCCTGTTTCTGCTTCGGCCTGATCGTCGGCTGGGTGATCGCCACCCAGCAGGGCGCCGGGCATCCGGTCACGGCCGCCGCCGCGGTCTCGCAGGCGGCGCCTTCGGGAGCGGCCGACCAGTCCGCCCCGCCCGCCCCGTCGGGCAACAGCCAGCAGCCGGTCCCCCTCAACACGAGCCAGGTGCAGGCGCTCACCACGCAGGCCGCCGATCACCCGGATGACGTCGCGGCGCGGATCCAGCTGGCGAACATGTATTTCGACGCCCAGCAGTATCAGGACGCGATCCGGTGGTACAAGGAGGCGCTCGCGCTCAATCCACGCGACGTGAACGTGAGCACGGATCTCGGCGTCAGCTACTACTACGTCAATCAGCCAGACGAGGCGCTCAAGCAGTTCCAGCACTCGCTGTCGATCGATCCGAAGCATCTCAAGACACTGCTGAACGTCGGCATCGTGCGGGCGTTCGGGAAGCAGGACATGGCGGGCGCCGCCAAGGCCTGGCAGCAGCTCATCGCGATCGCGCCGGACAGCCCCGAAGGCCAGGCGGCCAAGCAGGCGCTCGACGGCATGCGGTCGGCGCATCCTGGCACGAATCCCGGCTCGTAGACGGGCGGCATCATGCTCCGTGTCGCGCTGCTCCTGATCTTCGGCCTCCTGCTCGCGCGCGCGGTTCGGCAGTTTCTGTCCGGTGTGGTCGATGGGGCCAACGGCCCGGCGCGTCGATCGGGACCGCCGGCGCGCGGCGTCCAGATGGTGCGCGATCCGGTCTGCGGCACCTTCGTCGTCCCCTCGCGTGCGGTCGCGCTCGGGGACGTCTATTTCTGTTCGGAACGGTGTCGCGACCGCTATCGTGAGCGCTCCGCATGATGGATCGATCTGAACAGGGCCTGCGCGCCGACATCGTGGAGATCGGCCATCGTCTCCACGAGCGCGGCTACGTCGCCTCGAACGACGGCAACATCAGCGTCCGGCTCCCGGGCGATCGCGTCCTCGCAACGCCGAAAAGCGTTTCGAAGCGCGACATGACGCCGGACATGATGGTTGTCACCGACCTCGAGGGCCGGAAGCTCGCCGGCGAGCGGTCGCCCTCCTCCGAGCTCCTGATGCACCTCGAGGTGTACCGCAATCGGCCCGATATCCAGGCGGTGGTCCACGCGCACCCGCCGCTCGCCACCGGGTTCGCGGTGGCCGGCATCCCGCTCGATCGCGCCGTGCTCGCGGAAGTCGTGACGACGCTGGGGAGCATTCCGATTGCGTCGTACGGGACGCCGTCGACGCCGGAGCTCGCCGACGCCGTCAGGCAATACATCAAGGCGCACGACGGCCTGCTGCTCGCCAACCACGGCGCGCTCGCCGCGGGTGTCGATCTGTTCGGGGCGTATTACAAGATGGAGACGATCGAGCACTTCGCGAAGATCAGTCTCGTGGCGCGGTTGCTCGGACGCGAACACCTGCTCTCGCGCGAAGAGGTCGGCCGGCTGCAGGGCCTGCGCGGGATGTACGGGATCGCCTCGCCCGCGCCGATTTGCGCCGAAGACCAGCCGCCGGCGGAGGGCGGCGAGGCGAGCTGCCAGGTCATTCAGGCGCCGCCGGGCGGCGGCCGCCGCCTGGTGCCGGATCGTCCAGGGATTCCGTGCGGCTGCACGCCGCCGCGCGAGGATGCCGAAATTCGGTTAACATACGGCGAGCTCACAGCCCTGATCGAGGATGCCGTCAGAGCGTTGAAATAGCGCGTCGTGCGCCGCGATTGCTGGACGCAGCCCGGACGGGGCAATGATCCGCGCGCGTTGTGTGCGCGTGGCCAGGCGGTGGGGGTGGGGCCCCGCCGCAAACTTCATTGAAGGAGATACCCATGGGTGAGGCGCTCGGGATGGTCGAGACCAAGGGCCTGGTCGCGATGATTGAGGCCGCCGACGCAATGGTCAAGGCCGCCAAGGTCACGCTCGTCGGCTGGGAGAAGATTGGCGCCGGCTACGTGACGGCGCTCGTGCGCGGCGACGTCGCGGCCGTCAAGGCGGCGACCGATGCGGGGGCCGCGGCGGCGCGCCGGGTCGGCGAGCTCGTCTCGGTGCACGTCATTCCGCGCCCGCACGCCAATCTCGAAGACGCGCTGCCGATCGGCAAGGCGAACGCGAAGGGCTAGGCGCGCCGTTCCTCTCTCATGATCCTGGCGAAAGTGCTCGGTACGGTCGTCGCGACCCGGAAGGATGCGCGCCTGGTCAGCAACAAGCTGTTGATCGCCAGGCCCATCGATCCGCACGGCAAGCTCGACGGCAATTACCTGGTCGCGGTGGACACGGTCGACGCCGGCAGCGGCGAGACCGTGCTCATCGTCAGCGGGAGCTCCGCGCGCATGGCCTCCGGTCTCAAGGATTGCCCGGTCGACGCCGCGATCGTGGGCATCGTCGACGCGATCGAGATTCAGGAGTAGGCCCCTGTGCAGCTGGCTCGTGTCATCGGCGACGTGGTGGCGACGCGAAAGGAGCCCTCGTTCGAAGGACTGACGCTCCTCATCGTGAAGCCGATCACGCCCGCGCGCGAGCCGGTCGGCCGCCCCCTCGTCGCGGTGGATGCGGTCGGGGCCGGCGTCGGCGAAGAAGTGTTCTTCGTCCGCGGCAAGGAAGCGAGCTTTCCGTTCTACCCGCGCGAGGCGCCCATCGACGCCGGTATCGTCGGCATCGTCGACCACTGGGACGTCGAATGAGCCGAATGTCGCCAGCAGGCCGGGCCCCAGCGCAAGCTTAAGTAATGCTGTTAGCCTCCGTCATCGGCACCGTCGTCTCCACCCAGAAGCATCGGAAGTTCGAGGGCGCCAAGCTGCTGCTGGTGCAGCCCCTGATGCTGGACGGGTCGCCGCGCGGCACGGCACTGCTGGCCGTTGACGGCGTCGGTGCGGGCGTGCACGAGCGGGTGTTGATCGTGCTCGAAGGGCGCGCCGCGAGCGACGCCATCCACCAGCACGGCGCCCCGGTCGACGCCGCCATCGTCGGGATCGTGGATCGCGTCGACCTGGACTCATGACCACCAAACCGAGCCTCCTCATCACCCGTCGTCTTCCCTCGTCGGTCATCGCGCGGCTCGAGGCTGCGTGCGACATCGACCTCTACACGGGTGAGTCCGCCATTCCGCGCGACGAGCTGCTCTCGCGCGTGCGCGGCAAGCAGGCGCTGATGTGCCTGCTCACCGATCGCATCGATGGCGAGCTGCTGGATGCCGGGCGCGGCCTGAAGATCGTGGCCGACATCGCCGTCGGCTACAACAATATCGACGTGGCGGCGGCACGGGCGCGCGGCATCGTGGTGACCAACACGCCGGACGTGCTCACCGAGTCGGTCGCGGATTTCACCTGGGCGTTGATCCTCGGGCTCACCCGCCGCATCTCGGAAGGCGAGCGCGTCGTCCGCAGCGGCACCTGGAAGGGCTGGGCGCTCGACTTCATGCTGGGCAGCGACGTGCGCGGCAAGCAGCTCGGCCTCGTCGGGATGGGGCGCATTGCGCGTGCGGTCGCCGCGCGTGCTCCGGCGTTCGGCATGCGCGTGGCCTACGCGGACGACCAGGTCGCAGGCGTCGCCGGGGCCGAGCAGATGTCGTTGGACCGGCTGCTGACGACCTCGGACGTCGTGTCGCTGCACGTCCCGCTCATCGACAGCACGCGCCATCTCATCGACAAGCGGGCGCTCGCGCGCATGAAGCGATCGGCGTGGCTGATCAACACGGCGCGCGGCCCGGTGGTCGACGAGGCCGCCCTGGCCTGGGCGCTGGGGCAGCATCTGCTGGCGGGCGCCGCTCTCGACGTGTACGAAAACGAGCCGGCGGTCCACCCGGATCTGCTGGCCATGGACAACGTGCTGCTCGTGCCGCACCTGGGCAGCGCGACCACCGAAACGCGCACGGCGATGGCCGATCTCGCGGCCAGCAACGTGCTCGCCGTCCTGGCCGGCAAGGCGCCGGTCACGCCAGTTCCATGACCCCGGGAAGCAAGACCGTCAACACCGTCCTGAAGCAGCTCGCCCGCGCCATCACCGGGCTCGAACTGCCCGCCATCGAGAAGCTCGCCGGCGACAAGGAGGACGCTTTCCAGGTCCTCATCGGCACGTTGCTCTCGGCGCGCACCAAGGATGCGACCACGCTCGCCGCCTCCACGCGGCTGTTCGCGGCGGCGCCGACGCCCGCGGCCATGGCCGCCCTCGGCGTGCGGCAGATCGAACGGCTGATTTACCCTGTCAGCTTCTATCGTCACAAGGCCCGCTTCGTGAAGGCCACCTGCCGGCAGTTGATCGACCGCTACGGCGGCCGCGTGCCGTCGACGATGGAGGAGCTGTTGACGCTGCCGGGCGTAGGGCGCAAGACGGCGAACCTCGTGTTGATCCTGGCGCACCAGAGCCAAGAGAACATCTGCGTCGACACGCACGTGCACCGGTTGTCGAACCGCCTCGGCTGGGTCCGGACGCGGACGCCCGAGGAGACCGAACAGGCGCTCTATCGCGCGGTGCACCAGCGATGGTGGCCGTACATCAACCTGTATTTCGTGACGTGGGGACAGAATGTCTGCCGGCCGGTGTATCCGCGCTGCGGCGAGTGTCCCATCGAGGCGCAGTGTCCGCGCCTCGGCGTCACGCGGCGCGCCCGTCCGGCAGTCGTCCGGCGGCGCGCCACCACTCGCGTCGCCTAATCGAACCAACAGGAGATCCTCAAAATGAAGAAAGTGTCTCGCGCAGCGTTGACCGCCCTGGCGGTCGTGGCCATGCTCGCCGCCGGCCTGGCGACCGCGTCGGCCCAGGATCAGATTCCGACCGAAAAGGGACCGATCCTCGTCGTCGAAACCACGAAGGGCACCTTCGAGATCAAGACCTATCCGGCCGAGGCGCCCAAGACCGTGGCGCATGTCATCGCCCTCGCCAAGCAGGGCTTCTACAACGGCCTCCGGTTCCATCGCGTTGTGCCGGGATTCGTGATCCAGGTCGGCGATCCGCAGAGCCGCGACATGAGCAAGCGCGCCCTGTGGGGAACGGGCGGCAGTGGCCATCCGATTGGGGTCGCGGAGATCAGCAAGAAGCTCACGCACATCAAGGGTGCGGTGGCGATGGCGCACGCGGGCGATCCGGCCAAGGCCGACAGCCAGTTCTATGTGACGCTGGCGCCGCAGCATCCGCTCGACGGCAAGTACGCGGTCTTCGGCCAGGTGATCTCGGGTGAGGACGTGCCGGCCAGGATCCAGGTGGGCGACATCATCAAGAAGATGACCGTGAAGCCGGGGACGGAGTAGCGGGCGCGGGTTCCGCCACCTCGGGATAGCGCTCGAGAAACGCCGGCGGGTACGCCCCGGTCACGGGCAGTCGAAGCCGGCGTTTCAGCATGAGCGCGTTGGCCGGCGCCTTGGCGGAGAAGTGATTGTTCAGGTAGACGTACACCTGCTTCACGAGCGGGTCTGCCGCGTCGATCGTGCCCGCGAAGTCGTCGAGCTCCGCCGCTGAATAGAGATAGTTGTAGCGCTCCTCGGCGTGCTCGTGCCGCCACCACGCGTCCGCGTTCCGGCCGTGCAGGCGCATGTAATACGCCTCTGGAATGTTCGGCCGATCGTTCTGGCGGATCGAGAAGCGGAACTTCGGCTCGTCGATCTGCACCCACGCGGCCTGAAACCCGTTCAACAACTGGAGCGTCTCGCCCACGCGGTCGCTCCAGCTCCGATGGCGCAGCTCCACCGCAAGGGGATAGGCGGCAAAGGTGCGCAGCAGCCAGGCGAGGTAGTCGCGGCTGGCTGGCGTGTCCTTGAATGACGGAGGGAACTGCGCGAGCAGCATCCCGAGCTTGCCGGCAGAAGCCACTGGATCGATCCCCTCGCGGAACGCGTCGACGTCGGCGCGCGTCACGCGTGCGAGCTCGTCGAGCACGCCAGCGGGAATCTCGTCCTTCGGCACGCCTTTCACGGCCACCTGCTTCCACATCTCGGGGTGCGTGAACTTCCGGTACAGCTTCAGCGAAAAGACGAAGCCGGCGGGCGTCCGGCGCACCCAGCTGTGGGCGACCTCGGGCCGCGGCTGCCCGTAGAACGTCGTGTTGACTTCGACCGTGTCGAACCGCTCGGCATACCAGGAAAGCTCGTCAAAATCCCTGGGTCGATCCGCCGGATAGAAGATCCCGTTCCAGGTGCCGCGCCCGGTCGGATAATTCCAGCCCGAGGTGCCGATGCGGATCATGGCCGTATTGTACTGGAGGGTAGAATGAGAGACGGCCTGTAGCCCGCAGCCCGTGGCCTGAAGTCGATCCATGCTCACCATCAACGAAATCTTCCATTCCGTCCAGGGCGAGTCGACCTACGCCGGCCGGCCGTGCGTGTTCGTGCGCCTCACCGCGTGCGATCTCCGCTGCCGGTGGTGCGATACGCCGTACGCCTTCACGGAAGGCCGGAAGATGAGCCTGGACGAGGTGCTGCAGACTGTTCGCGGGTACGACTGCCCGCTCGTCGAGATCACCGGCGGCGAGCCGCTGTTGCAGGCCGACGTCTACCCGCTGATGGAGCAGCTCGTGGAGGACGGGCATACCGTGCTTGTCGAGACCGGCGGGCACCGGCCGATCGATCGCGTGCCGCCGCAGGTCGTGCGGATCATCGACGTGAAGTGCCCCGGCAGCGGCGAGGCGCACCGGATGGCGTGGTCGAACCTCGATGGGCTGACGGCGAACGACGAGGTGAAGTTCGTCATCGCCGACCGCGGGGACTACGAGTACGCGCGGAGCGTCATCGAGCGGCATAGCCTGGTCGGCCGATGCGGAGCGGTCCTGATGTCACCCGTACACGGCGAGCTCGAGCCGAGAGCGCTCGCGGCCTGGATTCTCGCCGACCGGCTGCCGGTCCGCCTGCAGCTTCAGGTGCACAAGTATATCTGGGGCGCCGAGACCCGAGGCGTCTAGCGCATGAGCAGCCCGGCGATTGTCCTGCTGAGCGGCGGTCTCGACTCCTACACCGCCGCGGCGATGGCGCGCGCCGAAGGATTCTCGCTGTACGCCCTGACCGTCCGCTACGGCCAGCGGCACGCCCTGGAGCTCGAGGCCGCCCGGCGCGTCGCGCGTGATCTCGGCGTGACGAAGCACCTGGAGATTGCCGTCGATCTCGCGGGGATCGGCGGATCGGCCCTGACGGCCGACCTGGAGGTCCCACACGACCGGCCGCTCGACGCCCCCGACATCCCGATTACGTACGTTCCCGCCCGGAATACCGTGTTTCTCTCGCTCGCACTGGGGTGGGCCGAGGTGGTTGGCGCTCGCGACCTGTTCCTCGGCGTCAACGCGCTCGATTACTCCGGCTACCCGGACTGCCGTCCGGCCTTTCTCGAATCCTTCGAGCAACTGGCCGCCGTCGCCACCAAGGCGGGCGTGGAAGGCGCGCGCTTTCGCGTACACGCGCCGCTGCTCGAGATGACCAAGGCGGAGATCATCCGGCGTGGTGTCGCGCTGGGCCTGGACTACGGGCTGACCCTGAGCTGCTACGATCCGGATCCGGCGGGCCGGCCGTGCGGCGCGTGCGATAGCTGCCGCCTGCGCGCACGCGGCTTCGAGCAGGCCGGCGTCCGCGACCCGGCCGGACGCTGAGGCCGTTCGCCCCGCCGCCGGGCGGGGATGACTTCGCGCGCTGCTTGCCCTACAATTCCCGAATCCGTGCGACAGCTGCTTTCGCGACAACCGCTTCGGCGGCAGGTCCTGCTTGGGGCCGTAGTGCTCATCCTGCCGTTGTTCCTGGCCGTGATCTGGTCGGCCAGCCAGACGTTTGACGAGCGCGAGGCCGATCTCCGCGAGCAGACCGAAGCGATCGTCTCGGCCGAACAGGCCTATCTCAATCAGCAGCTCAACGAACTCGACCTGCTGGCCGCGAGCCTGGGACGCTACGGCCACGCGCGCGCGCTGGATGGTGTGGAAGGCCCCGAGCTGCTGCAATCCATGGTGGCCGACCGTCCCCTGCTGCTGAACATCGTGACGACGGATACCGGGGGGCTCATTCGCGCGTCGGCCCGCCCCGCCCAGGGCACGGTGCCCGAGCGCTACGCGGAGCCGTGCGCCGGCGCCGTGGCGCGCACCGGACGGCCGTGCGTGGGCGATTACGAGATCGATCCGCTCATCGGCCAGCCGACGGTGGCGCTGGCCTATCCGATTCCGAATGCCGACGGCTCGATTGGCGGCGTCCTCGACTTGTCCCTCAATCTGCTGTCGCTGCAGCGCGTCTTCGCGTCCATTCCGCTGCCGCGTGGCTCGATCGTCACGCTGACGGATCGGAACGGGCGCGTGCTCACGCGCAATCGCGACGTGAACAAGTACGTCGGCATGTTGATCACCCCGCACCCGCTGCCGCCGTCGGCCGTGCCGCGCATCACCGTCACGAAAGGCCTCGACGGTGTCGAGAACATTTTCGGCAACGCCGTGATTGCGCGCGGGCCGTGGGTCCTGAGCGTCGGCATTCCGACGTACGTCGCCTTCGACCGGGCCCGGCCGCTCTGGCGGCGGAACCTGGCCATCACGATCGCGGCGGTCCTCGCGACGGTGCTGCTGGCTCTGTACATGATGCGGCGCATCAGCGAGCCGATCGCGGCCCTCACCGCCACGGCGCAGCGGATCGCCGGAGGCGATCTGCAGCCCCCCGCGCCGATGCCGTCGCCAAGTCTCGAGCTCGGCCGCCTGCACGAGGCGTTCACGACGATGGCCGAGAACCTGCGGAAGACGCGCGAGGCGCTCGACCTGGAGATCGAACGTGAACGCCGTGCGCGACAGCAGGTGCAGGTGCTCCAGAACCAGGTCGTGCGCCAGGAGCGGCTCGCGGCCGTTGGCCTTTTGGTCTCCGGCATCGCCCACGAGCTGAACAATCCTCTCCAGGCGATCGTCGGCACGGCGGAGCTGATGGTGCGCGATCCCACGCTGTCGGTCTCCGCGCGCCAGGAGCTCCGATTCATCGAGCAGCACAGCGCCCACGCTCGCGACATCATCCGGAACCTGTCGCGGTTCGCCCGGCAGGAGGCGAGCCCCTCGTCGGAAATCCGGCTCGGCGACGTCGTCTCCGCCGCCTTGCAGCTTCGCGCGCGGGAGGCAGGCCCGGAGGATGTCGTCTGCGAAGTGGAGATCGACTCGGATCGGCGCGTGATCGCTGGCTTTGCGGAGCTCCAGCAGGTCGTGCTGAACTTCGTGACGAATGCCGAACAGGCGATCGCGGAGGCGGGTCGGCCGGGCCGGATCAGCCTCCGCGTGCGCGATACCGGCGGGACGGTTCGGCTCGAGGTCGCCGACAACGGGCCTGGCGTCACGGCGGCGGATCAGCCGAAGCTGTTTCAGCCGTTCTTCACGACGCGCCCGGTCGGCCAGGGGACCGGCCTCGGCCTCTCGGTGAGCTACGGCATCATCGATTCCTACGGGGGCACGATCGGATATCAGCAGAACGAGTGGGGAGGCGCGACCTTCTACTTCGAGCTGCCGGTCTGGCCGGACGTGGCGGGGGCGTTTTCGTGACCGAACGGTTGTACTACACGGCGCCATACCAGACAGACTTCGAAGCCGTTGTCGAGCGCACCGAGCCGGCCGATTCCGGCCTGGCC